>JAQUWX010000001.1:59991-61822 GCA_028692635.1 Alphaproteobacteria bacterium
ACTTCCCTATCTTCTTCACCTTGTCGAAACTTCTAGCTCCGGTGTACCCAAGGTATCCGACTCCAAAAAGTTGGATTATCGGCTCTGGTATAGAACTAAGCCAGGCGCGAAACCCCTCGGTAATATTGCCTGCCACAGAATGATCGACGGCATAAACGATGCCCATCGGAATAGACGCCAGAATAAGAGCATAAACGACATAAAGAAAAGAAGGCCTGGCGCGACTAGTCCACGGATCGGCGCTCTGCGCCTCCGCGACGATAGCGGAAAGCTGCGCCTGAATTTCAGATAGAGCCTGCTGTCCCTCCGCCTGCATCAATCTCAGCTTCGCCTCTTCCCTGGCCTTAGGATCGGGTATCAATTTATCAATTAGCGAACAAACCGGAGCAATCAAAGATTCCCACATAAAACTTAAGCCTCCCGCTCGTTATCGTTAAGATTAAGAGAGGGAACGCAAGACGCGCTCCAAAGTTTTCCCTCGGCAGCGCGACGGCGAGTAAGCCCGCCCAACACTTCTCCCGAAGCCCTATTCCACCGCATAAGTTGAGCGGGAACCTGCTCATACCACCCACGATTAAGCAGCTTCAAAAGAGATGATTTCTCGAAATTTTCCGTCCCGACGTTAAAAACGAAACTCACAAGAGCCGAGAACTGATTGTCATTAAGCGGAACGCGAACGAACTTCAAAACAGCGGCTTCCGCCCTGCGCATATCGTCAGCAAGCAGCAAATCTGCCTGATCGACAGATATTTTCATACCCGATCGCACAGTGCGAGTATGTCCATACCCTATAGTCCATATTTTCCCCGGACAGCGATACGGAACCAAATGAAGCCCCTCAAATTTTTTGATAATATCGATCCCGTCCTGATTAATCTTCCGCGCAAGAATACGCGACGCCGCCAGAGCATCTCCGGCGCCCATAATTTTATCCATAATTGTTATCCTTATTACTGACGGTTCGGCTTCAGTTGTTTTTCTATGCGCTCTAAAGAGCTCATCTGAGCGCTCATACGCTCTTCTATCCTGGCCAAACGCTCGGCGACTTGGCCGTACGCGCCAGAGGTCCTGGACAGATTTATTTCCAACTCGCTCACGCGCTGGTTGATAAAAAAAACGTCACGCTCTTTAGCGGAAGCCCACCACACCACCGTAGCAGCCTGCAATAAAACCGCGAAGATCAACGCCAAAGGCACACGCCTATCGACGACCTCGCTGGCATCCATCTTTATGACTTTATTTTCCATGCCGCTCACGCCTTGGCCACACGAATGCGCCAAGTCCCCGAAGCCAGCGAAACGCTGCTTCCTGTATTGTTCTGAATTCTCACAATGACGGTATCGGCCGCGCTAACGTAAGCTGTAGCCATAACGCCCTGCAAATCGTAAGGAGCAGCGACTTGCGCAAAATCTCCAAGCGCAGCCCCGGTCACAGTCACCGCCGATGAAGATATCCCACTGCCGCTAGAAACAGTCCCCGGATTCCAGGAGAAAGTTGCATCCAAGAAAGGAGCGTCCAGCAACTTCCATCCTGACCCGTTATAATAAACCGCCTTATTTTCATCTCTAACCCAAGCCCGCCACCCGGTTACCGGAGTTTTAAATTTCCATCCCGAATAGTAAGCCGCAATCTTCCCCGCGCACCCGGTCCACGCCCCTGACGGAGAATCCCCGACGATATAAACATCCCCTGTGCTGGGAGCCGAAGGCGGAACGCTAAGAGTGCGATCCAAAACAGAAATCTGAGTCAGAAAATCCAAATCATTCAAAGCGTCATTATGAGTAATTTCCTTCTGCGCCTGCGCCGCCACCAAATAAGCCAACGCAAGATT
>JAQUWX010000001.1:61922-67136 GCA_028692635.1 Alphaproteobacteria bacterium
GTACGCACAACTGCGTCTCCGTTCATTATCTCCACATCGTAAAGCTCAACCGGCTCGTCTAAAGGAACATCGACGTTATCGATCCAGTCCCCATTCTTGCGAGCCCTACGCTTCCAGCTAACGGTCAAATCGCTCCCCACGCCGGACGCTCTTCTCCCCTCAAGATGAGCCGGAGCCAAAGGCTGCAAAGTCTTCAACCCATAAGTGAATTCAACATCCCAGGCGCCGCCCAACTCCTGCCCATTGCTAAGAGCGCGAAAAAAGCACAGCCTATTTCTATCGGTAAGCAAAGCAGGCAAGAACTGCACAGTCCCTTGAGTCAAAACGACAAAGCGCTCACCCACGGCATGCGATGAAGTCTCGCCTTCAGTCCCACGTCTTCCACGCAGCAAATTGCTGATCTCATAAAATCCCGGAGCCTTAAGAACGGCGGTCTTAAACTGTATTATCTCACAACCGAGCACAGCCACATTCGCGCCATTCATCAACTCGACAGAACTGCAACTAGACAAACTGCCCTGCATAAGCTGCACGCCGACAACGCTTGCGCAGTCCATGTAGCAAGACGACTGATCGGGCAAAAGCGTAGTAGCAATCCCGGAAACAGCCGGAGAGCCAAACCCGGCAATAGAGCTATAACTAACGCCATCGGCCGACCGCCATAACGACCCACCCGGCCACCCGGGATTTCCGCTGACAGCGACATAAACACCTGGCTGATCGTCTTCCGTTCTTATAAGAGGCATATCCATAAGATAAAGATGGCTGCTTACGATATCCTGACTGCAATAAGCCGTCTTCAGTCCGCCATCCGCAGAAGCGGAACTGGTAACAGCCGAAGCCGGAACAAGAACTCCCTTAGCCTCAAGCACGCCCTTATTCAGATTGATGCTCATCACCCGCATCAACCCATTGCCAAGATCGACAACATCGCCTGGATCAAGCGCGAGCCATTTTCGCGACCAGCATATCTTAACGCTCTCACGCTCTGCCCACGCGGTAAAAAGCCCTTTCTCCGCAATTTGTTTAGCTTTAGCCGCAGTGCAAACTATCGGCAGCGATACTTTTTCTTTGCTGCGAGCGCCGCGTGTAGCCTGCCTCCTTGCGCGCTGGCTCCCCACCTCATAGTCACGCGAAGCATCGAGATAATCGACAACCACCTCAACCGGCAGATCCAATTCCTGAGCGCGAGATCTCTCTATGACCGGAGGAATTTTAGAACCCTCCTCCGGAACTGCGCGAGCCTCGCTATACGGAATAGAAACCACCGATGAATTACTTCTTTTCACAGCTTTAAGAACGGCATCGCTCTCGACAAGATCGAAAGGCTCATAAACCTGCAAAGGAGCCAGAGCGGCAGCCGCGCTCATCTGATCGTCAAGCACATACCCATCCAAAGGAACGTCCGCCAAAGCCGAAACGTCATATTCGGATTCAGCGTACCCGGCGCGCATCAAAAGATTGGCCACCACATTATCCAGAGTATCTCCGACCTTGCGGCGCTTTATAATAGCAAGCCGCAAATAATCCTGCACTTCGCGCATATCGAGAAGAAGGAATCTCGCACCATCGAGCCGCGTTGCGCAAAAATAACTCGCTCCAGCTAAAGCGCCGCTTATAAAACTTCCGGCAGAAAACGAAAAACTCCCATCTTTCAGCAGGATCTCCGCCAAACGATAGCGAGTGCTGCTAATGCTTTTCTGAACGACAGCAAGCCGATCTCCGAACAGAACCGGAGCGTCGCAAGCGCTATAAGGGAACCCCACATTAGTTATAGTCTGCCAAGGCCGAGTAATAACAACCGAAGAAGTCCCGGGCCGGAATGAAATTAAATTCATATAAGGCAAAGTGACGAATATCAAAGTCCACTCGCCCTCCGCTGTATTTAAAAGGCAAGTATAAGAACCGCTCCCAGTCCCCGGAACGTGACTATCGGTAATGACATAAGGCTCCCCTGCAACCACAGCGTCATTCCGCCAGAAAATGGGCCTGGCATATAGAGTGGTAAAATAACTCTGAGAGTCGGCAGTATAATAAAGCAGCCCGCCCGACACAGGAGTGAACTGAGAATAAAAAAGCGGCAACCGCGTAGTCGCAGTCCCAGCTCCCCACACATCGAAAAAACCAAGCTCGACAATATCCATTCCGGCGCGAGCAAAAACTCTCACGCCTCTTTTACCGTCCGACCTTTCCGTCGCGACAAATCGTTGAGCGTCTATCCAAGCCACCTGCCTGCAATTATCGCCAGGGGTAAAATTAGTGCTTAATATATTTCCGAACTGCCTCAACTGATTGTCATAAATAGCCATATGGGTCTTGTAATCCCCCTGGCTATCATAAACATAAAACACGACAAAACGGCCATCGGGAGACATGCTCCAGGACCCATCCAGAATATCGACAGCGGGAAAACTGAGACTCTGCGCCTGAGCGATCTCCACCGGAACATCATCGGTGACGTCATACTCAGCGACTCTGAAAAATGAAGTTACATTAGGATAATTAAAACCACCCGTAATCACCCGCCTGACTTTGGTAGAGCTACCCTCTATAACCAAAGGAGCCATGCTTCTGCTACTAACAGTATGCTGAATGCAAGAGATGTCGGACGCTAGGCTTCCCAACCAAACCGGAGAAATTTCCGCGCCCGCAGGAATAGTCTCGAACGTGATATTGGGCAATCGATTGCCAAAATTACCAAGCTGAAGGCTCTCGATCACGACATAGGCGGTTCCATGATAAGCAGGCACAAGCCCGCTTCCGATATAAGACTGCAAAAGAGGATCGACGCTCTGCGTCATAGTCCCATTATATATGGTAGCGCTCCCCACAATCCCGGACTTCCATTGTCCGTCCTGATATATGACTTTGCTATCCGCCCATATAGTCTCTATCCCACCGATCTCCCCCGAGGCGATAGCGATAGCGCAATGTATGCTATAACTATAAGTAGTACGCGTGCTCGAAGTTATCCCGGAAACCGTTCCGCCCTTACCGCTTGAGCTATCTTCATGGCTGGTCTCAATAAGATCTGAAGCCCATATAAAATTTCCAGCGACTCTAACCTGACCAAAAGTAACGGGTATGCCTCCGCCATAGCGAGAATCCTGCACCTTCAAATTCTCAAGCCTTGGCCCATCGCGGGAAGTCGATGAAGACAACCCAAGATCTTTATCCAAAGATCCGCCCAGACTTTTACCTATAGAGCCGAGAAGCTTTCCGCCTATGCCGGACGCGATTTCTCCGCCGATCATAGAGCCAATAGAAGAAAGAACTATGGAAGCCATAAACTTATTCCATCAATTGAGAAAATCGATAAGAGCCGAGCATGCGCCTGCGCCAATAATCGCCGATAAAAGTCTCCACCACGCGCCCGGCAGGAGCAAAACTGTGAATCATGGTATCGCCCGAAGTGGCCAAAGCCACATGCTGCGGTTGATTATCGTAACGAAACAAAAGAACGTCCGCTGGAGAGATATCTCCGACTTTAACTGCGCCGTGTTCGATCAAAGCATCGACAAGCTTCATCCCATCTGGCCGCGAACTATAATCGAGCTGATCCCGAACGTCCGCGCCGACTGCCCGCAAAGCGACCACAACCAACCCGATACAATCCAAACCAAACTCCGGCTGCCGCCCCTGATGATGAAAAGGAACGCCAAGGCATCTCCGCGCAGCGAATATCATTTTATCGGCGCGATGATTATTTTGATTCATAAAAATCAGTGACTATCAGGATACTGAAGAATCTTCGCCAATCCTGGCAAATGAGGGAACCCGCCGAAATTCGCAGCATTATTAAACTTTGAGCAACACACAGAAAATCGCTTATCGCACCCTGGATAAACCTTGTAAGCATCGTTTATCTCGACGGCATTAGGCATAGGCAGCCATAAAGTAAACTGCTTATAATCGCCGCTCCAACTCTTAACCTCCATGCTCAACCCTTGATTGGCCCCACTCGACCAGACAATTTTTCCATAATCAAAATAAGCATCCACCTGAGCGCAGTTATAATCTTCAAAGACAGCATTATCGGTAACGCTGGTCACATAACCGCTTACCGCCATAGCCTCAACATCTACCGAGCACTTTCCATCGCCGAGATCGAACCGGCACTCTGGAGTAAAAACATCTCCCACCCGGCGCTTAAGATTATCGCAAAGCCCCCGCAGCTGCGCGACATACTTACCTTCCATGTATAGTATCTCGCCCATCCACCCATGCCGCAAAAGCAAAGAACCTTGCGAAACGTCCGCCCAATTACAAACATAAACATCTATAAGAGCGTGATCGTAGGCCCCGTTTTTAAGATCGGCTTCGCTTATGCACTCGCTATCTATTATTCCGACAACGGTAAAATCCTTGGATTTAAGCGCAGATGAGCTGGGAAGCTGCTCCGTAGAGAGGCTCCCATCCGCGACATAAACGACACCATCGACGGTAAGATCGCGATCGAACGTGGTGAATGCCTTCACCACTCCATCCGCACGAGTAATCTTCACCAACTCGGCAAGAGTAGTATCCGAGCAAAGATGCTCGCCCAAAGCGTCCGAAACAGTTTTCATTTCTACTAAACCCTAATCTCTATCAGCGGAACGTCCGCGCAAAAAAGATTTCCGTCTTTATTGACGATGCTAAGCTGGTCTGTATCGAACCTAACCGGCACATCGAACCGATAACCGGCGACAACGCTGGCCCCTCCATCGGGAGGAGAAACAAAAGTCACAATCCCAGTGGTAGCATCAACGCTCCATCCTTCAGCAACCTGCGCCCCAGCCACGCCTATAGTTACGCTGCCGTCTTTCGGCTTTCTAATGAGTCTCTGATAAACCTCGCCACTACCGCCATAATTTTTCAAAAGCTGAAAGCTGGTAGTCACGCCATCCCCGACCCCAATAACCTGATCGCTCCACAAAGGAGAGCTAACGCCATCCGCCGCGCTACTAAAATCGCTCCAATCTTTGAGGCGAAATCCGCGAGCGCGCCCTCTCCGAGCCTGAAAAAAAGCCGCAAGCTCCATAGCATCGCTATTGCTGCGCACGCCTGTTTTAGCATCGAATTTTTTCCTGGCCTGACTCCAAGCCTGATTACGCCGTTCATAACCGCCATCGATCACAACTATTTCCGTCGAAAAAGCAGTAGCAGCGCTAGCGCCGAACCCCGCCTTAAGCGGAAACTCAACTTCATCAAAAGCCATCTGACTTTCCCTAT
>JAQUWX010000103.1 GCA_028692635.1 Alphaproteobacteria bacterium
ACGAGAATCCGGCGACCCAGATGCTGCGAGCGTTTGGATTAACGCCCTGCAACCAGTCAAGAGCTGAAGCGGCATCGCTAAGCTCGCCTTCGCCTCTGTCATAGGTGCCTTGGCTGCGACCGACGCCACGGAAATTGAAGCGTAGAGTAGAAAAATCGCGCTCTGCGAAAGCGTTATAAAGTTTGTACACCACCTTATTATTCATGGTGCCGCCGTGCTGCGGATGAGGGTGCAGTATAATGGCTAGAGGGGCAGTAGGGGACTTTCCCGGACTGTAACGGCCTTCGAGACGCCCCGCAGGGCCAGCAAAAAGAACTTCAGGCATTATTCTGTCACCCGATGTAAAACTATGGATTTTTGACTATTTTCATTGACCTAGCGAAACTATGCGCTTGATCTCAGGGGATACTAGCACAATTGGGACCCATAGATTCAAGCAAGTAATAGGATTTATATTGGAGTGGTGGCATATTTTGTGTCCGCTTTATGCCATTTTTGTGCTATTCTAAGGATATATAGGGCTTGGGAGCCGCAAATCATCAAGATATTCGGTCATACCAGAGGCATGCTGGTTTGGTTAAGATATTGGTGTTTTCAAGGCTTTTTTCAAAAGAGGGCGCATGCCTAACGTAATTGAATTCAACGAATTCACCTGTAGTGCAAACAGAGTAGGCGGAGAATTAACCTGTTGGCTGTGCCAAAAGGGAGTATCGGCGCGAGCGCTGTTCTGCCATCACTGCGGCACCATACAGCCGGTCCGAGACATAGACCACTTTGCGCGCCTTGGCATAGAGCGTCGCATAGATATCGATCAGGAATTACTTGATAAACAGTATGAAACTCTCAAGCGCACGCTTGATCCGACCCGATTTATAATTCGCGGCTCGGGCGAGCGCGGCAACGCAGAAAAGCAGATGGAAGCGCTAACCCAAGCATATGACACGCTGCGGGAGCCGCTTAAACGCGGGCGTTACTGGCTGACGCTTCACATGCGCGAAGTCGATGAAGCCGAAGCGGCCAATCCGATGATATCCGAATTGCTGTACGAGGTTGAGGCGGCCATAGCCCCCACCGATTGCGACCGAGTGGCGCAAAAGGCCGGACAATCGTTGCAACAAGGCATAATAGATTTGATGCAGTCTCTAAGGGACCAGCACTGGCAACAAGCCAACTCTATCCTGGTAGAGCTTGATGGCCTTGAGAGCGTATTAGCAGCGGTCCGCATCCGCCGCAAAGAGCTTTCCCCTGAGAATGGGAACGGAGAGAACACCAGCGGCGTTACCGAAGTAAACAACAACAATCAATAAAATCCGATTAATTTCAATGGGTTGAGCCATAAATCTACCCCAATACACCTGCATGCGCGAAACTAAAAACTTATGAAAGTAATTGCTATGTGATATAAACAGTAATCGATTTAAAACAAAAATTTCAGCAATCTGCCCCAGCATTAAACGGAGATATATTGATGAATCGTGAGCACGTTTCCCCCAGAGATCTTCTTGATAGTCTTCAAAAAAGAGAAGCGCTTAAGGCTGGGTTTAAGTATGCCGCAACAGAGCTTGCTTCCAAAGTTATTGCGTTGGGTTTGGGATTAGCCGTTCCTATGTTTACTTGTTCTGCGTTTAAAGAAACTCATGCAGTAAAAAAAGTGATTGAAGTTATGAATGTTAACACGGCGCGGCTTGCTGCTGCTGAGCCTGGATTTACTCATGCTCTTGGTATTGCTGCCGTTGGAGCTGCGGTAGTTGTTGTCGGTCTTGCGGCGTATGATTTTGTCCGGGACGTAGGAATTGGAAGCCGGGCATCGTTTGATCAAAAGGTTAAAGCCAGAAACAACTTTTCAGCCAGTCATTACAAGATGTAATGATCACGCTTTCAAAACCCACTCAGCTAAATCCTGCTTAGCGCGGTTAGTATACGCAAGTTTTCTATCTCGTCCGCCTTTGCCTGTGGTGATGGGCGGAAATAATCCGAAGTTCACATTCATCGGCTGAAAAGTCTCCGCGTTGGCGTTTTGGGTTATGTGCGCGATCAGCGCTCCCAAAGCCGTCGTGCGCGGAGGTGAGGGTAGTGTCGTTCCGTTGCGTTCTGCCGCAGCGAAGCGGCCTGCGATAAGTCCCATGGCAGCGGATTCTATGTAGCCTTCCACTCCGGTTATTTGTCCTGCGAAGCGGATGTTCTTGCGTGATTTCAGGCGCAGGCGATCGTCCAGCACCAGAGGGCTGTTTATGAACGTGTTTCGATGCAATCCGCCAAGCCGGGCAAAATTGGCATTCTCAAGCCCGGGGATCATGCGGAATACCCGCGTCTGCTCCGAGTGCTTAAGCTTGGTCTGGAATCCGACGATATTATATATTGTGCCAAGCGCATTATCCTGCCGCAACTGCACGACCGCATAAGGTCTGCGCTGATTGTGCGGATCCGTAAGCCCAATAGGCTTCATAGGACCATAGCGCAAAGTATCCACTCCGCGTTCAGCCATCACTTCGATAGGCAAGCATCCTTCAAAGTACGGAGTGCTTTTTTCCCATTCCTTGAAATCGGTTTTAGGAGCGGCAACAAGCTCGCGAATAAAATTTTCGTATTGGTCTTTATCCATCGCGCAGTTGATATAATCAGCAGCTCCGCCTCCGGGACCGATCTTGTCGTATCGCGATTGCATCCATGCTTTGCTCATATCGATGCTGTCGAAGTGAACGATAGGAGCGATAGCATCGAAAAAGGACAGAGAATCCTGCCCGGTAGATTTTCTGATAGATTCAGCCAGAGTTTCCGTAGTCAGCGGCCCAGTTGCAATAATCACGCTATCCCAACCGCTTGGATCGCCATCTTCAACCAAAACCGGAAGCTCTTTAAGCTCCTCCTGTACCAACGAAATCAAAGGATGCTCTGATATCCTGGCCGTTATGGTTGCTGCGAAAGCCTCACGATCGACGGCCAGCGCTCCTCCAGCCGGAACTTTATTCGCGTCCGCCGCCGCCATAATCAAAGAGCCGCACCGCCGCATCTCATCATGTAGCAACCCCACAGCATTGTACTCACTGTCATCCGAGCGCAAAGAATTAGAGCAAACCAGCTCTGCCAGCTTGTCGGTGCGATGAGCGTCAGTCGAGCGCAAAGGCCGCATTTCATGCAGAACTACAGGAACATTATTAGCCGCAATCTGCCAGGCAGCTTCGCTTCCGGCAAGGCCACCGCCGAAAACATGAACCGGAGATTTACTCATGCATCTTATTCTTTAACGTCGGCAGCAACCTGCATCTTGGTGATCTTGGTTGGGTCTTTTACTGTGCCGTT
>JAQUWX010000043.1 GCA_028692635.1 Alphaproteobacteria bacterium
GCGGAACTGGGGCGGCTGTTAATGGGTTTGCTCCGCCTTCAGAGGCTTGGTGCCTTGTTGGGTTCGCGTACGGAGATAAAGGTCTGTTCGGAAAGGGCCATCCAGGAATAGATCTTAAGGCTACTAACGGCACGCAGATTAAGTCTATTGGAAATGGAGTGGTCGATTGGGTTTATGATGGTTGTTCGTGCAATAATTGTTCTTGTGGCGATGGCAACGGGTTCGGTAACTGGGTTCGCGTCGATCATGGAATCGTGGTGAAGCAGGATGGCAGTAGGGTCAGAGTAAGATCCACCTATCACCACTTACAGCGAGGATCTATCGTTGTTTATATCGGTCAACAGGTTGCGGTCGGTCAACCTCTCGCCACCATCGGGCGCACTGGATACTCTACCGCAGATCATTTGCATTTTGGTATGACCGAAACAGCGGAAAGCGATAGTCTGGATAGCTGTCCATTCGAATATGGAACCAAAGATAACGGAGATAAATGTTCGGTCGATCCGTCGGATTATCTGGGGCCGGTTGCTGATTGCAATTAGATTCGCATCTCGGACTCGGGGCGTAAAATTAGCTCTTTGCTAAAAATGGTTTTGTGTCATTATTGAATAAGGTTACTGCACATCAAGAGAGGCGCGATGATAACGGTAGGGCGGCAACTAAGTTTTTCCATCATGTGTGCGGCGTTTATTTCTCTTATGGTCGCTCCTGCCAATGCGGGCATGCCAGCAAGCGAGATTAACGATAAGAAAGAGGTCGTCGATACCTGCACGATGATTTCTTCTTCCGCGGAGTCTTTCTTGAACGGGTTTAAGGAAGCATTGTCTTATGGCGCTTATAAGGCTTCTGAGGCGGCTCACGCTGAGATCGATAAAGCAAAGCCACTCGATTCAAACGGGAAAGCAGTGCTCGTAAAACAGCAGTACTGCATAGACAATCTTATCTCAGAATATTTTCTTAAGGCTATGGGTCCAGTTACTGGCACAACCGATGCCGTTTCTGCGGTGATGGGCCCCATCGATGATAACAAGTGTTCGCAGGAGGCTCAGGGTGAGATTTGCACAAAGCTTGCCACTACTCCAGGCGCCGTGAATTATGCTCTAGAATTTGAAAAGAAATGTAACGATCCTAAAGCGAAGGTGCTTATAGAGCAGATTTCCGCCATGACTATTCCGGGCGATATTTCTGGATTGTTCACAAGTCTGGAAGATAGCGGCAAGATCAATAATTATAATAATAATTATTCATTCCCCTATAAACAGTGAGAACATAAGGGATGGAATTTAAAATGTTGAAGATGCTCAAAAGCAAAATCAGGCGGCCCGTGGAGGGATTCCGCGTCGTTGTTGTTTGCGCCCTGATTTCTTCCGTTTTCGCCGGAGATGCTTTTGCTGCCGCCAATAAAAAGCTCGACTGTAGCGATTTAGAAAATGAGCTTAAAGTTTCTTTGCGCGAGGCTCTTAATCGCGGGTCTCTTTCAGCGTCTCAGGCCGCTCATGCCGAAATGGATAAAGCTATAATGCCAAAGCCCGTGAAAAATACATATTGCGTGGACAGCCTTATATCAAATTATTTCGGCGATAGCGTTTCCGGGATGATAACTGACTATTTAAACAATCCAAGCACCCCCTTTGAAAGCATAGTGGCTGGAGTTGTGGATGATGGAATAGGCAAGTTGACGTGCGACAGCAGCGGCGCTCAATGTGTCGTTGCAAATATGGGGGTGGGCGATCTTAACTCCTTTAAAGTAATCGAAAAATGCAATTTGCAGATTAAACCCTGGACCGAGCTCCCTATGGATCCCTTAAAACTTGTTGTGCCAGGAAATATTCTGGAGATGTTCGGAGGGCTGGAGAAAAAAGGCCAAATCAATAATTACAACAATAGTTATTCATTCCCCTATAAGCAGTGAAGCGGACAAGGTGTGAAATGCGCAAATCTTCGCATGATTTAAAAATAAAAAGCGGAAACAGGACGGTTCTTTCGCTTGTTATTGCGGTGGCGATATTACTTATCCCATCTTCAAATGCATGGGCGCAGACTTTGTGCCGCGGTGGATGCAGAACCGGAAATCCAGTCACTTCAAACTTGTACTTGGTTTATCAAAACGAAGTGAACATAGAAAATGTTCTAAAAGAAAAAATTCTGCCCGCCATAGGGGAAACCAAGGCCGCAATAGTTGCTTCGTCGATAGGCATGATAGAGGCGGGAACCAGACTCGTTCAGGCGGTTATCGATAATAATTTGAAGCAGAGTTTGGCAAAAGCTCAGGCTCTTATAGCTGTTAGGAAGACCACCACTACCGCTGGAGATAATCTTCTTTGTCATATCGTGAACGCAAATCAGCTAGAGAACATAACGAAGATATACGCGGATGTTTTGGGAGATTTTCTATCGCGGAACACATATGACTTTGCGTTTAAAGGCAAACAGGAATTTGTTCCCGGGTGTTTGGGACCCGATGCCGGGCATGGCAACAGGTGCATAAATGGCGTGGAGGATAGCGCTGCGCAGATGAAGAATGCGCAGTGTGTTCTTAAGACGGGAATTCCATCCGATTTTATGAACAACGGAGGACGGAAAGCCAAAAACTATGATGAATGCATCGGGGACGATCAGTCTCCTGCGCTTATAAAAGCCGACAGGCGTGTTGACACTGTTTTTGGGACGCTGGATTTTGTTGCACCCAGCGGACCTGCGCCGAACTTTAAATCCAAAGAGAAGGATGTGCAGAAGAAGCTGTTTCTGGCTGCGGTCAATTATTGTTACACGATTAACGGATTTGCGACTACGCGTCTTGTCGGGGATGCCGCGAACGACGCAAATCAATCCCCGGCTTTGTTGGAATTCGACATAAAAGAAGCCAGGCGCGGGACGGTTATGCGGAAGTGTTTACAGCTCGTTGCGGAGCATACCAGGCCCGATTGCTCGGGCGGCAATGACAAAATTAAAGAGCTTTGTAAGTTGCAGAACAATATTTGCAGTAATGCAAAAGCGCATGGCATGGACGTGCGTCTGTTCGGCGATTGCGCGGGTGGATTAAGTTATGCTGAAACCAGGCAGATCGCCAGCGAGGGATGTCTTACCAATCAAGAATATATCGGTCTTGGCGGCACCACTACTGCTTCGCAGGCCGATGTGGCGGAATATGCCAGGAGCTGCGGCAAAAGGGTCGAGGCTTATCGCTCTAATGCGAAAAGAGAGTATGACGCTTTTGTTCTCATGGTTCAGCAGCTTGGCGGGGCCGAAAAATGATTGTGCGAGTCTTAAATACCGCAGGTTGGGCAAATATGGACAAAGCATTGTGTAACAAAAAAGTAAGTGGCATCAGACAATTTGTTTTGCCAATCTTTTTTTTGGCGCTGATTGTTTTGGCTTCTCCTTCGTATGCTCAAGAGTTGTGCCCGAGCGGACTTTGCAGGGATGGCCCGGCGCAAAATTCTTCCGAAATAGCAAATAAGACCGAAGATATTTGGAGACTCCTTGCCGGCGATATTTTGCGAGATATAAAGTTTACCGCTGCATCTGTGGTGACATCTTCTGCCGGTTTGGTTGAGGCTGGGGCAAGGTGGGCGCAGGCTATTGTGGACAGCAATTTAAGTTTGGCTACAGCCGAGGTTCAGGCCAAAATTGGTCTTGGGAAAGCTTCCACTTCGATGGGAGACAATCTTATATGCCACATTGTAACGACAAATCAGCTAGAGAACATAACGAAGATATACGCGGATGTTTTGGGAGATTTTCTATCGCGGAACACATATGACTTTGCGTTTAAAGGCAAACAGGAATTTGTTCCCGGGTGTTTGGGACCCGATGCCGGGCATGGCAACAGGTGCATAAATGGCGTGGAGGATAGCGCTGCGCAGATGAAGAATGCGCAGTGTGTTCTTAAGACGGGAATTCCATCCGATTTTATGAACAACGGAGGACGGAAAGCCAAAAACTATGATGAATGCATCGGGGACGATCAGTCTCCTGCGCTTATAAAAGCCGACAGGCGTGTTGACACTGTTTTTGGGACGCTGGATTTTGTTGCACCCAGCGGACCTGCGCCGAACTTTAAATCCAAAGAGAAGGATGTGCAGAAGAAGCTGTTTCTGGCTGCGGTCAATTATTGTTACACGATTAACGGATTTGCGACTACGCGTCTTGTCGGGGATGCCGCGAACGACGCAAATCAATCCCCGGCTTTGTTGGAATTCGACATAAAAGAAGCCAGGCGCGGGACGGTTATGCGGAAGTGTTTACAGCTCGTTGCGGAGCATACCAGGCCTAATTGCTCGATTAGCGGGTTTGAGGATCTTTGTCAGATGCAGAAAAATGTCTGTAAAAACGTCGAAAGCAGAGGTGTGGATGTTTCTCTCTTCGGCAATTGCTCGGGTGGGTTGAGTTATGCTGAGGCGCGGCAGATCGCTCGGGAAGGGTGTTTGACGAGCCGGGAATATACCGATCTCGGGGGAACTACTACGGCTACTCAGGCTGAGGTGGCTCAGCAGGCCAGGATGTGTGGGGAACAGGTCGAGGCATATCGCGACGGCGTCAAAAAGGAATTTGACGATTTTGTTCTTTCTGTACAGCAATTGAAGTAAGTCGATTTCCAGGGCAAGGTGGCTTGGAGTAGCGACTTGTAGCAATGGAGCTTCTGCTTAATAGGTAAATGTCTCAAATTAATCTTATGTGGAATAAATAAATGTTGGTTAATTATGGTTAACCAATTCCTATGTTTCTATGAGCGTTTACAATTTGTTGATTATTTTACCACTAGATAGCCAGTGTTTACCCCTGTGTTTACGGTTGTATCGTAATTTGGTGTCAGTATGGTAAAAGGCTTGCTGGCTATTGCGTTATTTCGGTACCGCACTTAACCTCCGCCTCGGCCCTCGCCTGTTTTCCGGTTCGGGGCAAACATAAGTAGTTTTAATTCTTATATGGCTTTTGACTATGTCTGATCAAACGAACGACAAGAACCCAAGTAATGCCAGCATGCAGACGCTTCTGGCTGCCTTCCGTCAGGTAGGCATGCCTTTGTTGCAGGCTTTGGCTGAAACTCCCGGCGCTGCTGCCGGAGAGGATGGCGTGCCCACAAATGGGCTGAATTCAGAGGCTTTCTCTTCTTTGATTGAGAGCACTGTCGTTCTTAGCCGCGAATTATCCGCTCAGATGGGCGCTGGTGAGGATAACGTCGATGCCTGGGTTCGCTGGGCTTTGGCCGGTTCCGCCAGCCAGGTGGTTGCCGCCAGCTATCGCGCCACAAACCGGGCTTTGCCGGTCGAGGAGGCTAAAAGACTAGCTTCTATCGCGGCGACGCTTCAGGAAAAGTTTAAGAGCCAGATACCCGCGGGCGGAGAGCCTGCTCCTAATACTGTCGGCGCTTTTCGCGCTAAGATGATGGAGTCCATGGTTCCGGTCATCGGGGCTGTCGCTCAATACTCTTTTGGCCGCGCCGAGCATAATCTGCTGGCGGAAGTGGCCGAGCGTTTGGTTAAAACTTCGGATCAGATGACAAGGGCTTTGGCTCCTGCCGGGACTACTCCCGAGCAATGGCGCATGTTGTGCTGGAATATTCTCAGGGCTGCCGGGCAGATTTATACCGAATGCCATTATGCTGAGGCGGATCGGCTGCTTTATATGAACCCCGAAGAGCGCACCGCTTATTTCGCTCAACACGGGAATGTCGTGCCTATGGTTCAGGTGTGGCAGGCGTTTAATCAGAGGATGGCTATGCTGGCCACTCTGGCGACTTATCTCGAGGTTCCGGAAATCGCCGGACTTGAAACTCAAGGATGGCAGTGAGGCCTTATGGTAGCTATGCAAACTCTCGCGGCCTGTCTTTTGTTGGCCTCTAATACTTATCAGGTGCCGCCTGCGGTTATGATCGGCATTATGCATGTCGAATCTGGCCGTATAGGTCAGGAAGTCGGTCCGAATTCCAATGGAACCTTCGATCTTGGCCCTATGCAGGTTAACTCGCGGTGGTTGACTCCTTTGGCCAAGCATTGGCGGGTGGATCAGCGCACTGCTAAAACCTGGGTGCGGGATAATGGATGCGTAAACGTTCATGTCGCGGCCTGGATTTTAAGGCAAAAAATCACGGAAGCCGGAGATTTGTACGGCGGGATCGCCAGATATCATTCGGCTACTCCAGGGTTTGGCAATCGTTATGCTGCCAAGGTGATAACAGCCATGGAAAAAAAGGGACTTATCAGGCATGATAAGGTCGCTGCGATTCCTAAGCGTTATGCGCAGAAATAAAAAGACGTAATTCCTCTTGGATTTTATAAGGAGACAAAGAAGAATGATGCGTTTGTTTCTGGCTCTGTTTTTGGTTCTTTTCGCTCATTCTTCTATGGCTGCGCCCGACGATAAAATCGCGGTTGGCGCAAAACCTCCGTTGGAAACCCCGGCTCCTCCGGTTTTTAACGCTAAGACCCCGGCTCCAGATATATCTAAGATAAAAGTCATTGCCGATCTTTCTAAAAAGGGGGCTAAGACTTACTACCTCGGGGAACGCGCCGGTATTTTTGGCTGGCTGGTTAGCCTTAATAATCATACGCAGGTTATTTATGCTCCTGCCGACGGAAGCTTCGCTATGGTTGGCGCTCTGTTTACCGGCGACGGCAACAGTGTCAGCGGGCCGCAGATAAACGCTTTGATCGCTTCGAATAAAGAAGTCGCAGAGCTTTATAATAACGCTTCAAAACGCGTTTCGGAAAATGCGGCGGCTACGTCTCTTGGGGAAAAGCTAATCCAGGAAATGGGGGCTGCTTCGGGCGTGGTGTTCGGGCGCATGGAGGCTGGTCGCCTTAATGTCGTCGTCAGCACCGATTGCCCGGCTTGCCACGATATGTGGAAGGATATTAAAGGTCCTGTGGCCGAGGGTAAGGTGCAGGTAAAATTTATTCCGATAGCAAATACCGGTACTGAGGAAGAACGTCAGGCCGCTCAACTGCTTAAGTCGGAAAATCCTCTGGAGGCTTGGGACAAGCACGTTAGCGGAGACAAGACCGCTTTGGCCGGAGCGGCTGATAGCTCGTATCTGAAGTCTATTCGTGACAATCTTACGGTGGTCGATCGCTGGAATATCGGCGCTACTCCGTACATCGTTTATCGCTCAAAAGACGGGCGGGTTATGATTGTTTCTGGAAGGCCGGAAAAGGACAAGCTGGCCGCCATATTGGCTGATTTGTCGCGTTAGGGGTGGTGGTAATGGGAAACCAGTTAGTACAGACAGAAAATCTTCCAGCTTCCTCTGCAAACGTGGAAAAGCGCTCGTCATCTGCCGTTGCCTCTAAACCTGCTTATAGCATCCGTATAAACAAAGGCGCCGAGGTGCCTAACGCCGCGCTTATTTATGGGATCGGCGCTGCCGCTCTTCTGGGGGTGGCCATTTATTTTTTGTTTACCGGAATGTGGTTAAGAGGTGCTCTGGTGTTGCTACCGTGTGCGGCGCTTATGGGCTTTATGCTGCATTTTATCCGTAACCCGGTGTAACCCATGTTGTGCCAGGAGCCTTAGGAGAATATACATTTCCCAATACTTTTGACGAATCAGGGTTTGAAACATGAAAAACTGCAAGTATTTAAGTTTGTTTATTATGCCTCTTGCCGCCATCTCGCTGTTCGGGTGCGCGCAGTCGTTTGAAGTGAAGCCTATCGCAACTGAACCCGATATTATCGGAGAGCGCGTCGCGCAAGCTGCGGAAACCGCTTCTCGCGCTTTGAATAATATATCGGGCATTGAGCAACAGCGCACTCCTTTGAAATCTGTCCCTGATTATACGGATGCTCCTTCAAACTTGACGAAAGCCATTACTGTAAAGTGGTCCGGTCCCATCGATCAGATTGTGCGCACTCTTGCTTCGCACGCCAATGTTTCTTTCCGCATTAAGGGATCCGTTCCTCCCGTTCCTCTGGTCGTCAGCGTTGACGCGTACCAGCAGCCGATCATTCAGGTATTGAGAGATATCGGTTTGCAGGCCGGGCATAGGGCCGATCTATCTGTTGATGCTCAACACGGGATAATTGAGATTCGTTATGCTCCTGTCGAAAGATAATAAAAAAATTCTGGTTGTTGCGGCGGCGCTGATTTCATTATCCGCTTTGTCCGCTTGTAGCACGGCAGGAGATGCTCCTCCTCCTGTGAGAATTGATCTTATGGGCGATGTTAAATCCAAGGTTGAGCCGTCTCCTCCTCCTCCGGATATGGCTAGTTTGCAGGAGCAGAATATCGCTACGGATCTTCCTAAGAAAGACGATTCTCCGGCTGGCGGAATGCAGATACGTAAAGACGCTTTGCGCGAAGCGGCGTTGTCTTATGGCGCTCGCGGCGGACTTGCTGCGCGTACTTTCGAGATACAGCGTCGTCTGGCTGAATACGACACCAATTTCATGAAGATTTATGATTTCCGTCGGTTGCTCATTGCGGCTCCGTCCGGGTTGCTGATTGAGCCTCCTGTCGTTTCTGAGGCTCAGCAGGCGGTGCTCGTTAATGGCGGCGGTCAGGAAGCTGCGATCGCGGATCGTATTTATAAGATAAATCGCGCCGCTAGAATCGTGACTGCTGCGCGTGACTGGCATTTGTATATGGAGCGCGACTGGGGTCGGGTCGATCCTCCTCCGGGTCTGTTGCTCCCCAAGGACGAAGAAGAGCGTAATTTGTGGCGCAAGTGGGTTGCGGAAGGTTGGGAAGAAGGAATCAAGCAAGCTCAAGAAACCTTCGAGTCCGATCTTACTCGCATGACCAACGATTTCGTCGGCATGGTGCGATATCGTGAGCTTTTGGCGCAGGGAATGATTTCTCCGCCTTATGCTCTTAACGAGGAGCGCGGTATTACCGGCGGCGGCAGCGAGATGCGCATAGGTGATCGCGGTGTCATGATTACGGGACCGTCCGCACTCATACCAAGGAGTGATAAATGGACGACGGCGCCAAGGTAACTACCAAAATCGACAATATGGTCAATATTGGGGTGTGGCCCGATGAGGGACTCAGGATTCTCGATAGCCATGTCGATGGCTTGCTGCTTTGGTGCGCTCAGAAGAGAGCTACGGACATTACCATACAAACCGATCGTCCGGTTTATATCGAGGTGGATGGAATCCTTTATCCAATCACTAACCGTCCTTTGGATTCCGCCGATATGGCGAACGTGCTGGTCAGAATTTATGGACCGGACGCTTTGGCTAAGCTGGCGGCGGGGCAAGATCTCGATCTTTCTTATGAAATCAGGCCAGATCGCAATACTCGCTATCGTTTCCGTACCAATATCACTGCGATTTTAAGTCGGGGCCGCGATTCGGTTCAGGTTACCATGCGCAGTTTGCCCAACCTTCCTCCCACTATGAAGGATCTAGGGATAGAGCAGGCCATAATCGATAACTGGTCGCCGAGACAAGGGTTGGTGCTTGTTACGGGGCCTACCGGAAGCGGTAAGACCACTCTTCTTGCCGCCGGTTGCCGCATGCTTATTGAGCGCGAGCAAGGTTGCGGCAAGATGCTTACCTATGAGGCTCCTATCGAATATGTGTATGATTCGGTTACGGGGCCGCGCTCTTTGGTCGCTCAAACGGAAATTCCTCGCCATTTGCCAAGTTTTGCCGCCGGTGTGCGGAACGCTTTGCGTCGCAAGCCCAATATTATACTCGTTGGCGAATCTCGCGATCGTGAAACCGTTTCGGCAGCTATCGAGGCCGGGCAGACCGGACATCTTGTTTTCTCCACGTTGCATACTATCGGCGTCGCTGCGTCGATCCGTCGCGTCATAAGCGTTTTCGAACCTGCTGAACGTACGGAGCGCGCATACGCTATGATGGAGACTTTGCGCATGATCGTAACTCAGGCGCTTGTTCCAAAAGTAGGCGGCGGACGTATCGGTTTGCGCGAATATATGGTTTTTGACGATAATGTGCGCGAGATACTTTTGGATATGTCCCCAGATGTATGGACGACGGAAACTCAACGTTTGCTGCTGCGCTATGGTCAGACGATGGAGCAATCCGCTAACAAGGCTTTTAAAGAAGGTCTTATAGATAAACGGGCTTATCTGCTTCTTACCAAAGGATTCTCCGGCGAAGACCTTTTCGCGGACGAGAAAAAAGAAGGTCTCGATCTCGATAAGATCAATATCGATGAATTCAGCGGCGATTACGATGAGAGCTAGATCCCGCTCGGGACGCTGTAAGCTGCGGACAGGGAGATTCTTGTAATGGATCTGCATTGGAGAAATACTCAAAAGCCCGCCAGGTTCTTTTTTCTGGATGCTCGTTGTTTCCTTGCTATTCTTCTTTTTCTGGTTCACGCCAGAATGTGGACGCTGATTCTAGCTGTTTCCATTATGTTAACTTTCTGGCTGTTAGAACGCAGGGGTATGACTTTCGAATCAGCTCTGCGCGCACTGCGGTGTTGGGTTTGGGGGTCGGTGCGCCCCGCTAAAAAGCGGTTGGCAAAAAGAAGATGGATCGATTACGGATGAATCTGTGCGCGGTGAATTCCGTAAGTTAATTGGCTTTATGTTTTGAGTCGGAGATGATATGTTGCTTAAAAGCCACAGCGCGATTGTGGTGATCGAGGATCATCTGCACATTGTTGTCCGATTCAGCTGCTTACTCTAGAATCACGTCGCGTCATTCTTTCACCGCCTCGTAAAGGGCACAAGATCATGTATCATCGCTCGTCATCCATATCAAATTTTGTGTTTCTCTCTTGCTTGCTGGCTGTTGGCGTCATGTGCGTCCCAACCTCGGCTCATGCGGGATTCCAATGGGTTGCTCCTTCAGATTCCTCTGAAAGCACTTCGGCTCCTTCCGTGGTGACAGAGCCGGCCCCCACTCTTGCTCCTTACCTTTCTTCTCCGGCGCAAAAGCCTGCCAGTAATGCGCTGCGCTCTCCCGCACGCGACTCAGAGGTTATTTCTCCGATCGTTATCGATGGCGGAAATGCTGCTCCTGTCGTTTCCGATGCGGCTGCTCCTGTGGCTCAGTCTGAGGAAGTGCCTGTGACTTCGCCTTCAGCTGCTGCCGCTCCGACGCCGCTTCTTGCTGCGCAGAGCGAAAATTATTTGTCGGTGAAGCCGTTGAGCAAAGATAAAATTGTAACCGGGTTTGCCAATAAAGTTCCTCTGGCAGTTGCCTTGCGTCAGATCATGCCCCCGGATTATGGATTCTCGGTCGATCGTGACGTTCCTTTCAGTACCCCTGTTTCCTGGCGCGGCGGTAAGTCGTGGCGCGAAGTCATGGGCGACATGCTTAAGCCTGCTGGTTTGGGTATGCACGAACAAGGTCAGATGGTGCGTATTGTGCGTAGCTCGGCGGATATAACTCCTTCGGCTGCCGTTGCTTCTACGTCATCTGCCGCTTTGGGGGATGTTGGACAAACCGCTTCGACCGCTCCTTCGTTGCAGCCGCTTTCGTCAGTGGGCGTTTCTTCTTCGCCTTCTTTAGCCCCTGTTAAAAATGTTTCCGAGCATACTCTTCAGCTTCCTCCTGGAATGGTGGAGGAAGTTGCTCCTTCTTCCGCGCCCATGATCGAATCTGCCGCAGAGCCGGTTCAGCCTATTGCTGTCGTGGAAACGTGGACGGCTAATCGCGGAGATATGCTGCGTAAGACTTTAGAAGACTGGGCAAAGCGAGCTAAGGTCGAGTGCAACTGGCTCGCGGAATATGACTATCCGATTCAGGCTTCGATATCCGTTACCGGTAGTTTCGAGGATGCGGTGCGAAATATACTGGCTGGATTCCAGGAAGCGAAGCCGCAGCCGGTGGCTCGACTTCACAATAGTCCAACTGCCGGGCAGACGGTTCTTGTGGTGGAGTCTCGCGGTGACAGTTACAACGATTAATCAGCGATTGATGCGGGGATGACGATGTCTTTACGGAATATATGCCTGATACTGTTGGCCGTGACTTTGGCAAGTTGTAACAGCGCTAAGTATCGCGAGGTTATAGATAAGCGTTCGGATGAGGCTCGCAAGGCTGTCGAAGAAGCGCGGAAGCCCGTTTCTCAGAAAAAATACAATCCGCTTACCGTTAGCGACAAGGTTTGGGCCGGAAATTCGTCCACCAGGCTTCGTCGCGGTATGCCGTTGCCCGAAAAATTTGAGACTAAGCGCGGCGTCACTCTGCTTGTAAGCGATCCTATGACACTTACTGAAATCGCAAACGTTATAAGCGTTCAGACCGGCGTGCCTGTCCGCATCGCTTCCGGTACAGAGCAGACAAATTCAAGAAACAGTCCTTCGTCGAACACTACCGCTCCTGTAAGCACCATGCCTATCGCTTATGAAGGGCCTTTGTCCGGTCTCCTCGATCATGTTACCGGCTACTTCGGCATAAGCTGGCGTTACGATGGCGCTACGATCAATTTATCTCGCTATGAAACGCGGGTGTTTATGATCGAGTCATTGCCAGGCGTTCTTAAGATCAAGGATGGCATAAAAGAAGAAACCGGTTCTTCAAGCTCTAGCTCCTCGGTCGCAGGCGGCGGAAGCAGCACTAACGATCTTCAACAGTCTTCGGAGATGAGCGTCGAGTTGAAGGTTTGGGAGGAGATGGAAAAGACCATTACTTCCATTCTAGGCGGGGTTGGAACCGTTGTTATTGCTCCCTCAAGCGGAACCGTTACGGTTATAACCACTCCTGACGTTATGCACACGGTCGCTAAGTTCATAGAGGAAGAGAATAAGCGGCAGTCAAAACAGATTGCTATAAATGTCGAGATATATAGCGTGAGCTTGACCGAAGGCGACGACTTTAGCGCCACTTTCGATGCGGCTTTAAAGCGTCTGACCGATTTCGGCGCGACTTATGCTGGGCCTACGGCTCCGACGTATCCGATAACTGGCGGCGGAAAGCTGTCTCTGGCGATCTTGAATACTGACAGGTTCGCAAATGCGACTCCTATCTTCGACGCTTTGTCGCAGGTGGGCGATACTACTCGCGTCGCTCAGTTCCCTCTGACCACGCTTAACAATCGTCCGGTTTCTCGCCGCGTTGGCCGTGACCGCTCCTATGTTCAGTCGGTTCAGAATAATAATACCGTCAACTATCAGACCAACTCGGTCACTCCAGGCGTTATCCGCGAAGGATTTTCGCTTCAGGTTACTCCGAGGTTGCTGGATGACGGCAGGATAATGCTTCAGTACTCCTTTAGCTTGATCGACATCGTGAAGGTCGTCGATTTCCAGAGCGGTTCTGGCGACAACTACAGCAAGCTTCAATTGCCTGAAACGTCCACTCGCGTTTTCGTTCAGCAGTCGTTGCTTAAGAGTGGGTCAACCCTGATTATCGGCGGATATGACGATGAACAGTATTCTCAGAAATCGCAGGGCGTGATTAATCCCTTCAATTATCTGCTCGGAGGCGGCGTGAATAACTCAAGCTCGCACTCTATGTTGTTTATTGCCATAACCCCTCAGGTGCTTGAAGTCCCATCGGCGGAGCAGAATTAATGACCGCAGGCGTAATAACTGTCGGACGCCGCAAATATGTGGCCGGCCTGTACTGGGAAAACAGTCCAGGGGGTAGCATATCTCAGGTGGCTCGGGACGCTGCGCGTCAATCAGGACAGCAGGACGCCTTTTATGCCGTGCGTGTTCGCAATAAAAGTGGACGCGTTCCTCAGTTCGGTTTGGCTCAGGTAACTCAGGATATGCATGTGGGCATGCCGGTTCTGGCCGCATGCCTAGCTAATCAGCAGCCGGGATCGTGGGCTGGGGCTTTTACTACACGCGAAGGAACCGTCGTCGTCGTCGTGCGCGACGATCTTATCGTTCCAGATGGCGATCTTTTCTTTGCTGATGAAGCAGAGGCAAAAGAACGTCTGCTTCAGGAAATAGGCTTTGGCGGACTTCAGCGTATATACGCTCCAGACGCTTGGAGCGTTCCCGGGGCTGACAATTTGCCGCTCGCGCTGCTTTTAAACGATAAGGCCGATGTAAGGCTTCAGTCGGTCGAGCTACCCAAAAAACTCGTTATATGGGGCGGCCTTGGCGTTTCTTTGCTTCTTATCGTCCTTTCCGCTGGCTGGTATTACCAAGAAGAGACTGCGAGGCAGGAAGCTGAGCGTCTTGCTAGAATAAAAATTATGGAAAAGGCTCAGGAAGAAGCCCGCAGCTTTTTGCCGGGCGTTCTACAGCAGCAGGCTGTGGAGTATCCTCCGCCGGAAAGAACATGGGAAAAACTGCCGCTCCCTCTGGATATAGTGGCGGCATGCCAGGAAGGGCTTAAAAAAGTTCCAGCTGTGGTCGTGGGTTGGAGTCTTAGCTCTCTTAAATGCGACGGATCGTCAATTTCCGTTACATGGCAACACGTAAGCGGTTATGCCGGAATACCTGCCGGTGCGTCTGTTTCGGAGTCCGGGACAAGCGCCGCTATGACTATTCAGCTTACTGCCCCACAGGCTCGGGGACATGAGGATCTGCTTAAGGTTGCCGATGTCACAAAGCGTATTTTGGGCCAAAATTGGGGAACAACCCTAAGTCGGGCGCCAGAAGATCCTCTGCCCCCGTCTCCGCCGGGGTTTGCCGGGGATTGGTCTCCGCCTCCCGCTCCCTGGGTTAAGCGTTCCTTTACCCTTGTTGCGCCAGTATTGCCCTGGAGCTTGACGGGGTTCTTTTCGGATTTTCCAGGAGTCGTTGTTTCGTCCATGAGCTTTTCTACAAGTGGGACTAGAGGGTCCTGGACAATTGAAGGAGTGATTTATGAAAATCGCCGTTAAATTTTATTTCGCCACTATCTTGGGCGTTTTATCGGTTTTATCGGTTCCTGCCTTTGCGCAGGATGCCGCAAAAACAAGCGCGACACCATCCAACAGCGGCATAGTTATGTCTTCTGTTCCTAACAGCGCTGTCGTGCGCGATTTTTCGGATGACGATAAAAGCGATATTTCCAGCGTGAAGTCAGGCAAGGTTCCTGATTCCATCAAGGGCGTGGTCAAGCGTCTTGGCGTGAACAGTTCGGATGTGAATCTTGACGATCTTAATTCGGCGCGAGAAGCTATTGCTAAGCTAGATATCCTTATAGATATCGAGAAAAGGCTGACGGATCTTTCTAAAATTCGCCAGGAGCGCGATGAAAAGTCGTCCATAACGCCTATTTCGGCCAGCTCTCTTTTCCCTAAGAGCGTTTCCGAGCCGCAGCTCCAACGGCCTTTGCCTGTTCCTGCCGCTCCGGTGGTGGCTAGTTCCGCTCCTGCTCCAGCGCCTATTCCGGCTATAAGCGCGCACACTCCTTCATCCGATGTTTCGATCGAGAGAATATCCGGCGCTGGCGGTACCTATTCCGCTGTCATCAAGGTGAACGAGGGTAAGGCCAGGATCATCAGAGAAGGCGATAAAATTTCCGATGGCAGCATTGTTCGCTCCATCTCCAAG
>JAQUWX010000104.1 GCA_028692635.1 Alphaproteobacteria bacterium
CGGCCAGAGCAAAATATCGGCCTATATACAAAGTGAATATAAATTTAGCGACAAGCGTCAGCATACGCAAAGAAACGTTAACCGCCTTACTATTTCTCGTTAGATTCCATTTTGCCATAAAACTATCCAGCCCTTAAAGATATAACGCGAGCAGGACTGCCAGCAACGGTGCTGTTAGCGGGAAAATCTTTCGTTACAACGGAATTGGCTCCTATGCATGCCCCATCGCCGACGCTAATTTTTCCGACAATCACTGCTCCGGAAAAGATTTTTACATCGTCGCCAACAACAGGGAACTCGCCAGCATCGCGCCCAGCGCCGGAATGTCTCAGGCCAAGAGTCACGTTCTGATAAATGGTGACATTTCGACCTATAACAACTTTTTCACCAATAACTATGCCCAAAGGATGAGGGGCACAGAACCCGGGGCCTATTTTAGATTTGAAACTAATATCGCAAGGCACCAACAACACATTTATCCGCCAGAAGAGCCTTGCCAGCATTGCGCCAAAGATTTTCTTGCGTGCGCATATAGAAGAAACACGATAAAGAAATATCATCAAATATCCCGGCACCAAAAAAAGATACAATATAAACCACGGGAAACCGCTGCGACGATTAGTGGCGCGCAAATCCTCACACATGGATTCATACAAACTCTGATCGCTTTTCTGATTTTCGGTCATTATGTGTGTCACATCTTCAACTAAATTGATTGCACCCACATCTAACACAAAAAATTAATAGATTTAGGCGCCTTTGATTTCAGAGAAAGTGCATAAAACGTCTCAGGATTAGGGATGCTTACATAAGTTGAAACAGCACCAAGAACAATCCAAGCACCAAGCTGACGGAAACCTTCTTGAGCTATGCCATAAAGAAGAACATACACCATCCCCAACAAAAGAGCCGCCCCCAAAGAAGGTCGTCCTCCAATGCGAACCCGCTCAATTCTTGTAACGCACAACAATCTTCTAAACAAATGAATTATGGGTAAGTACCACGAAACCACTCCAACAACGCCTAATTCGGAAGATATTCTTGCTGGCGTTGAAAAAACTCCTGGCCACCCCTTATCCGGATTTGTAAACCAATTTACGATTTCATAGCTTTTCCAAGCCCAAGACGGGAGCTCATTTTGAGCTTGAAACGCATACTGTCCCAACCCAATCCCGAAAATTGGATTATCCAAAAAAAGCCCAAATGCCGTATAATTGGAGGCATAACGGCTAAGATTTGAAACACTATCTCCCCTTACAACAAATTCAGCCACAGTCTCATTTCTTCCAAGAAGAAGGAGTAAACAAAAGGCCACAAAAAAAGCACCGCTCCACAAAAGCGAGAAAGATTGCATATTCTCAGAAGTCCTCCCTTTTAAAATAAGGGGCATGAAAATCCATAAAGATATCATACCGAAAAGAAGCACATAAGCCGTTCTGGCAAATGTCATTATGAAAAATGTTATAGACATTATAAAAAGCAAAAACCCCAAGACACGCCCCAATAAAGAGCGCGCAGAAATGAAAAGATAAAGAACCCAAATAAGCACGAACCCCATATAGAGCGCTAGAAAAGAAGGCTCTCCAGACACCCCCTGCAAACGCCCCATTGTGTGATAATAAACCGCCCCTCCTCGGAAAAAATCAGAAAGAATCTCATAAACCGCGTCCATAGATGGTATCCACCAACTTCCAATCTCAATAATGCAAACGGGAAACACAACGGCCAGAACCAGAAGCGTGGGCCTGAGTAAAACTTTTCTATAAAATTCCGGGTTTTGCGAGAGCCGTGCAGCAAGCAGCATTAGCGCCACACAGAAAGAAAACGCAGTCATCGTAGTCAATGCCTTATTAAATCCTGAACGAAGCCTTAAACTGGCATCGGCGATATTTGCACCATTAACAAGAAAGCTTATTATGATTGCCGAGAAAGTAAGAATAATGAACCATTTTGTCTCCGCAGCAATGCGATAAGGTGCGGGATGAAACATCAAAAGCGGAATGGATAAAGCAATCAAAGGAAGAAAAACGAAAAAGCTCGCCATGCCAGAAAATTCCCCAAAAAAAGACGGGCCGGCAACAAGATCGAAGGGAAGGAGAAACACGCCAATAGCAAACAAAAAAGATATGAAGCCATAACGTTGGATTTTAGGATTAGCTTTCGCGCAAACTATCATAGGGCTGGCCTTAGAATAAGATTGTTTCACTTGATATTTCCCGGCGCTAGAATCCGTTTTTTCTTCATTTTTGTCACCAACGGCAACGGCAAACAAAAAAGACACGCCGTTTTTATAATGCCAATCCATGCATGAACATCCGCCAGAGAAAAATTACCGATTTGCACCTTAAGTCGGTTCCACAACTGACGACGACGTTTTTTAAAAGAAGAAGACCCTTCTAAAAGATAGGAATAATCCATGAGCACCTGAGGAACATTTGCTGTTCTGAATTTTCTCACGACCCGAGCCATAAGCTCATAATCCTGCGCAATTCGATAATCGACATTATAATGCCGGTCAAGCACACGAAAAACCTCTGTGCGAAACAAAAGAGCTGGATGGATAAAGGCGGAATTATAACGCATAGTCCTTAAAATATCTTCATGATGTTCTGGATGACACAGATTGAAAAGTATTTTTCCTGTTTTATCATCCACGGCGCGCACCCAGCAACCAGCGACCTGAACGTCTGGATGTGAGGTTAAATAATCAATTTGTTTTTGAAAGCGCTCAGGATATGAAAAATCGTCCGCGTCGAAACGTGCAACATAATCGTAATCCTTTTCCAAAATAGCCGCCAACCCAGCATTTAAAGCCAAAGGAAGTCCGACGTTTTTTGAAAGGCGGTGAATAAAAACATTTTCAGGGACCTCACCGAGAAAAACGGATACAGGCTTTGCGCTTCCGTCATCCACAATATAAAGATCGACCGGAATGACGCTGGCCAAAACGCTATTCACCGATCGACGTAGCGTTTTTTCCGCATTGTATGCGCTCATTAGAACTACGATTTTAGGATTTTTGCCGTCCTCATTCATCTCATTATCTTTTTGCATATTTTATCCTCAACTCCATATAAAGCTCACGAGTTTTTGCTGCCATAACTTCAACGCTAAATGCCTTAGCATGCTCACGACATCTTTCCGACATCTTTAATCTCTTTTCAGGGTTAAGCTCCGATATTTTCAGCATCTCTTTTGCCATGTTGCACGGATCAAAATCAGTCATAAAACCGGTTTTCCCTGAGATTATGGCCTTCAAAG
>JAQUWX010000105.1 GCA_028692635.1 Alphaproteobacteria bacterium
AAACTAACTCCTTCGTCTTCCACAAAATGAACATCATGAGCCAAAAACGCATTTATAATCGCGTTTGTCGTAGCCTCTTGAGGATGGAAGGAAGAATACTCAACATTTTTGATAGTTTCCTGCGACAGGCCCGCCGCCTTGGCGAGATCGCCACGCGTCCAATCCAACAGAGCTCTAGCGGCTCTAACTTGAGCGGGAGTAAACATTCATCACCCTCGTAGGTTTTTATTATGCAACCACCTTACCTTTTTTAGGTATTGGATTCAAGGCAACGATTAGTTTCGCCAGATAAATCATAGGGTTAGCCAAATTGACCTTCCCTTTTTTGTTGTATTTTCTCTCGGTTTGTGGCGATTTATGAGGCATGTCTGATAAGCGCTCTAACATTTTGGTCCCGCTGATTGTCGCCTGCGGTCTTTTTATGGAGAATCTGGATTCATCCGTAATAAACACAGCCCTGCCCGCCATAGCCACATCTCTGAAAGTTTCTCCGACCCACCTGAGCCTCGCCATCACGTCATATCTGTTGAGCCTTGCTATATTCACTCCGCTAAGCGGATGGATTGCGGATCGCTTTGGCACCAGAAATGTATTCCGCATTGCAATCGGAGTGTTCACCATAAGCTCGATTGCCTGTGGACTATCGGAAACGCTGCCCCAACTTGTGATGGCGAGAATAATCCAGGGCATGGGAGGAGCAATGATGGTGCCGGTGGGAAGGCTGGCCCTTTTGAAATCAGTGCCTAAATCCGAGCTTGTAGATGCGCTGGCATGGATGACCATCCCGGCCCTGATAGGCCCGGTTATAGGCCCCATGCTCGGAGGACTGATAGTTACATACAGCTCATGGCAGTGGATATTCTTCATCAATCTTCCGATAGGAATAATCGGAATCATTCTTGTTACATTGTTCATAGAAGACTCGCGTGAAACCGACACAGCGCCTTTTGACATGGTTGGATTTGCTTTTATCGCTATAGCCTTGGGCGGGATTATTTTCAGCCTTGAAACGCTGGGACGAGAATTTATTCCGAACCATGCGTCATGGACGTTGCTGATCCTGGGCATAGCCAGCCTTGGCTCATATGCTCTTTACTTCAAACGCTCGGCGCATCCTATAATTGACCTGTCCTTGTTCAAAACACCGACATTCATGACAGCAATCGCCGGAGGAGCATTATTCCGCATAGGCGTAGGAGCGCTTCCGTTTCTCCTGCCAATAATGCTGCAAGTGGGGTTTGGACTGACTCCGTTAGCATCGGGCATGATTACGTTCGCCAGCGCCGCAGGCTCGCTGATAATGAAATTCACAGCGGCGAGGATTATCCGCTCGTTCGGATTCCGCAGAATACTAATTTACAACGCAATTATAAGCGGAGCATCCATCATGCTCTGCGGAATTTTTGATATAAGCACCCCACATATCGTAATTCTGCTGATATTGTTGATCGGAGGATTCTTTCGCTCCCTACAATATACGGGAATGAATTCCCTAGCCTTCTCCGACATTCAGCAACCAATGATGAGCCAAGCCACGACGATCTCCAGCATGATGCAGCAGCTCTCTTACAGCATCGGAGTAGTAATGGGAGCCATGCTGCTTAACCTGACATTGTTCCTGCGCGATCAACCCAGTCTGGGAGCAAACGATTTCTGGCCATCCATAATAATCGCAGGATTACTCCCCGCCCTATCCGCAATATTCTTTTTAAAACTAAACCACGACGCAGGCGGAGAAGTAAGCGGCCACCCTACGCCAAGGCTTCAGGCGACGGATCATTCGCCGATTTGAACTACTCGGCTACGATTCCCATTATGCCTCCGAAGAGTCCGAAAACAGCCGTAATAGAAACAACCATACCCACAACGACAGCATACCATCCTTTAATCCGATGATCTTCGGGCAACGCCTTGCGAGCGAGTAAAAACAAAAAGCCAAGAACGATGGGCAAAAGCAAAGCGTTCATAACTTCGACGCCTACGGCAAGTTTAACCAGAGGAAATCCCGAAGCCACAAAAACTCCACTGAAGATCAGCACGACGGAGAATATGCCATAAAACCACGGAGCATCTTCCGGCTTATGATGGAGAGATCGCTTATATCCTATAACTTCCCCAAGCCCCCACGCGGCTGTAAGCGCCACGACAATAGTAGCAACAAGCGCGGCACCGCTTAACCCAAGAGCAAACACAACGCGACCGGCGGTATCGCCGAGAAATGAACTCAGCGCCTCGGCTATGTGAGGGACATCATTGAGCGTAACGACATTCCCCGACGAGCCAATAGTAGCGGCCACAGTTACAAGAACCGATATCATGACCACCTGAGTAAGAACGGCTCCCAAAGCCGTATCGATCCGAGCAATTTTCAAATCTGACGCTTTCAGCCCCTTATCGACCACGGCAGATTGCTGATAAAATATCATCCAGGGCATAATGACCGCGCCCACGTTTGCAACAGCGAGATATAAGAAGTCAGCATTTCTCAACGGCATATTTTTTATATCCGCCATTACCTGTCCCATATCGGGAGACGTACAGAATACGACTCCGACGAAAGCCAGCTCAAACAGCCCAAAGCATATGGCTATGCGCTCCACCGATCTGTAAGAACCGGTAATAACCACAAACATTAGGAATCCGACGGTAACCGACATCATTATCCATACGGGTATTCCGAAGAGTTGAGCAACGCCCGCAAGCCCTGAAAGCTCGCTTATCAAAGCGCCGACGCAAGCAACAGCCAAAGTTGAAACGGAAAGCCAGGCCCAACCAGCTCCGAAGTACTTTCTTATAAGCTCCCCATGCCCTTGCCCAGTGACAAGTCCCAGCCTTATCGTTAATTCCTGAACTATGTACAAAACCGGGATCAATAGTAACTGCAAGGGTAAAAGCTTATATCCCTGCTGCGCCCCACTTTGAGCGGCAGTTATAATGCTGCCGGCATCGGTATCGGCCAACATCACAACAAGCCCGGGACCAAGCACCGTAAGAACGCGACGGGAGAAAGACGAAGACAACGATATTTTCATAACAAACAATATCTATCTGCATTTATATGCAGCAAAAAGGTTGAGACGCGGCAATATCTCAGTGTTTAGCCCCATCATCAACTGTATAATGACATGTTGCAAAAATTATCATATGGTGAGCGCCCTCAAGGACCCGTAGCTCAACTGGATAGAGCGTTGCCCTCCGAAGGCAAAGGTTGGAAGTTCGAATCTTCTCGG
>JAQUWX010000044.1 GCA_028692635.1 Alphaproteobacteria bacterium
GATAGTTTTATGGCAAAATGGAATCTAACGAGAAATAGTAAGGCGGTTAACGTTTCTTTGCGTATGCTGACGCTTGTCGCTAAATTTATATTCACTTTGTATATAGGCCGATATTTTGCTCTGGCCGATATCGGCGCTTACGGATTGGCGATTGCTGCTGTCTCTATCTTGGCAAGCGTTATGGGGCAGGGATTCGGCTTTTTTATGGGGCGCGAAATTATCGGCGAGGAGCCTGTCTTGGTTCTGCGTAAGATGCGGGATCAGACGTTGTACTATGCTGCCAATTATATCGTCCTTGCGGTTGTTATATGCGGATTGATTGCTTCTCAAGCTACGGGGCTTGAGACGAGCATGTTGATTTACATTCTGGTGCTGGCTGTTCTTGAAGGATTTGCCAACATGACCTACGTGAATCTAAATTCCCTTAATCAGCAGGTTCTGGCTAACGCTCTGTTTTTTGTGCGTGCTGGATTGTGGGTTTTCTTCGTTATAGCTCTTTGCTTGGTAAATCCCGTTTTTCGTGCGGCTGATACTATTTTGATATGCTGGAGCATTGGATGCTTTATTAGTATCGGCGCTACTGTGTGGTGTTGGAGAAACTTGCCGTGGCGCAAAGCGATGGCTTTGCCTGTGGATTGGGCGTGGATCAAAACTGGCGTTAAAAAGTGCTTGCCCATATGGCTGGGGGCTATGGGGCTTGTCGGAGGAAGTTTTCTCGATCGCTTTGTCGTTCTGCGTTATCTGGATATCAATTCCGTCGGAGTAATAACGTTTTATGCTTCTTTTGCCACCGCCATGTTCTCGCTGATGCAAAGCGGGGTTCTGGCTTTTTCCGCTCCTCGGCTTGTGGCTTTGCATAAAAGCTTCGAGCATGAAGCTTTCAGGCATGAGGCAATCAAATCTGGTTGGCAGGCGGCTCTCGGGGCAGGGGTGCTGGCGGTCGGTATCGGTATTTTTGTTCCTGCGTTCGGATATTTCTTTAATCGTCCGGTGTTCGTTGCAGAAGCTTGGACGCTCGTTCTTATGCTTTTCGGCGTGTGGCTTAAGGTAAATGCTGAGGTTATTTATAACATTCTTTATGCTCGCCATCAGGATCGGGCCATATGGACGGGTAATCTGCTGTTCTTGATCCCTGCCGTCGGGTGCAACTTTTTGCTCGTGCCAGAGCTGGGTTTGAGCGGTATGGGATATAGCGCTGTGATCTCTGCCGCGTTCCTCTTTTTTTGGCGTTTTGGGTTCGTTATGGGGGGAGCCAAAAAATATTTTGCGAATATATTGAAAGTATTGAAAGTAATTGGTTAAAATTGGCGGTTCGGCTCGATAGATAAAATTTAGCTCAAAAGCCAAAATATCCAATTATATCAATAATTAAGCGCCAATTAGCCACGTCAGTTTAAAGTGAAATCATCACGTTTTAGTGGTGATTTTGATGCGGTTATTGGTTTACATATTTCTTTTGGCTTTCGCCATTCTTCTCCCACCCGCAGACGTTAGGGCCGAAGTTGACGATGGCACTGTTATATCAAATGAAACGATCGCTCCCCTTATGGCTTGGGTCGAGCAGGAGACCGGTATAAAAATCGCATATCAGCCCAGAGTTTTAGCAAGCAGAACCAAGTTTCATGAGGTTCTTAGCCGTTTGGGACAGTATTCCGGTCGCCCGAGATCCGCTTATGTTTCCGGTATGGTGCTTATGGATAGTGAGCTTTGGGACCCGGAGGACTCCACCCAAATTAGTCTTCTGCTCCACGAACTGGTTCATCATGCTCAATCTTTTACTCCTAAAAGCGCATGGGCTTGCGATAACGAAAAAGAAGCTCAGGCCTATTCATTGCAAAACAAGTGGTTAGAAGAACAGGGGCATTATGCCTTCGTTCAGGCTTCCTGGATAAAACGCGTTTCTGCATGCCCCAGTGTTCCGACTACCGTTGCTTCTTTGGCGCAGCAGGCTCCTTAAAAGGCTAGTTGCGCCGCATTGGGAAATTGTCTATTGAGAAGCCCCAACAAAACTATTGCAAGCAAGGGGCTTTTGAAATGAACAAGATTTTCGCAATCAGCGCTTTTTCCGCGTTCCTATTGTTTTCCAATTCCGCTTATGCCGCCACTGCGGCAGAGATAAGCGCTGTGGTTAATGCTGCTGCTGCCAGCGGTGATTTCGTAAGCGTAAAGAATTTCATCGATGCGAACCCCTCTGCTGCCGATGATGTAATTAAGGCTTTGTTCGATGTAACTCAGAGCGATCCTGCCGCGTTGGCTGCATCTGCCGCTTCTACGGGAGGTCCTGTCGATTCCGGTAGCGCTTCCGGAATAGTCGAGAGCGCCGCTGCTTCCGGCGATTTCTCCAGCGTCAAGAATTTTGTCAGCACCAATCCTGCCGCTGTGGGCGATGTCGTTAAGGCTTTGCTTGTTGTCACACAAAAGGTTCTGGCAGTAACCGCAGCCAAATCGGCATCCAATAATAAGAATGGCGCAGATAAAGCTCCTGCTGGCGATGTGTTGCTGGCTCAACAGCCTGTAGCTCCACCTCCGGCTCCTCCTGCTCTGCCTCCGGCTCAGCACAAAGCAAGTGGTGAATAATACACGCCGTTTATCCTCCGCAGTTCGAATGCTATAATTTATGAAGGGACTACCAATGCGTATTAATGTGATCTCGGCTGGTATCGTGGCCGCTTCCGTCGTTGCTCTCCTCGGAGCAAGCTCATCCCCCGCTTTCGCTTATGGCTCGGAGGGTATGTTCGGCGGTCGTCCTAATCCCGACAGTTCTATGGCGCTCGCAAATCCGGTGGAAGTGAAGACCGATCGTCCAGAACGCGCTCAGTCGGTTATGGAGCATCCTCGTCCTGATTACGATCCTGCTCCTATAACTCTGGGGTCTTTCGATCTGTATCCGTCTTTAGATATTGGACAGTCGTTCGACGATAACATTTATGCCACCAAGAGCGGAAAAAGTTCCGACGCTATAAGCAATATTCGTCCTGTGATAAGCGCTCTTTCCAACTGGAACCGGCATGCTTTGTCTATGACCTCGTTCGGAGACGTTAATTTCTTCGCCGATAATAATAGCGAAGATTATCGCAATTTCGTCACCGATCTTAATGGCCGTTATGACATTATGACGGAGACTTGGATCGCTCCTCGCGCCGGATATCAGCATCTTATCGAACCCCGTTCGTCGCCGGATGCCGTTTCCGGAAGCGAGCCGACCCAGTTCGATGTGAAAACTGCCGGATTTACCGTCCATCGCGGCCTTGGCCTTTTGAAGGCCGATGTCAATTATGACTATAAGCGTTTCGATTTTTACAAGACTCCTTCCGCTCTCGGTCCGATCAGCCAGAAAGATCGTAACCGCAGCAAGCATATGGTCGGAGGTAAGATCGCTTATTCCGTTTCGGAAAATCTCAAGCCCTACGTCAAGTCCAACTATGTTTGGCTCGATTATGACAATAATCCGGCTCACAAGTCTCAGGGGTATGAAACTCTGTTCGGATCTACCGCGGATTTCGGCGGCATCACTTCAATCGATCTTTATGCCGGTTGGCTCTCTCGCGAGTTCCACAATTTTACTGCGGACTCCAGAGTGCTTGTCCCAACATTCGGCGGTCGCTTCGATTGGAACGTGACCGGCAAGACTTCGCTGGTTCTGGAAGCCAGTCGTTCGCTTGAGGAGACTTCCTCCACTCTCGACAATAGCTACACCTCTACGGGCGGTTCCGTTACGCTTACTCATGAGCTGCTGCGCAATGTCCTGCTTGAGGGAGATTTCAGCTTCGCTCGCAGCGATTACAACGGCACTTCCTCCAGGCAGGACGATGAGCTGTCAGCCGGAATGGGCGGAAGATATCTTATCAATCGCAATCTGTACTCTGATTTGAACTATACCTATACGCGCCATTACTCGACGAATGACCCTTCCGAATATATTCGGAATATGGCCACTCTTCGTCTCGGCGTGAGAATGTAATCGTCTGCCGGAAGACACTTTGGAAAGCTGGGCTGTTATGATACGTAATTTTTCAATCATTACCCTTTCTATCTTGTGTCTTCTGGCTGTCACGCCTTCGGCTTTCGCGGGGACTAACGTTCCTGCGGTGCCTTCGGTGTCTTCGGCTCCAGCTCCCGCTCCTTCGATCCCCGTTCCCGTGCCTCAGTTAAGTAGCGGGGAATATGTTCTTGGTGTGGGAGATCGCATCAAGCTTACTGTTTATGGAGAGGACGATCTTTCCGGAGAATATGAAATCGGAAGCACTGGCGTAGCCGCGTTGCCTCTTATTGGGGATATCACTGCCGCAGGACAGACTTTGCGCGATTTCGAAAAAGCCGTTCGGGTTAAGCTTGCCGAAGGGTATCTTCACGATCCTCGCGTGAGCGCTCAGGTGGCTAACTATCGTCCGTTCTTTATTCTTGGAGAGGTTTCCAAGCCGGGAAGCTATCCTTATGTGAACGGTATGACTGTATTAAACGCTGTCGCTCTTGCCGGGGGATACACGTATCGCGGCGATAAGTCCGGCGTAGTTATTACGCATGCAAACGATCCCGAGAAAAAAGAACAGCGCGCAACGGAAGACGCGGTTGTCATGCCGGGAGACATTATTCGCGTGCCCGAGCGCTTTTTTTAAACCCCAACAAAACAAGGCGCGTTGCCGTTCGCGGTCGCGCCGGAGTTGTGAGCCGATATGCTGATTAAAAAAACAGGTAACGATGCCATTAATAACGATGGCTCGTTTGATATGATGGCTCCTGCCATATTAGGAGACGGTTCCTTTAAGGACATGGATCTGCGCGAATTGGCAAACCTTTTGAGACGCCGTCTGCGCCTTATTATTCGCGTGACTTGCGCGTTTGCCGCGCTTGGTTTGCTTGTATCGATGATGCTTACTCCTCAGTATCGCGCCGAGACTGTGTTGATGCTCGATCAGCGGCAGGCAAGTACCGTCGATTCCATAGTGTCCGCTATGCAGATGGATAATTCCGCGTTGCGCAGCGAGATCGACATTATCACTTCGCGTGCAGTTATAGATCGCGTCATAGATAAGCTTAAATTGGTGGACGATAAGGAATTCTATGCTGGCGAGTCATGGATGTCGTGGATCAATCCGGCCAGCTGGTTCGATGAGAGCGTTTCCCCGGAAGAAACTGCCCGTCGTGCTAAGGCAATGGTTGCTAAAGCTCTTTCCAAGCGCCTTAAGGTCATAAACGATGGGCGCTCTTTCAGCATTCGTATAACTTTCGATTCCAAGGATTCTCAGAAGGCCGCAAATATAGCCAATGCTTTCGCCGATGAGTATCTGGTCGATCAACTGGAGGCCAAGTACGAAGTCACGTCTCGCGCTAACAAGTGGTTGAGCGAGCGCCTTACCTCCCTGCGCCAGCAAGTCGAAATTACGGAAAAAGCAGTCGAAGATTTCCGCCAGAGCGCCAAGTTGATTGAGATTGACGGAGTCACTGTCGCCGCTCGCCAGATGGATGAGATTAATTCTCAGCTTACTGCGGCTCGGGGGCAGACCTCGCAGGCCGAGGCTCGGTTGCGCAGCGTTCAGAATATGCTTCAATCAAAGGGCGGCATGGATGCTGCTGCGGACGTTTTGTCTTCTCCGCTTATCCAAAGATTGCGCGAGCAGGAAGCTGAGGTCAGGCGCAAGGAAGCCGAAATGGCTATGCGTTACGGCGAGCGCCACCCCAAGATGATAAATGTGCATGCTGAATATGTTGATTTGCAGCACAAGATCGCCGAGGAAGTTCAGAAGATAACCAGGTCGCTTGCGAACGAGGTCGATGTAGCCAAGGCTAAGGAAGATCAGATCGCAAAAGATTTAGCCGCTCTTGAGAAAAAAGCCGGAGCTGAGCTTAAAGACAGCGTTCAATTGCGGCAGCTTAAACGCGAGGCCGATGCCAACAGGACTCTTTATGAAAGCTTCCTTGGTCGTTTTAAACAGACCAGCGAGCAGCAGGATCTGGAGCTTGCGGACTCCAGAATCATAGCAAGAGCCGATCCTCCGGTTTCAATTTCATTTCCACAAAAATGGCTGTTCGTTTTTATGGGCGGATTTCTCGGAGCTATTTTCGGCGTGCTTGGCGCTTATTTGATCGAATACTTCGATCGCGGTTTTAAAAGCTCGGTGCGATTTGAGGAAATGACCGGGTTGCCGGTCGTGGGGCTTGTTCCCAATCTTAAGGGCGTTTCCGATCGTCCGCCCGAGGATTATGTGGTGGATAAACCCCTATCCGCTTACAGCGAGGCTTTGCGCACAGTTCGTACCGCCATACATTTCTCGAACGTGGATAATCCTCCTAAAACAGTTATGGTGACAAGCGCTACTCCGGGAGAGGGAAAGACTACTTTCTGTTTGTCTTTGGCTCGTTCTTTGGCGAAGGCCGGAAATAAGACGCTGCTCATAGATGCCGATCTTCGTCGTCCTCGGGTGTCTCATATTCTCGAGCTTGGAGAAAGCACCGGCGGGTTGGCTGCGTTTCTTGCCGGGGAAAAGACTTTGGCCGAAGTCATAAAACGCGATCCTCTCGTCGAGGGGCTTGATATTATTCCAGCCAGCGGAAAAACTCCGAATGCTCAGGATCTTCTCGGCTCGCAGCACATGCAGAAGATGGTGCACGAAGTCGGCGAGCAATACGATCTGGTCATAATCGATACTCCTCCAATTCTTGCCGTGTCGGATGCCGCTATGGTTTCTCAGGCGGTGGATACGACGCTTTATATGGTTCGGTGGGGCGAGACTCCTCGCGATACCGTCGTTCAGGCGCTGAAGCAGTTGAAAAGCTTCAATTGCAGAATCGCAGGCGCCGTTATGACCCAGGTCAATCTTTCCGAGCTTGCCGGGTATGGCGACGGGTATTATCATTATCGTTATAATGAATACTATACAGACTGATAAAAATAAGCGCTTCACCAGCCCGCGATTGCTTTGCGCGGGGCTGGCTGTGGTTATTCTTGTTATGGCTTCTCCGGCTCTTGTCGCGAGAATCATTCTTTTGCCGGGAAATTCCGTGCGGGAAGATCTTCTCAATAATCAGAAGGTTTTAGATGCCGATATTGCCAAGCTCATTTCATCACGCGAGAAAGTTATGCCGTGGTTCGAAAATAGCGAAATTTTAAACGATCTCGCTTTGGCTTATCTTGCTAAAGCCAATAATGACGGACTCGTCGGAGTCGCAGCGGCCAATAATGTAAATCTGGCTCTGAAATTTCAGAAAAAGGCGCTTGAGGATTCTCCTGCCGATACCTTCGGTTGGGCCAGGATGTCTTACCTCCTTATGTTAACTAAAGCTCCTTCTCAAGAGGCTGCGCATGCATTGGCTCTGTCGATGGATGCCGGGCCTTATGAACCCAGGCTCCTTCTCTCTCGGATAAGCGCTGCTATGCTGCTGTTCGATTTCTTGGATGAGGACGCTAAAGCTCGTTTGCCGACGCTTCTTCGTGAAAGCTGGAGGCTTAATCGTCGTAGGACGGAAGATGCCGCTCGCAAAGGGCATTTTACCGAAGCTCTCGATGCCGCTTTGCGGGAAGACGCTATTCCCTGACGGACCAGCTTTGCGCTACGCCAAGGCCCAATATGGCGAAGTAGGTGGCGGCTATCGCCGGAATCTGCATGCCAAAATCAAATATGGAATGTATTCCGACTGCGGTGGATACGCTTAGTCCCAATATCGGAAAAATTTCGGACTTCTTGCGTTTCAAGATGCCCTCTATACAGCAGCCTATCAACAGCAGGATCGATGTTATCAGAAGTATGGTTGCCGGTAGGCCAAGCTCTATTGCGGCTTCCAGGTAGTCGTTGTGCGCGTGCTGGAACCATAAATCCAGCGACCGATCGCGATAAAGCCGAAAGGCGTTGTTGAACGTTCCCAGACCATAACCAAATACTGGGTTGTCCATTACCTGTTGCGTCACCAGGGCATATGCGGTTCCTCGCGTCGTCGCATCGTTGCTTATCTGTTGGGTGGCAGAACGCGATATCAACATGTCTCCGCCAATATGCAGAGATATGAGCAGAAATATGGCTCCGGATATTCCCGCTATAATCCATATTCTTGTCTTCCATTTGCGGTTTATCGCTAATGCGGCGAGAAATATAAAGCATCCTATGGCTATGCTGAAAAGACCGGCTCGCGATCCTGTGAGCACAATCGATCCAAGGAGAATAAGCGGTAAAATAAAATAAAACACATCCATTGCGCTTAACTGTTGCAGCAATGCTGCCAGCTTGGATTTCTTCGCTAGCTTTTTATCTTTAAGCTCAAAGCGCTTGAAGCGTTGCCACAGCAGGGCGAGGCTGCCAAGCAGGCCCATTCCGGCATAGGTGGCATAGGAATTTTTATTTATGAATGTCGATGTGACAACATCCTTGTATGCCCATTTTTTGAACCACAGCACATATTCAATATCGAATGCCTGCATAAACAGGCCGTATATCGCGTATGCAAGCGATGAATAGACTAATACTTTGAGGAGAAGTTTTGCTTTGTCTTCGTTTCTTCCGCCCCAAAAAGCCATCAGAAAACACGCGGCGTATCCAAGCATCCTTAATATGGATTCGAGAAACGTTCCCGGATCGATAGATATGCTTCCTTTATAAGGCGAGGCTGGGTCGTTCACGGCGCTCCACAACGGGTGGTGCCAGCTTGTGGGAGTCCACGGAACAATCTGAATTATTGACCACAGAACGACGAGCGCAAACATTATGGCGCTTGCAGCGACGCGCTTTACGGGCGGCTTGCCGGACAGCGCTGCGGGATTGCGATATTGTTGCCAGACCATTCCAAGCAGCAGTATTGCGCTTATAATGGCAAACAGGTCGCTGGCCCACGGGCGGTTGCTGCCGAAAGGAAGGGGCAAAAGCGCAAGCATCGCTGCAAACCCAATAAACCAATGGGCGGAGTCGGGAAGGTTTCTGTTGGGTATTGCTTGTTTCATTTTATGAGGCGATAATCGTTCAGAAGACGGCAAACAATAGCAGATTATGACAAAAAAGAGGACATAACAAATGATTGATTGGGATTCTGTTTATGCCACGCGTTCCAGCAGAATGGAGTCTTCGGAAATCCGCGATCTTTTGGCTCTTTTGTCTCTACCTGACATCATTTCGTTCGCCGGGGGAATCCCCGATCCAGAGCTTTTTCCCGTCGAGGCTATAAAAGGCTTCTACGACGAAATACTCGGAGATAAGAAATTATCGTCCCAGGCTATGCAATATTCTATCAGCGAGGGCTACGTTCCTTTGCGCGAAAATCTGGTCAAGCGCATGACGAGCATCGGGGTGCCTTGCGACGTATCGAACATTTTTATATCGAACGGATCGCAACAGGCTTTGGATTTTTTCGGCAAGGTGCTGGTTTCTCCCGGAGATACCGCTTTGGTTATGTCTCCTACATATCTGGGCGCTCTGCACGCGTTTAACGCTTATGAGCCGCGCTATGACGTTATGAACCCTCGGTCGAATAAGACGCCGGATGTCTATAGGGAGGCCGCAAAATTCGCAGGCAGTCAGATTAAGTTTTCATACTTCGTTCCGGATTTTTCTAATCCTACAGGGGAAACAATCACTCTTCCCGAGCGCGAAATCATTCTCGATATGGCGGAAGAGCTTGATATTCCCGTCATCGAGGATGCGGCTTATTCTTTGTTGAGATATGACGGAGTTCCAGTTCCTGCTATTCAGGCTTTGGATGTTAAGCGGTCCGGTTCTATCAATAAGACTCGCACGGTTTATTGCGGATCTTTTTCCAAGGTGTTCGCTCCGGGGTTTCGTATCGGCTGGGTTTGCGCTTCGCAAAAATTGATAGAAAAGCTCGTTCTTGCAAAACAAGCTGCCGATCTTCACAGCTCGACTATGAACCAGATGATCGCGTCAAGGTTTATGGAAACCATGCTTCATGATCATGTCGAAAAGCTATGCCATGTTTACAAGTGGCGCAGAGACAGAATGCTGGCTGCTTTGGAGGAATTCATGCCTCCCGGCGTGATGTGGAGCAGGCCGGAGGGCGGCATGTTTATATGGCTTACTTTGCCGATGTATTTTAACACTAAAAAGCTGCTTGAGCGTTCTATCAAGGAAATAAAAGTGGCTTTCGTTCCAGGCGGCGCGTTCTTTGCCGATGGGACCGGAAAAAATACTGCGCGCATAAATTATTCTTTGGCTAGCGACGAGCAGATTAAAGAAGGAATCTCAAGGCTTGCTGGGCTTATAAAGGATGAGATGGCTAAAGCCGGCGGTTTATAATCCAGGGCGCACCAAGGTCTTTATCAAAGCTGTCCGGGGTAAACGGAACGACGCCGCCGTTCGGATAAAAGGTTGTTTCCCCAAAATATATTGCGTCGCCAATTTGATATAAGTCCACACGGATGAAATCAAAGTCTTTGCCGATTTTCTCCGCGACTTGGATCATGCGATCAAGATTTTTCGGCTTTTCCACGGTTTCGCATTCGGGATAGTGGCCTAGTTGAGCCGGTAGGCGATTCCATTCTCTGTCATAGTAGGACAGAAATATTTTTCCTTCTGGTCTGAAGCTTACCTGTATGAAATGAGCGCGGCCATTATAGACAAAGAATTTATAGTCTTCCGGGACGCTTCCATCCGGCATTTCCAGCATCTTTTCAATCAGTATGCGATGTGGAATGTTGCGATATCCCCATTCGCGGAAAAAATCAGCGTGGGAGAAACTTAATTGATAATCTAAAGACGCGTAAATTTCCTCTTTTGCGATTTCTTTCCTGTCGCGAATAAATATATTCTTACCCGCGCTGTGATTGACTTTTATGACATAGGGCGGAGGCAGTTCATCGAAGGGAATGTCTTTAGGAGATTCTCCCGTCCAGAGAGTCGGAATGACGTATTGCTCTCCTGCGATTCTGGCGATTTCATCTTTCACGGCTATTTTATCTGCAAAGACGGGAAATCTCGGATCGCGCTGGTATATTTTCCGCCAATTGATTTTTTCGTTAAAAGTTTGGGGAGCCTTCATATTAATGAAATGCCCAAAATTCCGCAAAAACAGAAGCTGAACTGCCGGAAGATCAGGCAGATGATCGACGATGCCCCGAAATGTTTTTCTTATAAGCTCTCGGATGAAAGACATGGTTTCCCCCATTTTATCCAGCAGGCGCATTGCTCAATAATAGCGCGCACAGATCAGATTAAGAACACATACTATAAGCAAGAGAGAAAAACTAACGCCCGTCGCGGCCCGCGACTGGTTGGGGCGGGAGGGATCGAACCTCCGAATGGCGGAATCAAAATCCGCTGCCTTACCGCTTGGCTACGCCCCAATGATTTTCTGATTTGCAAATGGAAATGGTGGTTTGCTTATCAGGCGGCGCACAATAGCCGCTGTTTCGGTTAAGAGCAATAATCTTTGATTTTAGTTATAATATTCTCTTTTTTGCGGGAAATAAGCTGTTTTGGGCTTGTGGCGCTGCGATTTCGGGGGTTTTTAATTGGTTATTAAGTTTGGCTATACCGGATATTAATAGATGTTGGCGTAAACCGATATGAGTGAATGAAAATAGATATAAGGATTTTTGATATGGGCAGCGTCAGCTCTATGACAAGCGGTAAGGCAACTACATTGCTGGATCGCACCTTCGATGAGGGCGTTGCTCTTACGGTCGAAGCCAGGAATTATATCGCTTATCACGAACAAGCCGATCGCAGGGAGTTCGATCTTCCGCACTGCTTGCAGGTTGGATATCAACACACGAGAGTTTCGGCTCGGCTTATTCAATCTATGACGTGGTTGCTTGCGATGAAGGCTCTTTTGGCTGGGGAGATTTCTCCTGAGCAGTTTGCTTCTCCGCAGTATGCTCTGGCAGAGTGCGAGGAATGCGATAATCCTTCCGGCGCAGAGATTGAGGACTTGCCTCAGGGGTTGCGCAGTTTGCTTGAGCGCAGTCTGGCTCTATACAGCAGGATACAGCGCCTTGACGCTATGGTGCGCACAAAGCTTGAGGCTGGGGAAGTCCCCAACTTCGGCATGATCCAAGGTATCAAGATAATAGAGAGCGGAGAAAACGCGGCGCAGTAATCAGATGACAGATGACAGGGATCAGGTATCAGAAAAGAAGTAAGTTTTCTGATTCCTGTATTCTGTTCTCTGGCTTCAGGCCTTTTTCTTGGCTTTTGCGGTTTTGCTTGTGGCTCCGGTGGTCAGCTTGATCTTTTCGGCTGGCGCGGATTTCCCTTCGGATTCTTCCTTGCCTCCAGAAAGTCCGGCAAAACGCTTGTTGAACTTCGCCAATTGGCCGCCGCGATCCAGAATACGATGTTGTCCCGTCCATGCCGGATGAGTTTTCGGATCAATATCAAGCTGGATGCGCTCACCTTCCTGGCCGTAGGTGCTGCGAGTCTTGAATTCCGTTCCATCGGTCATGATGACGTTAATTTCGTGATAATCCGGGTGCGTATCTTTTTTCATGATGCTAACTGCTTTCCATATTAATTCTTCAGGCTCGATTGTAACTCGTGCGGCGTTTCCGCCAGCTGCCCGGCAAGGCTGCACTTTTAGAAAAAAGGGGTGGGGAAAGCAAGACTATATTTGATTATTTGGATTATAGCCGTTAACCACTCGATTTTGCTGAAAAATCCAGCATTTGACTCTCGGGGGGAATGTGGGTAGAAACGGGGCATCCCAGCCATATGGCTGCGGTCTAGCCTCGGATGTACAGGTGGATCGTAGAGGATGTACCCCTTAGCGTAAGCGTCAAACAAAGAGGGGTGCAAGGGTCAGTCCACGCGTTGCGTGCACTGGCCTGTTGGCGCGTGGGTATGTTCGAGGAATAACGGGTTTGTTCGATAACTTAAGCAGCAAGCTGGGCGGTATTTTAGATCGCCTTACAAGACGCGGCAATCTTACCGAAGCCGACGTTAATGAAGCTATGCGCGAGGTTAGGGTTGCTTTGCTTGAGGCCGATGTCGCTTTGTCGGTCGTTAAGGATTTCGTCGCCAAGGTAAAAGAGCGCGCTGTCGGGCAGGAGGTAATTCGTTCCATTGCTCCGGGGCAGCAGGTCATAAAGATCGTGCACGACAATCTTGTCGAGTTGCTTGGGACTGTGGCGGAGCCTTTGAATCTCGCTGTGGTTCCTCCGGCTGTCATCATGATGGTGGGATTGCAGGGATCGGGAAAGACTACGACTTCCGCTAAACTGGCTAAGTATATTTCCGTTTCGGAACGCAAGAAGGTTCTTCTGGCTTCTCTGGACGTTCAGCGCCCTGCGGCGCAGGAGCAGCTGGCGGTTCTCGCTTCTCAGATCGGCGTCGCTTGTTTGCCGGTGGTGGCCGGAAGCGGTCCGGTCGATATAGCGATGCGCGCTGTTTCGGTTGCTCGCAAGGAAGGCTATGACGCGGTAATTCTCGATACTGCCGGGCGGTTGTCTATCGATGACGCTCTTATGGCGGAGGCTGCGGCTATCCGGGACGCTGTGCATCCTCATGAGAAGCTGCTGGTTCTGGACGCTATGACGGGGCAGGACGCGATTAATACGGCTCAGCAATTCGAGCAGAAGATCGGCGTTACCGGATTGATACTTACAAGAATTGACGGCGACGCCAGGGGCGGCGCGGCTCTTTCTATGCGGGCGGTTACGGGTAAGCCGATAAAGTTTTTGGGCACCGGAGAAAAAACCGACGCTATTGAAGTTTATCATCCCGATCGTTTGGCTAATCGCATTCTTGGGATGGGAGATATTGTTTCTTTTGTCGAGAAGGCTGCGGCTAATATCGATAAGGATGAGGCCGAGGCTGCGGCTAAAAAGCTGATGTCCGGCAAAAGTTTTGATTTCAACGATCTGGCTAAACAGCTTCAGCAGATGGGGAAAATGGGCGGGCTGAATGGTTTGCTCGGGGCTTTGCCCGGAGTGGGAAAGCTGAAGGAACAGCTGGCTAATGCCAATGTCGATGATCGGATGATAAGACGGCAAGAGGCTATTATTCAATCTATGACTCCGCAGGAGAGGGTCGATGTCGATCTTATCGGCGCTTCTCGCAAACGCAGGATAGCTCGCGGCGCAGGAGTCGAGGTGTCTGCGGTTAATCGGTTGATAAAACAGTTTCTGGAAATGCAAAAGATGATGAAGCGAGTACAGAAAATGGGGAAGAACGGCATGCTCAAGGGCATGATGGGAATGAGATAATAATTTTAATTTAACAAAGAAGGAGAAGACTAAATGTTGTCAATGCGTATGACTCGTCACGGAGCGAAGAAGCGTCCTTATTATCATATCGTGGTGGCGGATAGCCGCTCTCCACGCGATGGCCGTTTCATAGAAAAGGTCGGATCTTATAATCCGATGCTCTCTAAGGAAGACGAGAAGAGAGTTCAATTTAATGTCGAGCGCGTGAAGCATTGGCTCGGCGTTGGCGCTCAGCCCAGCGATCGCGTCGCTCGCTTTCTGTTCGATGCCAAGCTCGGACCGAAGCCTGCTATCACTGTGTCTCCCAAGAAGTCGGCTCCTAGAGCTAAGGCTCAAGAGCGCATCAAGGCTGCTGCTGCGGCCGCTGCGGCTCCTGCTGTCGAGGGATAATGAATGTCTGATTGTCGTAAAATATGCGTAGGGGCTTTTGTCGGCGCTCATGGAGTGCGCGGACAGGCGCGTCTGCGCAGTTTTACGGAAAACCCGGAAGATGTTTTTTCTTACTCTCCGTTGACGAATGAAAGCGGCGACAAAGTTTT
>JAQUWX010000045.1 GCA_028692635.1 Alphaproteobacteria bacterium
CTTTATATGCCGCTTCTGAAGGCTATTAAGGCAAGCTAGGTCATCGCTCTCATGTAAAGGCCGATTATAAGGCCGATTAATAAGAACGGCGCAAAGTGCACATGTGTGGGTTTGCGCAGCTTTTTTATCCTTAGCACATTACGCACGGAATAGAGTAGATACAGCAGGCCAAGCCACAAAATTCCAAGCCATGCGCCTAATATCCACGCAATTGCGACAGGGACAAAGTGGAACGTCGATACGGCTAACGCTGTCCATTTAGCGTCGCCCATGCCAAAGCCGTCGTAATGAAAAAATTTGTACCAGAGCTGGTTTAGTCCATATAACCCGACTGCCGTCGCTATGCCCATGGCCAGCCGGTTGGCCGCGAACGGCCAGTCCACGCAGACGCCCTGCGTGACGATAACTACGGCAAATCCAAATAATATAAAGTTGTCAGGAACTTTCGCCGTAAACGCATCGATGATTGCCGTTATGGCGAGTATCACAAGCACAAATAACGAAAGCCAGAACGCTCCGGCGGGCATGCCTGTCGCTAGGGGAGATAAAATGCGCTCAATCTCGTTCAAATCCATTGTGCCCTCAACAGGCTTTGTATGCGCCCTATATTATACCCCTTACGGAACGGCGCAATGCGAATTAACGCCCTCGGACGGAGCAGTTATGAAAACCACAAATTTCTGTGTGTTGCTGTTCGGAATATAGCTTACCTCAATGTCGGTGAACTTCCTTTTCGCAATCCGCAGCCCCTCGGCGGCTCCGGTGTTGCGGTTGCCTCCCGTTGGAGATGTCCAGAAACAGCGTCCGCCCGAGTCTCCGGCGTTTACATAATACCACTCATAAAAGCCTTGGGTCGGAGGCGGAAGCTGCGTCTCGCGCAGGCCCGTCCAGAGGTTCTTTCTGCCGTCAGGATCTCCTGTGCACTCAAGCGCTGACACAAGGGTGCCGTTGGCGTCAGACGCCGGATACCCATCATTATTGTTTAGGGTGCCGTACATGAGATTGCACTCGTTTATCTTGGTGCGGATCAGATTCGCTTGAGTCGTGACATCCATGCTTACCCGGTCGGCTATTCCCGCCTGGCCAAACGAACCTATGCTGGATGACATGGCCATGGCCATTACTCCCAAGATGGCAATGACGAACAATATAGGGCCTATGGCAATGCCAGAGGTGGAAGGTATTCTGGAAGTATATGGGGATGGCATGGGTGTAACTCTCTTTACGTTTACAACGGCGGGGAGTGTAGCATACTTTCAATCCCTTCAGGCAACGCCGGATTGCCAAGGCGGGCGGTTAATCCGGGATTGTTAAAAAAAACCTTTTAAAACTTGCGGTTTTGGAGAATTTTGCCATTCTGCGGTAAGGGTTTGGTAATTTTCGTTCTTTAGGCTCCCCGGGCTATGGCTATGACTCCTGAAGATATACTCAGCTTCTGGTTTATGGAGGTTGGTTCAGATCGCTGGTTCGTTGACGATCCCGCGCTCGATGAGACTCTGCGTTCGCGATTTATGGAAATGTGTGACGCGGCAAAGCGCGGCGATTTCGTGAAGTGGGAAGAAACTCCCGAGGGAATGATTTCGTTGCTTCTCCTTATGGATCAGTTCCCTAGAAGAATTTTCCGCGGGACTTCTCGCGCATATGAAAATGACGATCTGGCGGTGGAGTTGGCAAGAAAGGCTGTCATTAAGCATTTTGACGACAGAATCGATAAAAATTATAAGCTCTTCTTATATCTGCCGTTTATGTTTTCCGAAAATATGGGCAATCAGCGCCTCGCCTTGTTCTATATCCGTGAGCGCACTAAAGAAGAACCGTGGATAGAACGCGCAGAGCTTAGTATGGCTATTATCGCTCGCTTTGGTCGCTTCCCAGAGCGCAACGAGGCGCTGGGGCGCGAGACTACAGACGAAGAGAAAAGCTATCTCGAGAAAAGCGCTGGCGGGCCGAGATTCTAAATAACCGGGGTGTTATCCGAACCTTTGACTGGGTGGCATGGCGTAAGGCTGAGACGTTTGTATTGGCGTTGCTGGAGATTGGATTGTTGCTGTCGGAGCCACTGGAGCCGGAGCGGGTTTTCTTGCAAACAACTCGCTCTCAAATATGCGGCGCACTTTCAATCCAGGAAATGATTTATGTTGGCGGCTTCCCCAATTTTCAATGAGTCCAGGCACTGCATCATAATTGCCCTGGTTTAGGGCACGACGCGCTCCCGACTCTAAAAATCTGTCCTCGCCCATGTTGAAGGCAAAGAGTACTAGTGATGAAATCTCATAATCGCTTGTTGGCTTTTCAAGCACATATTTTTCTCCATCCTTACATTTATATGTGCCCTTTAAAAATGCTTCAAATTTCTGGACATCTTGCAGCAAGAGGCGCTCCGCTTCTTCCTGCGAAATAGTCATTCCCGGATAAACCCCAGCCGTGTGGCCGTATCCTATCGTCCAGGGATCTCCGCAGTTGGCGTATGCTTTTAGGCGGCAGCCCTCAAAGCTTTTTAGCGCATCGATGGCTTCTTGAGTGACGTGCTGATTGGGATCGCGGAGATGGCGTTCAAATGGGTCGTGTTCTACGGGCTTTACAACAACAGGTTGCTCACCCCGAGAGGGGGTTATGCGTTGGCGCGACGGAAGGTTGAAGAATTGTGTTTGCTCGCGGTCGCAATTCTTCATCATTTCGTCGATGACCGCATTTCTGGCCATAACTTCGGAAGGCGCTTTTGCAATGCGCGCAGGCGCGGGTTTGGGAGTTGTTGTGGCGTCCGGCTGTATGTTTGGCGTGCAGATAGAGGCGGCTGCAATTATAAACGACAGAAAAATATTTTTAGCTTTTTTAAATTCCATTACCCTGACTTTTCATTCCATTAGTTAATGACAATTTCCGCATACATATCGGGATGCGGAGAATATAGAATCCTTTTGTGTTTTTTTTATGAAACGGCGCCTTAAAAAACGATCAGCGGTCGTTTTTTGCGTTAACCAAGAGTCGCGTTTTTATACAGGGCGCTCAGGGGCACAACGGCAAGTTTTCCGTTGGAAAGCTGTGCGACTACCGCATATTGATTTTCCGCGGTTTTCATAAGTCCGTCATTGCCGTTTAGGATAGAATTAATTTCATCTCGCTGCTGCTGCGTCGCAAAATAATTGAATAAGGACTGGTTGGAAAAATCCGATCCTTTGATTTTGTTTTCTTCTTTGGTGCGAACGTTGATCCACTCCTGGCCTTTTTTACTGCCGCCATTTTTAATTGCGGTTTTCATATCATCTTCGCTGATTATGACGGAACGCTGAAAAATCCCCTGTGTTTTTGATAAGAGGATATAATTGTCCAGACTAACGACCTTTTGACGCCGCGTTTCGTTTATTGAGTCTTCCGGGGAGGAATAGTTTTCTGGAGATACTATGGTTTCTTCGAGAATGGCTATCTTTTGGGCGCGATAGTCGTCTTCGATGTTCTTTATCTCGGAGGGGTTTTTTGCGGTTTTCAGATTGTCTTTATATTCTTTATTCGCCGCGTTCAGTTTTTCGCGCATTGGGTGGTTTTCGGGAATTGCTGCAATTTGTTGCGCTATCAGCGCGTTCATATCCCACTTTTCAATGTCAGGATAAACGCGAAGCAAGCCAGCTTTCTTTTTTTCAATTGTCGGGAGCGCCTCTTTGGCAATATCGGCTCTTATTTCGTTCAGGCGGGCGAGTTTTTTATTGAAATCTGCCATATCGACCGGTTGCTCGGTTGCGGCAACCTGGGCGGCGACTTCTTTCTTTTGAATCCGTTCCGGCGCTGGATTGTTTTCGCTTTTTTGATCGGTTACTTCACATCCAGCCGTAGTAAAAGTGGCTGCCACAAGGGCGAGGCCGACGGCGAGCGCTTTAAGTTTTTTCGAAACAGTCATGAAAAATATTTCCTCAGTAAAATGAAATTTATGTCTAACGCTCTGTGAGATAATACCAAAAATCCGGCGAGTATCCAAATGTGGAAATACTTTCTTTTTCTGAAATGACATTGGTTTAACAAAATTAACCAACAATGCCTTTTTCTGCTATTATAGCGGCAGATATAAGCGAAAATGTAAGGAGGATTGTTAAATGAAGGATGACTCCGAAAAGAAACTGTTTCAGCCAATTAATGTTGGAGCTTTTGAGCTGCGTAACAGAATTGTTATGGCTCCCGTTACTCGTTGCCGTACCGAGGCGGATACTCTTGCTCCTTTGGATATCGTTGCGAGTTACTATGGTAGGCGTGCGTCTGCCGGGCTTATTGTCGGTGAGGGTGTGCAGATATCTCAGCAGGGGCAGGGATACTATGGAAGTACCGGCATATATTCAGACGCTCAGGTGGATGGTTGGAAAAATGTAACTCGTGCCGTTCATGAGGTGGGCGGGTGTATGGTTCCTCAGCTTTGGCATGTCGGGAGAGTTTCTCATCCGTCTTTGCAGCCTGGGGGCGCTCTTCCTGTGGCTCCTTCCGCTGTTCTGCCTAAGGGTAAGACGCTTACTGCCGATGGCTCGCAGGATATGGTTGTTCCTCGCGCTCTCGAGTTAAGCGAGATCCCGGGAATTATCGCTCAATATGCTCATGCAGCCAGAAATGCTCAGCGGGCTGGATTCGATGGCGTGGAGATACATGGCGCTAACGGTTATTTGCTGGATCAGTTTTTGCGCGATGGAGCTAATAAACGCGAGGATAAATATGGCGGCAGTATTGAAAATCGCTCGCGCCTTATGCTTGAGGTCGTCGATGCCGTTTGCACCGTTTGGGATAAAAAGCGCGTTGGAATCAGACTTTCTCCGCTGACTAACTCGAACGATATGAGCGACAGCGATCCACAGCCGCTGTTCAATTATTTGATTGAACGGCTTAATTTGCGCGATATCGCGTTTATTCACATGGTTGAGGGAAATACCGGTAGAGAGCGCGATGTCCCTGGATTCGATTATTCTGCGGCAAGAAAGCTCTTTAAAGGCTCCTATATCGTCAATAATGGATATACTCGCACTATGGCTATCGATGCTGTGGAATCGGGAGCTGCCGATCTGGTTTCTTTCGGCAGGCCGTTTATTTCAAACCCCGATCTTGTCGAGCGTTTGAGGCAGGATTTGCCGTTGAAAGAGCATGGAACCACGCACTATTACAGAGGCGGAGAAGTGGGATATTTTTAGGATATCCCTTTACTTCTTCTCTTTTTGAGCCAGCTTCATTTGACGGGCGCGGGTGAGAATCGTTTCCTCAAGCGAGGTCGCCGTCATGGGCGATGATAGAGAATCGATCCATGAGCCATCCATGTTCCTGGTTTGGCGGAAAACCGTCACTTTTACCCCATCGGCGCGTAGCTCGCGGTCCAAAATGAAGATGTTCAGCTTTATTCTTTCGCCAGGCTCTCCAGGGGCGCTGTACCAATCCGTGGTCACAAGACCTCCAAACGGATCCGCTGACGATACGGGCATGAACGAAATCGTATCTAGCGTCGCTCTCCACAAATAGCCATTTACGCCTATGCCTGTTTCATCAATTTTCTTGCTCTTAGAGCCAAAAATTGAAAAACCGCCCTCGTCGCTCGCTAATGAGCCGTTTTCGTACAGCTTTTCCTTGTTCTTGTCGCCGTATTCGCTTTTGCTCGTCAGACCAAGACTCGAGCATGCGGAAAGGCCGATTCCCATAAGCAATACGGCCATTGTCGGCCCTATCGCAGAAGCGCAAAACGCAGAAGAGATTTTTTTCATGGCGGTTGTTCTATCCAATTTTATTGCCGAATCGTAAAGCTCGTTAAGCTTTAATCTCGCTTATTTGCTCATTCTATCGCCGGAAAATCAATAGTTTACCTCAAAACTAATGGTTAACCATGTTGTGGCTTCAATGCAACAGTGTGCTTGTGAATCAGGAAAACCACCATTTCTAACTTGTCTGTGCAAGGGTTATGCCCCAAACTCTCCAGCGACGGGGCGTGTTGCCCCTCTCTTTAATAGTTCAACTTAAACTCTTCATCATCCACGAGGGGGATAGCATGCGTAAAATTCTTCTGGCAACAACGGCCTTGGTTGGCGTTGCTCTTTCCGGCGCTGCACACGCTGCAGAATCGCCGATCGCCGTAAACGTCGGCGGTTATGTTGACTTCCGTGCGGCTCAATTCAGTGAGTCCCACAAGGCTGTCGCTAATCAGCGTCATAGTGACTTCGAAAATACCTTCCAGGTAGATATCGAAGCTTCCGCTAAGGCCACTAACGGCGTTGAATACGGCGCTAAGGTCGGTCTGTGGAATGGCAACGCTGATGACGCCGCTGCCGGCCAAACCGTTTCCGAACATGACGCCTATGTATGGTTGTCAGGCGTTTGGGGTAAGGTCGTATTCGGTGACGCGCTCGGCGCTTCCACCGAAATGTTCGTTGGCGCTCCTACGGTCGGCGAAGGCCAGATCGATGGCACCTACTACCATTTCACCGACACCACCAAGCTGTTCAGCACCATCGTTCCTTCCTATATGGATGACGATGAAAACAGCACCAAGATCACCTACTACACCCCCAAGGTTGGTAACGAAAACCACAAGGTGCAGTTGGGCGTTTCTTTCACTCCTAACTATGGCGACAAGGGCGAAGCCGTTGTTCTCACCAAGGGTACCAACTATAAGAACGTAATCAGTTCTGCTTTGGAATACACCGGTAAGTTCAGCCCCGTAACCTTGACCGTGTCGGCTGTCGTCAATGATGGCACCGCTGACAAGGGCGTTGGTTCTACTCTCCGTGACTTCACCACCTATGGCGGTGGCGTTCAGGCTGCTTATGCCGGTTTCACGGTCGGTGGTTCTTATGTCGATGCCGGTCACTTTAACACTGATAAGGGTGGAGCTCAGCAGAAGCCACAAGACGCGTGGACTGCTGGCGTGAAGTACGAGTTCAACAAAGTTGCTCTCGCAGTCAACATCCTCGACGGTCGTGGCTATAACAACTTCGGTACAGCCGCTGCTCCCGATGATCACTATGTTCGTGACATTCAGGAACTCGGATTGGGCGCAACCTATAACTGGTTCCCCGGTTTGACCACTGCTGCTGATGCCGTGTTCTTTAAGCAAAAAGTGCAGGATAAGGCCATTGAAAATAATCAGGGCCATGTCTTGATGCTGTCGCAGAAGTTGGCGTTCTAATCAACGCTTCCTAAGCGATTAGGTAAATGCGAAAGGGCGGTAGGAAACTACCGCCCTTTTTGCTGTGGGGGCAGCGCCCCCGGGCTATAATTAAGTTAATATTGGTTGTGTGCAACTGGGCAGATATCCACGCTTGTGGAACCCATGATTTGGAAAACAATCTAAGATGTTGCTGATATTATCTAAGATAAGTGATTTAAACTAAACAAATTCCACGCCAGTTTCTGTGACATGAATCTTCATACAGGTTTTTACATCGACCCCTGTTTTTATCCACACAAAATCATGTCCTTCGTTATCCACCTTTTCTATGATTGCAACAGCGCCGACAACATCCGCGCCTGCCTTTTTAACCGCTTCGATAAGGGCAACCATCGTCCCGCCTGTGCTTAGCGTATCATCGATAAGGAGAATCTTATCGCCGCCATTAATCCCATTCAAATAAAGGGAGCCAGAATAATATTCGCTTTCCATATCCACCTTTACCTGACCTGGAATTTCATATCGGTACCAGCGTGCCACACACAAAGGCAGATTGGCAGCTAATGATACGGCTGCGGCTATAGGAGCCCCCTTGTCTTCTTCGGTCAAAATCTTGTTGGCACCGAAAGTGCCAAATTGAAGCGCTAATTCTACAGCGGCTTTGAGTGTTTCCGGGCGAAGAGCAGGAATTTGATCGCAAAGTTCGTTCACGGTTGTGAGGTGCTTGCCGGATCTAACAACGTGGGCTTTTTCGTAAACTTCGCGAAGAATGTTGAGCGATGATTCACCCTCATCTTCTGCGATAGCTAGGTTGGTTTTGTTTCTCATCATCATGCCTGTTTTGGTTAAATTACTGTTGTTTCATTAAGCTGGTGGTGCTTCTGAAGCATTTTTCCACATAATATCAAACTGATCTCTGTATGAATGAGCCAGAGCTGGTGAGTGTATCATCAGTATTTTGGGCGGGTCTTGGACATCAAAATCGATAATAGAAAAATTATCTCCAAATACATAAAAAGGTGCAATGACGGCCTTTAATTCCTTTAAGTACCTGTATTCGAGATAGGAAGCGCCTTTAACATGATTTTTATCTACCTCAGCCGCGAGAGATCTAATCTTTAGTCCTTCCAGTTTTTTCAGCCGCTCGACATGAACGGCGTGATAATCTTTCATGTATTTTCTGAAGAGACTATTATCCAGATTGCATATACATATCGGCTTTGTTCCGTCGTATGAGTATGGCTCCGTGGCGGCCTCATACATCTGATCCATAAAAAATTTAAAATCCCTGAACCCTTCCAATTTAGTTACGCTGTCTGATCTTCTTTTTACGCCTTCGTCTGGGATAAACTCTATGCCGCCATCTCTAAAGGTGCGGACGATTTTCTCTATAGTGCCGGCTCGGGCTTGGACTGTGCCGCGTTCTATGTTGAAGACGGTTTCTCGGTTTAGGCCGGTTTTGTCTGCCAAATCCTCTGCGTCCCAATCAAGAAGCATTCTTGCCGCTCTTATTTGTTTTCCGGTAATCACAACGTGGCACCCATAACTAGTTTTATGCCTTATAGCACATAATTGCGCATGCGGAAATAAAATATACCCCCAAATAGTGGATAAAATTACCATTTGTTAATCATAATTTTTTGCTTGGTTTTTCGTGCTCTGCGGCTAACTCATTAATTTTCCACAATATTTGCCCAATATCGTTACAATAATGAATTGTATGCATTATTATTCGTATTTTTGAATTGCTTTCATAGGGGCGGGCTGGTACATTGCGGTGATGGAAAGGTGGGGCGGTATTTTTAGCGGACACCTGAAAATGATTTTTAGAACGAATAGATTTTTTAAGTGCTCGGGTTTTTAAAGCAATTTTTTTACGGAGCTATTCAATGACTGATTTCGAAGCTTTTCTTTCTAGACATGGTGAGGTCTCTGTTCTGGCTATGTTGGAAAACTGGGAACGCTTCAGGGGCATTAAGCACTCTCATTTGGCTTCTTTGGAACAACGCTGGAATACATTCATGCGCGAGACTGCCTCGCCTGCGCGCTTGGCTGCTTGAAAATTATTTAATAAGGAGATCTTTATGGTTACTGCAGTTGATAATTCGGAAAACCAGAAACTTTCTAGCCAAGACCAAACCGAAAACGGCGTAGTTTCCTCTGATTTCCTGGCCGATCGGGTTCGCCAATATGGGACCCCTATCATGTTCAAGACTAGCGGACATGTTGCCGATTATGTCGAGTGTCGCGAGCTTAAGCCTCTTAATGAAAATGAGATGAAGTCAGTTTATGCCTTGCTCGCTTATGTGGCTTATAACCACAATATAAAGCAGGATGTGGTGCAGCATATAGTTGAGACTAAGTTCGGTGTCGCTAGCGTCGATAAGCTTAAACAAAAAGATTATGAAGAAGTTATTCGTTTCCTGGTCGATTTGCGGCTGGATGAGTTGAATTAGATTTTTAGTTCGGAATTTTTAAATTAGTCGTTTCAAAGCAAATTATTTGGGGGGACAGTATGCTCGTTTTTAATGTTCTTGGCGCGAAAAACAATTTTGCCACTCATCAGCGTATGGCTTCGCAGATCAGTGAAATCATAAGAGAGCGCGGATTTTGCAACCCCAGCGATCTTGAATGCGCGAATTTCTCTCGTGCGGAAATCGCTCGCTGCTGGCCTATGGCTCATGGGTTGGCTCAGGTGGAGTTGAATTGGCTTGAGGCTTAGGCTTCTGGGCTTTTAATAAAAAATTATTCCAAATAAAATTTCAATCTGAAATTGGCTGGGTTTAAAACGGAGAAATCCCAGTAAATCCTTGCTATTCCTGCTTAAGACCGATCTTGCTCGTGCTTTGATTCGCTATTATGCTTTTTACCGAAGGCATGCGAAGGCGTGCTTTTGGGGTGTCGAAACCTCGTCAAGAAGCGGTTCGTTGTATGAAATCTGTCCGAGAACAGAAGGTGTGTTTTCGCGTGCAGAATTTATGTGGCGTGCAACATTGGACTGTAAAGTTCCAATGTTGTAGAGCATTGCCGTCACGAATGCTGCCTCCGGCCCTTAGGGTTGGGAGGCAGTGGCGCATGTCCAAGCCTCACGGCTAAAGGCCATTGCAATCGTCTTCTTGCGATTTTCGAACTCCCAGCCCACCAAGCTTTCTTGGTGGTGCTTTTTGTTCTTATGGGAGAAATCGGATGCGGCATTTCGGGGTTTCCTTTTTATGTCTTCTGATAATGCTTTTTGTATGCGGATCATCCGCGCTGGCGGAAAAAGCCGTGGCTCCTGTCAAAATTGGAGCGTTGAGCTGTTTTACTATTCAGCCGTCTGCTCACGATCCTAAATCTCCCGTCACATGTAACGATCTTTGCGGCGAGCAAAACGCGGTTTGCACTGGCGTTACCAGTCCTATAAGTCCGGCTCAAAGTTGCGAAGCAACAGCTTCTCAATGGAGCACTACTTGCCGGTGCTGTAAGGCGGTGTCGTCATGAGCAAGCTCATTGTCCGATTGACGGTTTTTGCGTTGAGCGTTTTTCTGTGCGCGCAAGCTCATGCAGCTCAGAAGGCCATCGGAACCCCTTGCAGCAATGACAACAGCAACATCGACTGGGACACAATAGGCCAGTGCAACGGAACTGTGTTTCAAAAGGGTCCGTTGATGTTGGGGACGGTGGCTACGCCTACCTATGCCACAACGACATGCGATGCGGCAAAAACTGGAATGATTCAGTGGACGGGAACTTCGTTTAAAGGATGTGATGGGGCGAGTTGGAGCGGATTGGGCGGAGGAGCCTTGGGAGTTTCTGCTACTAATACTTCTCCTAGTCGTAATGGGGATATAACCACCGGCCTATTCAGCGATACCGCCAGCACCGTGAGCATAGCGACGGCGGGGGTGAGCAGGTTGACGGTTACTGCGTCGGGCAATGTAACCATCAATGGCACCGCAGCTGTTGGTGCGCTGACGGTTGGGGGGCAGAGTTTTATTGTTGGAGGAAGAAGCTCTGCCGATCTTAATACGCTTTTGACAAGCGGCATGTACGGACTTAATGGAACGCCAACAAACTCTCCGGTTAATTATGGCTCGTTAATTACGGCTAACAATATCGATACAACGCTGCAAATAGCCGGTGGATATCAAAGCGATAATTTATATTTTAGAGGCTCATGGTCATCCGGCGGAGGATTTTCTCCTTGGAGAACGGTTCTTCATTCCGGCAACTACACCTCCTATTCACCAAGCTTAACCGGCAGCGGCGCCAGCGGCACATGGGGGATCAGTATAACCGGCAGTTCGCCTTTGTTGGCTAATCTTGGGACTTATGTGTGGTCTGCTTCGACACTGCCGACAGGATATAACTTGGGAATTCAGACATCTTTTGTATCCGGTGGGCAAAGCTTTCCAAGTTATGGATCTTTAGTCAACGTCAACACCTATTCAGGAGGCGGTGGCGCTCTTCAGCTTTATGTTCCATATAGCCCAACTTATGGCGGCACAGGATTACAGGTTCGTTTCGGCAACTACGATGTGTCGTCGGGTAATTCTTGGACAGCGTGGAAGACTCTGGTGGCAAGCGATAATGTTGGTAGTTATGCCGTGCCGACTGCTAACGGCGGATTGATAACAGGAGCCGGAGGGGGATTATATCTTGGTAGCGCCAATTGGGACGCTGGTTCTTCTGGTTCCACGGCAGGACATATTATAACCGACAACGGCAGCTACAAGGCTCTGATGATTGTTGGAAACAGCGTTTCCGGCAACAGCGGCATGGGCCGTGAGATAAAGGTTTGGGATTATCTGAACGTGCAGGGCAGTTTTAATGCAACTGGCGGCGGCACGTTCTCGGGCAATGTCTCTGCCGCGACGCCTACGGCAGCTAATCATCTTGCAACGAAAGCGTATGTGGATTCTAAGGCGGGGGGCGGGACTTGGCAGAGTCAGACGTTCACTTCGTCTGGGACGTGGTATTATTCTTCAGCGTATTCAAACGTTACCGTATTCGCTGTAGGCGGTGGCGGCGGCGGTGGGGCGGGATATTTTAATGGCAGCTATTATTATGGTGGTTCTGGTGGTGGTGGTGCTGCAACCGGATGGTTTCCCAATATGCCGGTAACCGGAAATCTTACTGTTAATGTCGGTGCTGGAGGTGCTGGGGGAAATTCTTCTGCTTATACTGGCGGCAATGGCGGGACTACAACCGTTTATCAAGGAGGTACTCTTCTTGCTTCAGCAAGAGGTGGTGGTGGCGGATCTGCTTTAGTCACTTCGGGTTCTGTTGGTGGGGGAACTGGAGGATCTGGCGGCTTGTTTGGCGCAGGTGGCGGCGGTGGTGGTGGTGGCACTTACAGTAATACTTCTGCCGCCGCAGGGGGGGCTGGAGGAAGTAACAATATAGCATATGGTGGATGTAATGTGAGTGGTACAGGAACAGCGGTAGGCTCCGGTGTTATCGGAGGCGTCGGTGGTGGTACGGGGTGTGGTACTGGTGGAGCTGGCGGTGCGGCTGGTTATTCTTATTCATATGGCTACAACTATGCGGGTGGCGGCGGCGGTGGTTCATGGGGTGCTGGTGGAGCTGGTGGTGCGGCTTTTGGTAATGGCGGAGGTAGTGCAGGAGCTAATACTGGCGGCGGCGGTGGTGGTGGCGCTGCTACAAGTTCCAACGGGGTTTTTTCATCCGGCGGCGCTGGCGGTTCGGGGCTTGCGGTTATATATTGGCAGCAATAAAGCAGAGGACAGAGGTCGGGGATCAGAGGACAGGGATGACTCTGTAGTTGAGGATTGGGTGCTTAATTAGCAGAATGTATATTGTGGGTTACATCAGCTCCAACTAATGCTTGTCGCGGCTCGCGACCGGCTTGCGACTGGAGGGATTTTTTGAAGGATTCTCGTTTTTCGTGGATGGAGGCTATGGCGTAGCCGGTTGGTATTCCCAGGTTTATTAGCGCGGCTTCGGATAATAATAGGCTGGCTTCTAAGGTTTCGGGGACTGCTACGGTTACGCCTAGGGAGTATAGGTGCATGGCGTGGATGGCGTCGTGCGCTCGGGCTATTATCGTGACGTCTTTGCGCAGGGTTCTTACTGATTTTGCTACTATGTCGGTTTCTCTTGCGTCGTTGCAGGTGATTATTACTGCTTTGATGGTTTCTATGCCGCATTGGTGTAAAAATGCGGGGTCTTTGGCTTCTCCGTAATAAACATGCGGGTTGGTTTGGCGTCTCGCTTCTACGACTACGGAATTGCGGTCTATTGCTATGTAGGGGATGTTGTGCTGGCTGAGCATCTCGCAGGCCAGGCGGCCTACGCGGCCAGCTCCTACTATTATTGCTTGCGCTCGGATTGATTCAATTGGCGCGGGATTGGCGGGCGGTTCTCCTGATCTGCTTTCTATGAAGCTCCCGATTTTGTTTCCGATGTTCGCCAGCAAGGGAATTGCGGCCATCGAAAGCGAGACTGCGATCAGGACAAAGCCTCCGTCTTGCGCGGAGACTACGCCTTTGCTGATTGAGAATCCTATTACCACAAACGCAAATTCTCCGGCGGGTCCGAGAAGAAGCGCTGTCTTTATCGCTGCCGCGTATGAGAAGCCAAATGCGCGGACCGATGGAATTATGATCGCGGCTTTGACTGCGATTAGACCGATCACTGCTGCAAGTATCGGGAGAGGAGAGCTCATTACGGAGAAAAGGTCTATTTCCATTCCTACCGAGAAAAAGAAAATTCCCAGGAGAACCGCTTTGAAGGGATATATCGCTGCGCCTATTGCGCGGCTGTATTCCGTTTCAGCTATTAGAAGACCGGCGACAAAAGCTCCGAGAGCCATAGACGCTCCTGCCGCGGAAGCTATGACGGCCGCTCCCACTATGACCAGCAGGGTTGTGGCTACGAATAGCTCCGGGCTGTCCGTTCCTGTAACCAGGCGAAACATCGGGCGCATGACTAAACGGCCAACTACAAAGATGCCACCTATAGCCAGCGCCGCTTGGAGCAATGCGGCAAACAGGCTGTTTAGGACTTCGGGTTCTCCTCCCGGAGAGCCAAGGACGCCGACAAGAAATAATATCGGAATTACCGCCATGTCCTGAAACAATAAAATTGCGAAGCTGACCCTTCCTGTAGCGGAGCTCATCCTCTTTTGACGCGAAAGAACGTGTATGACGATCGCTGTCGATGAAAGCGCGACTGCCGAGCCTATTACCAGCGCAGATGAATCATTTACGCCGCACAGCAGGGCTATTCCCATAATTACAATTGTGGAGACAATCG
>JAQUWX010000046.1 GCA_028692635.1 Alphaproteobacteria bacterium
GCAAGTTTCGACCACCGAACCGCTTGACGATCCCAAACTGTACCAAGAGTTCTTCGACAAGCTCTCGCAGTCGGTCTTTCTGACGGCCAACGAAATCTAACGCATTGAAACAAAAGGAAAGCCCATGCCCCGCAAAATAATCAAGACCGTTGCCGTATCCTTTCTTGCCCTTTCGCTCCTGACGGCCTGTCAGACCAACAGCCGCGATCAGGTGCTTCAAACGTCCGAAAGCCAAGTCGCGCTCCGCAGCATGCAAAGCCGCGCCTTCGATACGACCGACAAGGCCAAAACCCTGCGCACTATCATCGCCACGCTTCAGGATCTGGGCTTCGTGATCGACAAGGCCGATGCCACCCTTGGCACGGTAAGCGGAACAAAATTAAACGGTTACGCCATGCGCATGACCGTCAGCGTCCGTGATCGCGGTACGACCCAGACCATCGTCCGTGCCAACGCCCAGTACAACATCACCGCCATCGAGGATCCGCAACCCTACCAACAGTTCTTCGCCGCCCTCGAAAAGGCGATGTTCCTGACGGCGCAACAGGTGGATTGAGGCTTATTAAAATCAGCTATTAGGCGTCTCCCGCAGTTAGTTGGTAAAAACTGGCCGTAATAGCAATTTCATGCTTTGAGGTTGGAGAATTTTGCCGTATTTTCCGCTGCAGAAAGAGAATCACAAAAGAACAGACGCCCCCATGAAAGACAATGTCCTTACCGTTCGTGACGTAGCGGAGATGCTCAAGCTGGCAGAAAAGACTGTCTACAGTCTAGTTGCCGATGGAGAAATACCGGGTTTTAAGGTTGGGGGCTCATGGCGGTTCTCAAGAAAGGAACTCGAGAATTGGATTGAGGCACAAAACCGTAAGGCCAAGGAATGATAACTGAACATCAAGGAATAAATTGGGTCAATTCGTTTGACCTTCAGATTGCATCAGATAGCGCACAGGCCAATGTATTGTTGTGCCTGCCATCCGAAACAAACTGAGGGCACATGATTGAACAATTGGATCGTATAGTCGACGATGTCGAAGCGCTACACAGCCGGCTGATATTGCTGATTTCAAAGCACGGGGCACCCAAGCCCTCGCTGCTCAACGAGTTTGCATTATCTCATGGCACGACAGTGCTGAACATTGGCAGCGAGCTTGGCTCTCGATTGGTTGCGATTCCTACGAAACAAAGGTCATTGGCTGTTTCCGAAGCATTGCGTGAGATGGCAGATGTGCATGCATCTGGTGGGGTTGTTCTAGTGGACAATATTGAGATTTTGTTTGATCGCAGCTTACAGCTTGACCCCCTAGATCTGCTAAAATTGCTTGCTCGAACTCGTCGGGTCGTGGCTGTTTGGCCGGGTCAATTGCAAAATGGGCGACTGATCTACGCTGAAATGGGGCATCCAGAATATCAAGATTATAGCATCGACGGTCTAGTGCCGTTCGAGATTCAGTAACAGGGAAGCGAGGAACACATGCGCTACGGCGAGCTCATTCAATTCGAGCCAATCGAGTCGGTTATTCAGCTGCTTGACGCTAACAGGCCTGACGAAGCGAAAAAACTTGTCTCAACTTATGTCATCTCAGATGATATGGCCGAGCGGATCTCTAAGTTTATTATCCCCCAACTTTCGTTTGATGGAGCTGTTGACCATAGAGGCCTGCTTGTTGTCGGTAACTACGGAACAGGTAAGTCGCATTTAATGTCGGTAATCTCGCTGGTTGCTGAGGATGCGGGATATCAGGCTATGTTGCGCCACCCCATAGTGGCCGAAGCAGCTGCAGCCATTGCAGGAAAGTTCAGGGTGCATCGCATTGAGATATCTAGCCAGATGTCGTTGCGAGACATTGTTACTCAACAGTTGGAAATCTTTCTCGAAAAACAAGGCGTCAGCTACGCCTTTCCTCCAGCCAACAAGGTTGTCAATAACAAAGCAGCATTCGAGCAGATGATGTCTGCTTTTAACGAAATATATCCCGACCATGGTGTCTTGCTTGTGGTTGATGAGTTCCTTGAATACCTGCGTTCGCGCAAAGATCACGACCTAGTTCTGGATTTATCGTTCTTGCGAGAGCTTGGCGAGGTTACTAAACATTTACGCTTTCGCTTTATGGCGGGCGTGCAGGAAGCCATTTTTGATAGCAGTCGTTTTCAGCATGTTGCTGATAGCTTGCGGCGTGTGAAAGACCGCTTTACACAGGTTCTATTGGCTCGTCAGGATGTAAGCTTTGTTGTGGCTGAGCGATTGCTCAAGAAGACGGCTGATCAACAGCATCGCATTCGCACATATCTGTCTAACTTCTCCAAATTCTATAGTTCAATGAATGAGCGCATGGATGAATATGTGCGCTTATTCCCAGTACATCCAGAGTATATTAGCACCTTTGAACAACTCGTTTTTACCGAGAAACGTGGTGCGCTAGTCACGCTGCGAGACCAGATTCAAACGCTGCTAAACAGTGATGTGCCAGAGGACCGCCCCGGCCTAATCGGCTATGACAAGTTCTGGGAGACCGTCAGTTCTAATTCGGTTCTCAGATCCGACCCAAGTATAGGTCAGGTGTTAAAGGTTTCTGAGGTTCTTTCGGAGCGTGTGCAAAAGGCGTTTACTCGCCCTAACTATAAGGCGATGGCGCTGCGTGTCATCAACGGGTTGTCCATACATCGATTGACTACCGGTGGTGACATTTATGTACCGATTGGACCAACGGCCATTGAATTGCGCGATGCTTTATGCCTGTATCAGTCCGGCATCGAAGAAATGGGAGGAGATCCTGCAGATGACTTGCTAACTGCTGTCCAAACAACCCTCCGAGAGATTGTTAAAACAGTTAATGGCCAATTTATATCCAAAGCCTCGGACACTGAACAGTATTACCTCGATCTAAAAAAAGACGTCGATTATGACGCCCAGATTGAGAAGCGAGCCGATGCCATTTCCGATGATGCTCTAGACCGCGCATATTATGGAGCCATCAAGCAATTGATGGAGCGGACGGACGAGAGTGCCTACGTTACTGGCCATCAAATATGGCAGTATCAAATTGAATGGCAGGAGCACCGTGTAGACCGCAGTGGTTATCTTTTCTTCGGTGCACCTAATGATCGTCCGACAGCACAGCCAGAACGCGATTTCTATGTTTACTTTGTCCAACCATTCGAGCCGCCACGTTTTAGAGATGAGAGCAGCTCAGATGAGGTGTTCTTCCGTCTTAAGGGGATAGACGATGCAATTAAACGTCATTTGTCATGCTACGCAGCAGCTCAGGATTTAGCGTCCACGGCCAGTGGTGGAGCTAAAGCCATCTATCTCGACAAGGCAAAAGATGCGCTTCGGGAAATGAGTAAGTGGTTGCAGGACAAGCAGATGAGTGCCTACGAGGTCACCTACCAAGGTAAGACCAAGACTCTGCAAGAGTGGACAAGAGGTATATCCATTCGTGACAAACTTAGGCTGGGTGCAGACGAACGCGTTAACTTCCGAGATATTGTTAATGTGATTGCTGGTCTAGCTCTCAATCAGCACTTTTCTGATATTGCTCCCGACTACCCAGTGTTTTCTGTGCTTGTAACGGAAACCAACCGCAAGCAACTGATCGGCAACACCATGAAGGCGTTGGCGGGAGGAACGCGCACGAAAGATGCCACCGCCATTTTGGATGCGTTGGAAATGCTAGACGGTGACCGCATCGAACCGGGGCGTTCACGCTATGCTCAGGAAATATTAAGTCGCATTAAGGCCAAGGGGCACGGTCAGGTTCTTAACCGCAGTGAGCTTCTTAGCGGCTCGACAGATGTCGAATATTTTCATTCAATCAAATTCCGGTTGGAACCGGATCTTCTTGTGGCCGTACTCGGCTGCTTAGTCTATTCGGGTGATGTTGTGCTCGCCGTCACGGGGGACAAGATTGACTCAAGTAAGATTAACCAGTTGACCGAACGTAGCTTGGATGAATTGAAGTCATTCAAGCACGTTGAGGCACCAAAGGAAATCAATGTTGCAGTTTTGCGATCACTGTTCGAGTTGCTTGGTCTGTCGCCGGGATTGGCACAATTGGCCACACAGGGATCCGACGAACCAGTTAAGAATTTACTGGACTCTGTCGCCAAGCTAGTTAGCCGAGTTCTTACGGCTGGTACCGATCTGCAAGGTAAACTCAGCTTCTGGGGCAAGCCGTTACTTACGGACGATGAGGTTCGCGAGTGGCGTCAACGATTGGAACAGCTCAAGACCTTCATCGAGGGTCTCACACCATACAACACAGTGGGCAAGTTAAAAAATCTGCGCATAGGCTCGGACGACATTGACGCGCAAAAAAAGAACCTAGAAGTTTTGGCATCCATCGAGCGTTTGCAGGAACTGGTTGCAGATCTTGGATCTACGGCAGGTTATTTGTCATCAGCCGAGTTGGTGCTCGCATCAGACCATCCTTGGGTTAAGCAGGCACAAACTACGCGCAAAGATATTCTCGATAAACTGGCCATAGATCGTAGTGCTCAGCATGCCGCTGAATATCGCAAGGTTCTAGATCAACTTAAGAAGGATTATCTGGTTGCCTATATAGCGCAGCACAGCAAGGCTAGACTGGGGGTGACTGAAGACAAAACAAAGTCAGCACTCCGTAAGGATCCGCGTCTGGTGTCCATGCGGGCACTGGCTGGGATCTCGTTGATGCCAACCACTCAGCTTACCGCCTTTGACGAAAAACTCGATAAACTCAAGAGTTGCGCGTCGCTGGTCGATGCCGATCTTGCAGCCAGCGCCTATTGTCCGCACTGCGGATTTCGCCCTGCCAGTGAACAAGGCGACTTTCTGCCAGCAGCCAATGTGCTTAAGACGCTCGACGATGAGTTGGATCGATTGCTCGAAGGCTGGCAACAAACGCTACTTGACAACCTTGAAGATCCAACCATTCAAGCGAACTTCGATCTTCTCAAGGCATCTGCTAGAGAGTTGGTTAAAAAGTTTATTGGATCAAAGCATCTGCCAGACCCAGTGTCTCCGGACTTTGTTAGTGCTGTACAAGAGGCTTTGTCTGGTCTTGAGAAGGTCCGCCTAACCGCCGATGATATCAAGGCTGCATTGTTGCGCGGTGGATCTCCTGCAAAACCAGAGGAACTGCGTGAACGGTTTGAGTCATTCTTGCGCGATCACAGCAAGGGCAAGGATGTCAGTAAGCTAAGGTTCGTTGTGGAGTAAATAGTTGCCAAACAAACAAACTCTGCACAAAGCCTGTGCGAACACTAAATTTTGGAAATGCCTCGATGGATGATCTTCTTGAAAAACAGAAACAAGCTACTACCCTAGTCGAATGCTTGGGACTTAAGTTTCCAAGCGATCCGGCGCGGCGGGAGCATTTCCTGGGGCTGTTGGCTGAGAAGCTGAAGGATCCGGCATTCCGGAACCAGGGGGGATTTCCGCAAGGAACGGATGAAGCGATCCTGACTATGTCGGACCCACCATATTACACGGCTTGCCCCAATCCTTGGCTCGCGGATTTTGTGAATCATTACGGCAAGCCATACGATCCGGCGGTGAAGTACAGCCGCGAGCCACTGGCGATTGACGTGAGCGTGGGGAAAACTGATGCCATATACAAGGCACATAGCTATCACACCAAGGTGCCGCATCTTGCAATTGTGCCGTCCATCCTGCATTACACGCAGCCGGGCGATATTGTGCTGGACGGATTTGGCGGTTCAGGAATGACCGGCGTGGCTGCGCAGTGGTGCGGCACGGCACCAGTCACCTACCGGAACGAGCTGGAAATGAGCTGGAAAAAAGAGGGTCGCACAGCCCCAAAATGGGGTGCACGTTGCGCAGTGCTGAATGACCTGTCCCCTGCAGCTACATTTATCGGCGCAAACTACAACACCCCATTTGATGTGGATGCATTTTCGAAGGCGGGCAAGAAGCTCCTTCAGTCGGCTGAGCAAGAAATCGGCTGGATGTACGAAACCTTGCACAGCGATGGCAAGACCAAGGCCCGAATTGACTATACCGTCTGGAGTGAAGTGCTTTCCTGCTCATCGTGCACTGGTGACATTGTATTCACCGATGCAGCAATGGATGAAGAAACAAAAGTCGTTGCAGACATATTGACCTGCCCGCATTGCGGTGCACAGGCAAAAAAAGAGCAGATGGATTTACAGTTTGAGACGTTCATCGACTCTGCCACGGGTCAGGCCAGCAAAAGGCCCAAGCGAGTCCCGTCGATCATTGCATACAAGCTAGGAAAGAAGGGTTACACGAAGAAACCGGACTCTTCTGATCTTGAGCGGATCGCCAAGATCGCGGCTTTACCGCTTCCGAAAGACCTTCCGTTGGATCGGTTCCCAGACATGCAAATGACACGAGTAGGCCGAATGAAAACGACCAACTCAGCGGCTATACACTACATGTTTTTGCCACGTGCAGCGCAATCGATGAGTTTACTCTGGGAAAAAGCAAAATCACATGCAGACCCTCGCACACGTAGCATGTTGCTTTTTATGGTGGAGCAAGCGTTTTGGACTGCATCGATTTTGAATCGGTATCGGCCATCTGGGTTTTCGCAAGTCAATCAGTTTATGACAGGCGTTTACTACGTTGCATCTCAGACATCAGAGTGCAGCCCCTGGTATATCCTTAACGGGAAGCTCGATAGGCTTACTAAAACGTTTTCGACCTTCAAGACCAGTCCTACAACCGTGATCACAACGGGCACCGCAGCCAAATTACCACTTGCAGCCGAGTCTGTTGATTACATTTTCACTGACCCACCGTTCGGAGAAAATATCTACTACTCTGACTTGAATTTCCTTGTCGAGTCTTGGCACGGCGTCAAAACCGATCCCAATCCGGAGGCTATCGTTGACCGTGTTCGACACAAAGGCGTTTCAGAATATCAGCGCCTGATGTACAGCTGTTTCGCAGAATATTTTCGCGTGCTGAAGCCGGGTCGCTGGATGACCGTTGTATTTTCTAATAGCAAGGCAGCGGTTTGGAACGCTATCCAAGTTGCTCTCCAGCAGACGGGTTTTGTTGTGGCAGAGGTGACTGCGTTGGACAAGATCCAAGGCAGCTTTCAGCAAGTCATGTCACCAAACACTGTAAAGCAGGACTTGGTCATTTCTGTTTACAAGCCTAACGGTGGCTTAGAACAGCGCTTCTCACAACATGGGCCTACGCCAGAATCAGCATGGGATTTCACGCAAACTCACCTCAGGCAACTGTCTATAACTAAGGAAAGGGATGGCGTGCTTGAGTTCGTAGTCGAGCGAGATCCGCGTCGTATCTATGATCGAATGGTTGCGTGGTTTGTTCGTCATGACGCCCCCGTTCCGTTGTCTAGTGATGAGTTTTTGAGCGGGCTGCGTAGTCGCTTTCCGGAACGAGATGGTATGCTGTTTCTTCCAGAACAGGCATCCATATATGATAAAAAGCGTGCTCAGGTCACGCAGGCGCCACAAATGGAAATGTTTGTGTCTGATGAACGCAGTGCGATAGATTGGCTAGCCAATTTTCTAAAATCACGCCCATCCACATACCAAGAAATTCATCCGGAATTCATTACGCAGTTAGGCGCTGGTTGGAAAAAGCACGAAGCCAAGCCAGAGTTGGCGGCGCTGTTGGAAAATAACTTCTTAAAATATGATGGTGATGGAGAAGTGCCAAGCCAGATCCATAGTTATCTTTCTACGAACTACAAGGACATGAGAGGATTGGATAAAGTCGAGCCTCGATTGAAAGCAAAAGCGCAAGATCGTTGGTATGTCCCCGATCCGAATAAGTCTCAGGATCTGGAAAAGAAACGCGAGAAAGCGCTTCTGAAGGAATTTGACGATTATGTAAGTGCAACTGGACGCAAGCTTAAAGAATTTAGGCTTGAAGTGCTGCGTGCAGGGTTCAAAACTGCATGGAGCAATAAGGACTACCAGACCATTATTAAAGTCGCCCACAAAATTCCTGAAGAAGCACTGCAGGAAGATGAAAAACTTCTTCTCTGGTACGATCAGGCATTGACCAGATCGGAGGCGGATAGTTGATGACTGACGTTGATGTCTCAATCGCTGGATTTAGCCTTGGTGATTGGTGTTGGCATCAGCGTCAAGCCACTCCATGCCGAGTTATTGATCGGCAGGAGATGTGGGGAAAGATTGTTTATAGAGTTTGGCTGCCCGCTAAAGATGCCGTGGTGCGCACCCACGCAGCTGAATTAGCGACACTGGATGGCGTTGTGCCATCCGTGAACCACATTCTTCATACATCTGCAGCAGCCAAGTTGCTCGACGCACAAGATGACGACCTTTTATTGGCTCCCATTCAATCAAGCGTTGTTCCCTTGCCCCACCAGCTTTATGCGCTGAACCGTGCGATGAGCAGTCATCGTGTGCGGTATTTGTTGGCTGACGAGGTTGGGTTAGGAAAAACGATTGAAGCTGGTCTTGTGTTGCGTGAGTTGAAATTACGCGGCATGGCGCGGCGTATCTTAGTGGTGGCTCCCAAAGGCTTGATACGTCAATGGCAAGCTGAGATGCAACTGCACTTCAACGAAAAGCTCCAGTACATAGATCCGGCAGAACTGACCGCTTTCCGTCCATGGCGCAAGGAAGAAGACAACCTTTGGCGCATGCATGATCAAGTTATCGTTTCTCTCGATTCGGTAAAACCAATCGAAGGGCGACGTGGATGGAGTTTAGATCAACTTAACCTGTATAACCGAGAAAGATTCGAAGATCTGATTTCTGCGGGTTGGGATCTGGTCATTATTGACGAATCTCACCGCATGGGCGGCAGTACAGACCAAGTGGCGCGTTACAAGTTGGGAGCAGCACTTGCTGAAGCTTCGCCCTATCTCTTGTTACTGTCGGCCACGCCGCATCAAGGTAAGACCGACCAGTTCATGCGTTTAATGCAGTTGATAGATCGGGATGCCTTTCCTGACGAAGGTAGCGTAAATCGTGATCGTGTCCGCCCCTATGTGATACGCACTGAAAAGCGCGCGGCCATTAATGCCGATGGCAATCCCTTGTTTAAGCCGCGTATGACACGGTTATATCCTGTTGCTTGGCAGGCTCGACATGACGCTCAGCAGCGCATGTACGATGCTGTCACTGAGTATGTGCGTCACGGCTACAATCAGGCGTTGAAGGCCAAACAGCGCCATATCGGCTTTCTAATGATCCTGATGCAACGTCTTGTTACCTCTAGTACCGCCGCTATACGCACAACCCTCGAAAAGCGGCAGGTGCTGCTCGACACTCCTCCAGCCCAAGCTGAGCTTTTTGAAACGACGAATTGGGATGAATGGGCTGAACTGGACGGCCAAAGCCAAGCTGATATAGCGGTGCAGATGACCGGGTGGGAGCAAGAAAAGAGAGAAGTTGATCTTCTGCTCGCTCTCGCGCGTGAGACCGAGGCTCAGGGAACCGATGCCAAGGCTGAGGCTTTGCTCGAATTGATCTATAAACTACAGCAGGAAGAAAACGATTCTGAGCTTAAGATTTTAGTCTTTACCGAATTTGTGTCCACACAGACGATGTTAGCTGGCTTCCTCGAAAGCAGAGGGTTTTCAGTAGTGCTTCTTAATGGCGGAATGGATCTTGATGCGCGCACCAAGGCACAAAAGGAATTTTCGCGTGATGTGCGTGTGCTTATATCGACTGATGCTGGCGGTGAAGGTCTGAATCTGCAGTTTTGTCATGTCATAGTAAACTTTGATATCCCGTGGAATCCGATGCGGTTGGAACAGCGTATTGGCCGCGTAGATCGTATCGGACAACGGCATGTAGTTCGCGCTGTAAACTTTGTATTAGAAGACACCGTTGAGCACAGGGTTCGCCAAGTTTTGGAACAAAAACTTGCTATCATTGCAGACGAATTTGGCGTCGATAAAGCATCAGATGTCATGGATTCGGTCGAGGCAGAATCTCTTTTCGACGAGCTTTTTGTAACCGGTCTGCAGGATCCTGAATCAATTGAACATGGATGCGAAACCGTCATCAGTCAAGTTCGTGAGAAAATAGTGGATGCCCGTGAGAGCAATGATCTACTGAATGATGGTCACGATCTTGAAGCTGGAGATGCGCGAAAATGGAGAGATCACCCCGCGCAATTTTGGCTGGAACGCGCGCTGACTGCTGGGTTGCCATCAAGAGGGGGCGCTGTAAGCCGCAAAGAAGGCACCCTGCACATCAAATGGGCAGATGGAAGCGAATCCGGTCGGGTATGTTTTGATGCGCGCACAGCCGAAGAAAAACCAGATCTGGAGTGGGTGACGTTAGAGGACCCGCGAGCACGTGCTGTCATCAGTGAACTACCTCGCTGGGTTTCAGGTCAACCGCTGCCGTGTGCTTATGTGAATGGGTTTCCAAATGGCATCGAGGGGGTCTGGTCGCTTTGGGAAATTAGTCTATCAGCTCCTAATTTTAGCCGAAGACGCTTTTTCCCAGTGTTCGTGAACGGTGATGGTCGCGCTTTCATTCCTACAGCGAAGCGTGTTTGGGACTTATTGCTTACGGAGAAAGTTGAGTGCAAAGGGGCAACAACACCTGTGAGTTCGTCTAATTGGTATGAGCTATCTTTTGCTTCTGCAAAAATTCATGGGGAGCAATTGTTTGTTAGCTTATTAGAGGAACACCGGACACAATTAAACGAAGAACGAGAACGTGCTCGTTACGCTTTTGAGTCCAGAGATCAGGCAATTAGTCGAATTGGATTGCCTGCCGTGCGCGAACATCGTCGCAAGCGCCTTAATCTGGAATACAAAGATAGCTTAGCTGCGCTAGATGATGCGGCTAATTGCATGCCCGATCTGAACGCGGTGCTTATGGTTAGCTTCGGTGCTCATGAAAACACAATTAAAAAAGACGATGCGGAGGATAAGGCATGAGCGCTTGGAGTGACCGTATTCTTAACGAGTTTACCCCCGACATTTCACGTTTATGGATTGCTTCTGATCCGGATGGCGTGCTGTTGGACGAAAGGCTTCTAGCTGGCCTACGTGAGCGCGGCTTTGATTTGTTGCCGTTTGAGGACTCAATTGCTTTTCGTGCAGAGTATGATGCGCGTTATCGCTCTGAATGGGGGCGTGGAGAGGTAGGCCCATCGAAGGCGCTAATCCTTCTGTTGCGCAGCACTAACATCAGCGAATTGCCTTGGGACTATTTAAAAAATGCACGTCGGGTCAGCCTAACGCTTGCTGACTTGTTTCCAATGCTGAGTTACCCCGTAATCCGGCAGATTGATCCTGAGTGTTTCGATGATCTTTATTCTGTACAGAACCGACATGCGCCTCAGATTTTAGGGGAATCGGCTACTAAAGATTTTGTTCTCACCCACATTTTTAAGTTTAACCCGCACTTAATCCGCAGAAGCGAGGATCTCTGGAGGGAGATACTTCAACTACATTATCGGAATTCATCGCTGCCATATATCCTAGCAGAGTATGTGACTCAGGTGCTAAGTGATGTTTCTGATTTCCAGTCGTTGCCGCTCAAGGAATTATTCACATCAAAAGCGGTCGTTCTGCGAATCATTCAGGGGGCTTGGCGTCTTTATCTTGCTGGTCATGGTGTCTGTGAGGCTGGCGAGGCAAAAATCCCGTTGAATGCTTTATCGAATAATCAGAAAATTCCTTTCGAGCACCCTGACATTCGCGTCATTATCAGTACCATGTTCTATGAAGGGTCGCTACATCCATTGGTAGCATCCGACTTGTCGCCGGCATTACCTGATTGGGTAAGAATTGGGGTCGTGCAAGATCCCCTGACAATGCTCAATCTTGTTCGGGACGGTATTCATGGTATTAGCCAAACGCTCCCAAATTCGAGTGCATCTTTTCGAGATTGGATCAGTGTAGCTCAAAAGTTTGGCGAACTTCTTGCACGTTTTTACACACTCACTTCATCTCACGCAATGGAGCTAGAGCCTGCAATGAAAGAACTGCAGTTTGCAGCGGACAATGCAATCCAGCAGTGGGTTGGTAAACACTACGCAGATCTTGCCTCACTTCCGGCTTCAAAAGCACCAGTTATGGTGCACCATATTCCACGTTACCTATCAATGCGCCGCTTATCTTGTGATGATCGAACAGCCCTGTTGGTGTTCGACGGCCTTGCGATTGACCAATGGGTTCAGATTCGTGATGCGTTGGCTAAGCGCAATCCCAAGATCGTGTGCGAAGAGAACGCATGTTTTGCGTGGGCCCCAACACTTACATCTGTTTCTCGACAGTCTATTTTTTCTGGGATGAAGCCGCGAGAATTTGCGAATTCCATTGATTCAACCGGAGCAGAACCAGCTCAGTGGTCTCGTTTTTGGCAAGACCAAGGCCTTCGTGTTGGTGAAATCTTTTATCGCAAGGGCCTAAAACACAATGATCAGCTAGATGATTTGGCTGCGGCGGTAACTAATCCCAACACGAAAGTGATTGGCTTAGTCATCGACACGGTTGATGAGATTGTTCATGGTGCTGTGCTCGGCAAGCGTGGCATCGCATCCCAAATTTCTGGTTGGGTTGACAGTGGATTTGTTGAACAATTGCTGGATTTACTCCTTTGCAAAGGCTTTGATGTTTATTTGACAGCAGATCACGGCAATGTTGATGCCACCGGCCAAGGCAGACCCAAGCAAGGTGTTGCCGCTGAATTGCGAGGTGAGCGAGTACGTATATATCGAAATGAAGAGTTGGCTGCAGAAACATCCATTAGTGCTGCAAATGCTTATCATATTAATATGACTGGACTGCCTGAGGGATTTTTGCCCATATACGCTGGCGGGCGGACAGCTTTTATCAATCAAGGAGATCATGCTGTCGTTCATGGAGGTATCTCGCTTGAAGAGCTTCTGGTGCCGTTCGTAAAATTAAATTATGTGAGTTGATTGAATGAATTCGAAAGCTCCACGGATTGGTTTTGATAGGTTTATCCAGCTCGAGTGGGTCTCAGTCGCGATCAATGTGCGAAATGGATTGGCTGCTCCGGATGAACTGGAGCTTCTGCTTGAAGCTGCAAACCTTGGCAAAGAAGCAAGGAAAAAAACACGCACGGTTCTTAATCGGCTGTGGATGGAACCGCGTGCCGAGCTTGTTGACTTTGCAAATCGCGGGTTGGCTATTTATATGGCGCAAAAAGATATCCCCGTGCTGGCAATGTGCTGGGGGATGGCTATCTCTACCTATCCATTTTTTGGCAAGGTTGCAGAACTTGTCGGGCGGCTAACTTCAATCCAAGGAGATTGTTCCTCTGCTGAAGTGCACCGGCGAATGTGTGAAATCTATGGAGAACGAGAAGGCACTCGACGCATGGCCAACATGGCCATCCAAAGTCAGGCGAGCTGGGGGGCTCTACAGCGCATAGAAAATGGCAAGCGCATTATTCGTATGCCCCAGACAACCGTCAATAATAAGGATCTTATCGCATGGCTGCTTGAATCTGCTTTGCGTTGTGTAGGAACCCCTGTTTCTATGTCGAGCATTCAGTCTTTGCCTATGCTTTTTCCCTTCTTAATGGATCAGCCGCTAGCGTATGTAGTATCAAATAGCCCTAACTTAGACATAAGATCAGATGGCACAAGCAATCAATTTGTCTCTTTGCACAATACAATTTGAAAAAGAAAGCCCATGAGATATAGAATTTTGTGGACATTTTAGTTATTTTCTAGACAGACTCGCAGTTCATTGCGGACAGTGCTATAGTCGCGAAGCATTTCAATAATTGTAGATTTTTCTTGCAGATGCAACAACTCACCTGCAGTTTCTTCTAAGAACGCCCTGCTATATTCCTTAATCTGCGGGCAGACGCAGGCGGGGTTAGAACTTGCCGTCCCGCAGGCGCTTAACGAGATCAGCGCGAGTGCGAGGAGCGTCCATCGTTGCACGAAGTTGGGCATCTTTGATCTCCACGATTTTTTTGAGTTGATCGTACCGTTCGGCGGTGCGGCCTGATTGCTTTGCGCCGAGCAAAACGGCGGCAACGGATGCGGCAATCGCCCCCCAGCCGATGATTTTGATGAGGTTGCTGGAGAACCAGCTCGTCAGGATCGCCCACATCAGCGCAGACCCTTCCGATTGTCGTCGATCCGTGCCCAGATCATCACACCGATGCCGATGAGCGTGATGGCCAGAAGAAGCCATTTGGCCACGTCAAGATACGGAACAAGCGTTTGCAGCGCATCACGGGCGGGGTCGAGCGCCTCTTTGGCCGCTTCCAGCGCACCAAGGCCAACGGTTGCCGCCGTGGCGGCCTTTCCGCCCTTTACGGTGCGCGTGTGTTGCAAGTTCTTGGACGTAGGCTCCACACCTGCCAGAACCAAGGCTTTGTCGACCTGTGCGCCCGTGTAAGGCTGCTGGCCGTTTTCGT
>JAQUWX010000106.1 GCA_028692635.1 Alphaproteobacteria bacterium
TTGGATGGACAAGGCGTATGATTTGAGTTGCACCGAAGAACAGAAAATGGTCACGATTAGGAGTTTTGCAAAGATTTAAATAGCAGCTTAACATAAACTATGTCGAACGCCTCGCTTTATGCGGGGCTTTTCTTTTACTTCTTCGCCCATGCTTTGAGCCGATCAGTAATGGGGTTGATGTAATTGATGTTGCAATAGCCTTGAAAATCAAGAGCCTTTTCTAAGATTGCATACAAAATATTGCTTACAATCAAAAGCAGCTCGTAAGGAATCCAAACCGGACACGTTACAACCAGCATTAGCAGAAGCCATGCAAGAAAAATAATAGACTTCAAAAATCTTAGAACCGATTTTGCCATGTAATTCTCCACTTCGTTTTCGTCACTCATCTGCTACCAGCCTATCTTTTGCCTCGTCAATCCACCGATCAAGCGGCAGGCAATTCAACGTGTTTACATAAACGCCGGGCTTGTCTGTGCTTGCGTTTAAGCCCATGAAATAGTAATAGCCGTTGCCCTTGTGCAAAACAATGTCGCCAAGCGGTGCTATTGCTTTGTTAACTTGTTTCAGTGTTAGCATTTTACATCTCCCTTTTCGCATGGAATATCTATCACGGCGAAGTCTTGATCTAATCTGGTAAGCATTTTTGCAAGGGCGTTTAAGTGCATTTTGCATAAATCTTCTGTAATCATTCGAGTGCGAGATACTGGGGAAAAGTATGAAACACGAAAAATCGGCTTTCTGTCGCATTCTTTTTCGTTGGTGTCGCCAAATTGGTTTTTTACTGCCATCATTCTATTGCATCTCATGTTGTCACCTCATTTTAAAATTTAAGTTCCTATGACTTGATAATAATACGCCTACTTTAAAAAAGCAAGCAAAAAGAAATTTATTTTTTCACAAGCACCTAGATAGTATATAACAAAAAATCAGCCAGCTTGCAATCAGCGTTACAGAGTTTGTGAAATAAAATAAAGCAGGGGGTAAAACAGTATATACAGTGTTCTCTATGGAGAAAAGAAAACCCGCATTTCTGCGGGCTTGTTGGTGGCTATTTTTTCTTTCCCCCTGTTAAAAACTCCATACATTCTTCCCATAAACCTTCGTCGCGCAGCTCTTTGATGATAGATTCCTCTGCAATGTGCGAAAAGTGTGTGTTGTTATATGCGGGATTGCGATTATATTCTGCTTGTGAAAGTTTTGAATGACTTGCAATTAGCTGAAACAATACTGCCTTGTCAATGATTGCTTTCATTTCGTCCTCCAAACGGGCTTCCCGTTCTCGCATTCCCACCAACCGGCGGGTGTGACTCTTGTTCCGAGAAGCTGCATATTACCGTCTGACTTAATCATTTGCATACCTTTGCCGTCGTGCCAACCAACTACGTAGAAAACGTTCATTTCCATGAAGTTATAAAAATCAGCACACCATCGGGCGTTTTCATTCACACGACACAGTATTTTATCAAACGGCTTAATATCAAATTCTGGCGCGTCCGGCTCTGCCTCGCCGAGCAATTTCAGCGCTTCAGAAAAAGTTATTTCTGGCGATGGATTATTCTCGTAAGAATCGCTTATTATGTTTGAGTATGTTGGCGAAACCTCATCAAACCATTGATCATCTACCCATAAACACATGGCGGTGCTTATAAAATCTTGGTCATTGATTGAGTTTCGCAATCCAGCCTTTATTAGAGCATCATACATTTGCTTATTTCTTGTTTTTGAGCCGAGCACGCATTTAAAGCACAATTCTGATTTCTTCATGTTATTCTCCTTTATTCTTCGTTTGCTCTGACGAATTCTTTATTTTCGCCAATAATTTCAGAGCAAATGAAATCTACGTTGCAAGCATTCATATCAAACGGACATCTGCAACACGGCATTCTTCTGTCGAGCGGCACCGCCATTACTTGATAGCCCTTGTGCTCGTAAATGTTTTCGGCAATCTTTTCCATTTATTCCCCCATTACCTTTTCAATCTGCAATACTTCGCCATAACTTTCATGCAAAATCTGCTTCAGCGCGTTCTCTGCATCATCTTTTGTCGCATCAGGAGCGCATCTGAGCTTGATTTGCGCAGTAATAAAGAATATCTTGCAATCTTTGTTCAACTCAGGTCTTGCGGTGACTTTTGCGGCCTCAAGTTCAGCCCGTTCCATTTCAAGCATTGCGCGTTCGATTGCGGCCTTGCGCTTTTCTTCTTCGGCCTGCTTTTGTGCCTTTTCAAGAATTTCTTTGTTGCGGGCGGCCTCAATAAGTGCCTGTTTTGCGCTTTCCTCTGCAACCTTCGCCGCATTATCGCGTTCTGCTGCAATCTCAACGGCTTGCGCAAGCTGTCTAGATGCTTCAAGTTCACGCGCCTTTGTTTCGCGTTCGATCTTTTCAGCTTCATCTTTTGCTTTGCGTTCAGCATCGGCCCTGATTCTTTCTTCTGCTGCTTTCTGCTGCTTGATAATGCCGTCGATAAGCTCATTAAGTTTTGCGGTATAGATTGATTCTGATTCTTTGATAAATGGCTCAATCAGCTTGTCGTAGACACCACCAACGATGCCAGCGCGTTCTGTGATTGCGGAAAGGTTGTTTTTACGGCTCTCGACCATATCTTGCACTGCTTTATCAGCTTTCACCATGTCAGCAACCTTTTCAATCGCGCCTTTGGTTAGTTTCGCTTTTTCGGTCAGATTGCTGAGTATCGCCAGCTTTTCGATGTTGCCGGTTTGAAATTCTTTTACCACTTCGTTTTCAAGATAAAGCGTATCAAGTTCATTCTGCAACAGCTGTTTGCAGTGCGCTTTCTGCTTATCCTCAAAGACTGCGACCTGTTTCAGAATCTTCTCTCTTGAATCAAGTATCAGCTTGGCAAGCTCGACGGCCTGAGCGTTAAAGGCATCAACCGGCGCGGAAAGCTCTTTTTTAACGTCTTTACGGCGTTTGTCTATTTCGCCTGCGAGTTTGTTGAGGTCTGTTGCCATTTTCTTAGCTTCTGGCAAGGTTTCAATCGTTACTTCGATGTCGTATTGCTTGAGGTTTTCAAGCAGATCGGCTTTGATTTCGGTAAGGTTTGCGCTGATTTGCGCGGG
>JAQUWX010000107.1 GCA_028692635.1 Alphaproteobacteria bacterium
CTGAACATTTTCAATAAGAGTTACTATCCTCATAAACTCGCGTTCCTTAGAGAGGGATTGGCAACATAGTCCCTGTGATGCCGCCCTTTGACGATTTTGCACTATCAAAGCAAGACTTGCCACAAAATATCATAATTAAAGCCGCATTTCCACTGCGGCGAGGGATTGGGCGATGTGCCAGTGTTTGGATATTTCTGCGGGGGTGAAGCCTAGTTTTTCTAAGTCTTGCTGTTGGCAAGCGCCCGTTTCTTGGGTGATTTTTATGATGGCCGATGCCAGGCGACCGGCTGGGGCGAACTTTTTGTCTTCGTCTGTTGTGATTAAATCTACAACGTGGCAGAAAGGTTCCAGCTTCATTTGAGTTGCGGTTTTCATTGAATACCCTCCGCATTCATGTCCTCAATTTCTTCGTCGAGGAGGTGCAGGACTAAGTCGGCCAGCTTTTCTTCTTTTGCGGTTGCATAAAACTGCCATTGCAAACGCCGGGATTTGCGTTGTTGGAGGCGATCATAAAATTGAATCAGAGTTTCTCGATCTTCCGGTAATTGCGTGGTTCCTTTTGTTCGTAACTTTTCTATGTGCTGCAAAATAGCGTTGTCGATTTTCGACGCGCCCACATCATTTACAAAATGCGCGGTTGCCAGAGGGAACGCTTTGGGAATATGCAGATCGCAAAATTCATTTATGGTTTTGGCGAGTTCGATTATTCTTTCCGCAGCATCTTCCGTTTTGCTGCCGTCAGTTATCATGCTTTGAAAAGCCAACATGACGCAGAGGCGAAAGTGCAAGTCTTCTTGTAAATCGGATTTCATAAAAAGCCTCCATTGATATTGATAAATCAATAAAGACTAGTGTCCGGATTTTGCGGGATGGAACAACGAGAGTATTCAACCATTTTAGCGGGAATAATTGATGAATTTCAGCAAAAGAATGGGGTCAGTCATTTTGGTTGAGTTTTCCAACCTTTTTACTGATGTTTATTGTTTTTTATGCGAAGGCGCGGCAAAATTTTATGCGCACGGACGCGCATTATAAAAATGGTAATGCTATATTATAAGGGAGAATTAAGCGGTCGCCAGAATTCTGGCGCAGCGCGTCGGTTGATCGTGGGGCAAGCGCAGCGGCAGCGCATCTTTCCACATAGACATAAATTGAATCCGATAACTTTGCGCTACTTGATCCATGTGAAATGCAGCAAAAGCAAAATCTGCGCGGCTCTCTTTCAGGGCGTTGACATATTTGTTGCCATATCCAAAAAAGAAAGAAGGAGTGATAATGCAATTAGTCGTTAGCCGAAACTGAATCGTCGGAAGAAAAAACCCTAAAGTTGAGGATTCAGTTACAAGGCATTTAATGTTGGCTGTTTTGCTAAGAATCTCCAATCGTTCAAGACCGTCTTCGTCGTCAACGCCGAAGACGCTCATAAATAAGGCTTGCGATGGAATAACGCAGTGAATATCTCCGCCCTGTTCTTTAACGGTTTGCAAGATGTCATTATAGAATGCGTCGCGGCTATCGGCTCCTTGGTAAATTTTAATGGCCCGGCTGCGGCGTTTTACTCCATCGTCTTCGGTGAATTCTATTCCTTGTTTTTCAAGCGCTTTGCGAATTTTAACGACGGAATCGCGGCGCGGACTAAGGCCACTTTCAAAACTGCGGACGGTCGAGCGATCTATTCCAGCCGCCGCGCCCAAGTCTTGCTGCGTCCAATCAAGATAAGTTCTTGCTGCTTTGGACTGCGTGGGGCTTATGGAATAAGTGAGCGGCATTTATTTAAGCCTTTAAGCTGCTAAAGTTTGGTTATCCAACTCATCAAGCGCGCACTGCAATCTGGTTTCTTTGTTTATATGGGTGACGTTATTTCTAATGTTGGCCGACCGTTCGATAGACAGAAGGAGACTGTAAGCCGTTTTCTGTCCATAAAGCTCAACCAGTTCTTGATAGGTGACGTGTGACATGGTTTTGCCTTAGGCTGCCAGAGTGGGAGTTTGAACGGGGTAGTTCCGCATCAACGCTTCCCAGCGGTCTTCCAGCGGCACGGGGGACTCGTGACGAATGCCCTCGTTGCGTTCGATCCTCTCAAGAATGTCTTGTATCCAGGGTTCCCCGTGGCGCATGAGATATGTATTAAAATCGAGCATGTTAATCGCCTTAAAAAATGGTTTTCGGTACTGCCTATGTTTCGGAGCATATATTCTGGTTATCGTGAAAGCAAATAGAAAATCATAATGAATGTGCATTTTGTTACAATTAAATATGAATTAACCCCTTTTTAGTTGCGCGCTACCCATATATAGTAAGAACTTACCCATTAGGGGTACTTGTTGTGGAGTATGGTTACAATTTGTTTCTTTTTAGGTAATAATTTAGTGTTATAAGGAACCTAATTCATATTAACGGGGAACTTAAATGATTACAGGACGCCAAATTCGCGCCGGACGCTCTCTTCTGGATTGGGATGCGGAAGATTTGGCTGCACAGGCTGGACTTAGCCGTGACACCGTTTTCAATATTGAAAAAGGGGTGGTTCAGGCTCGTGGCGGCTCAATGGAAAAAATCGTGCAGGCTTTTTCTAATAATGGAGTGGAGTTTACTGATAATCAGGGTGTGAGATTTAAACCTACAGGCATAGATATTTATGATGGGGCGGAAAACTTCGATAGATTTTATGATTTTCTCTATAACCATTTAAAACAAAATGGCGGCGAAGTTTGTCTTAGTATTTATGATGAAACTTTGCCAACTAAGCATCGTAGGAATCCAGAACTTCATCGCAATCATATGAAGGAATTGGTTGATCGCGGCGATGTTACATTCAGGGTACTGACAACAAAGAGCGATTTTGTTTCTTATGGCTATGTTAAATTCAAATGGCAACCTCAACAGAGCGCCACTCCAACAGGATTTTATGCTTTTGGGGATTGTTTGGCGCTATTGTCTTTTGTCAATCCTAGTTCGCCTTATATTGTTGTCATTCAATCGGGGCCATTAACAGAGGCATATCGTCAGGGCTTTAACATTGCTTGGAATAACGCCGAAGAACCTCCTCAT
>JAQUWX010000047.1 GCA_028692635.1 Alphaproteobacteria bacterium
AGTGGGGCATCTCCCTTTATGGATTTCTACAGCGGTGCAACTAAGAAGCTGAGTCTTGGTTATGGGGGTGGTTCCCCTTCTTATTTCCCAGATGGTAACGTTGGGATTGGGACGACGAATCCGGCAAATACATTACAAATAGGTTCTGTTGGGAGTTCGGGTTATGGCGGAAATCGCTTTGTTGTAGGCGATGGAACACACGTTATTGCCATCCAACCCTATGTTGGAAATTCCGCCACATTTTATACTAATACAAACTTCGCATTTATGCCTTCTGGGGGAACTGGCTATGTCGGGATTGGGACGACCAGTCCAAGCTATCCTCTCGATATTGAGGCAAATCCGTCAGGGGTTGCTTTAAAGGCCGCTGGGGCAATATCCTCTGGCATTCAAGTTATAACTCCAAATTTATCAAGTCCCAGTAGCGGCATTAATTTAGCTTTCGCTCTTGGGGGAACGATATATATGACGCTTGCAAGTGGTGGCTATGTTGGCATTGGAACAACTAGTCCAAGTTATCCTCTTCACGTTAACGGTACGGCGTATGCTACGGGGGCGGCTGGGGCTTTGTCGGATGTGAGGCATAAGGATAAAATTAAGACGCTTTCGTTTTCGGGGTTGGATGTTGTCTCTAAATTGCGTCCGGTGTCGTTTGTTTGGAAAGAGCCGAAAGATAGCGGCATGAAGGGTGAGCAGATTGGATTTATTGCGCAGGAAGTAGAAAGCGTTTTACCGCAAGTGGTGTTGACGGAAAATAATGCGGAAAAAACTAAGAGCTTGAAATACAGTGAGATCATTCCTGTTTTGACTAAGGCGATTCAGGAAATGAAAGCCGCTAACGATGATTTGCGTCGTGTTGTTGAAACTCAAGATAAAGAAATTAGAATGCTGAAGGCGCGGGTTAGGTAGGTATCAAAACCGAGGCATGCGTCGTATGGACTGGATCTGGCGGGAGTCATGCGGCCCGCAGCCTGTCGCGCCGAAGCGCTTAGCGCGTAGGGGGAACGCGGGCCGCTGGACCCCCGTTTTCACGGGGGTGACTCTGTGGTTGATGGGTGGGCGCGGGACCTCTGATTAAGAACACATGGTTTAAATGAGAGAGAAAAATTAATGCCCCCGGCGGCTCGCCGGCTCGCGACCGGGGCTATTGAGTTGGGGGGATTATGGTTGTAAAACCTTTGGCGGACGGCTTTGGGCCGTTAATACTTTTCTGATCCGTTTTACAGGACTATCCAATGAGCCAGACAGAAAATACTAAATCAGGCAAGACTATCGATATTGCCGGGATTATGAAAAGAATACCTCATCGCTATCCCATGCTCCTTATCGATCGCGTGGTCGATGTGGTTACTGCGGAAAGCTGCACCGGGATAAAAAATGTCACGGTTAATGAGCCGTTCTTTCAGGGGCATTTCCCCGGCCATCCTATTATGCCGGGGGTTTTGATTATTGAGGCTATGGCTCAGACGGCGGCTACTCTCGTGGTTGATTCCATGGAGGGCGTCGATGGCGATTCTCATATCGTTTACTTTATGACTATCGATAGCGCCAGATTCCGCAAGCCTGTAGTTCCGGGAGATCAGCTTCGCATAAAGGTTCAGAAAGAACGCCGCCGCGGTAACGTATGGAAGTTCCGCGGAGAGGCTTTCGTCGATGACGTGCTTTGCGCAGAGGCGGTTTATACCGCTATGCTGGTTCTTGATTCCGATGTGGCTCCTGGTGAGAAAGCTGACAATGGCGACTGATATTCATTCTACGGCCATAATCGCTTCCGGCGCTGTTATCGGCGCGGATGTGAAGATCGGGCCTTACTGCGTGGTGGGCGCTGATGTTAAGCTCGGCGATGGCGTGCAGCTTATCTCGCATGTCGTTGTGGACGGGCGCACCAGTATCGGGGCTGGGACGGTTATTTATCCTTTCGCTTCTATCGGGCAGCGGCCTCAGGATCTGAAATATCATGGCGAGCTTTCTACTTTGGAAATAGGCTCCGGTAATCAGATACGCGAATATGTGACTATGAATCCCGGTACAGAGGGCGGGGGTATGGTTACTCGTGTCGGGAATAACGGGCTTTTTATGGTGGGCGCTCATGTTGCTCATGACTGCAATATCGGGAATAACGTTATTCTGGTGAATAACGTTACTCTGGGTGGGCATGTAACTATTGGCGATTATGCCGTTCTGGGGGGGTTGTCTGCCGTTCATCAGTTCGTTCGTATTGGCGCTCACGCTATGATCGGCGGTATGTCCGGGGTGGAAAGCGATGTTATTCCTTACGGCGTTGTGAAGGGCGAGCGCGCTCATCTTGCCGGGCTTAATATCATTGGGCTTGAGCGGCGCGGGTTTACTCGTGAAGATATCAAGACTTTGAGAAGCGCCTACAGAATGGTTTTTGCTCCTGAGGGGACTATGTCCGAGAGGTTGGAAGAGGTTAAGGGTTTGTACCAGGAACATGCGCTGGTCGGCGATCTTATCGAATTTATTCGGTCAAGAGAAAGCCGTGCGCTGTGTTTGCCTCATCAAGAGGAGTGATGGCGCGTCATGTCTAATGCGCCAAAACTTGGGATAATTGCTGGGGGCGGAGCGGCTCCTTTTCAGGTGATTGCGGCTTGTAAAAAAACCGGGCGCGAATTCTTTGTGATGTGCCTTAAGGGGCAGGCCGATGCGGAGCTGGCTGAAGGAGCTCCTCATGAGTGGCTGGCTTTAGGCGCCTTCTCTATATTTAAGAAAATTATCGAGGATCAGGGGATCAAAGAGCTGGTTATGATCGGGCGCGTGCGGCGGCCTTCTCTGGCCGAGATAAAGCCCGATGTGCTGGCTTTGAAGATGCTGCCCAGGATCGGCATAAATATATTCGGGGACGATGCTTTGCTTGTCTCTATCGGCAAAATTATCGAAAAAGAAACCGGGGCTAAGATTGTCGGAGCTCATGAGGTTGTGGAGGATATCCTTGCCGCTGGCGGGTGTTTGACTCGCAAGCTTCCAGACGAAGTCGCTATGGCCGATATCAGGCGTGGGGTCGAGGTCGCTCGCGAGCTTGGGCGGCTCGATGTCGGGCAGTCCGTTGTCGTTCAGCAAGGGTTGGTTCTTGGCGTTGAGGCTATTGAAGGAACAGATGCTTTGATTTCGCGCTGCGAGGAATTGCGGCGCGAGGGATTGGGCGGGGTTTTGGTGAAAGTCGCTAAGCCGCAGCAGGATAATCGGTACGATCTTCCCGCTATTGGACCGGATACCGTTTCCGCTGCCGCTGCTGCCGGATTGCGCGGGATTGCCGTTGAGGCCGGGCGCAGCATTATCATTGAGAGAGAAAAAACTATCTCGCAGGCCGATAATCTTAAGATATTTATCGTTGGGATGAAGGAGGACGAATATGTCTGACGCTCCTTTGTTTTTTATTGTGGCTGGCGAGGCTTCCGGGGATTTGCTCGGCGCGAGGCTTATGCGGGCGTTGAGAAAAAAGACCAATGGCTCCGCTCGCTTTATAGGTATCGGCGCAGAGCGCATGCAGGATGAGGGGCTGGAGCTTTTCTTTCATCAACGCGAACTGGCTCATATGGGGCTGGTGGAGCTGATCCGGCATCTCCCGCAAATTTTGAGGCGGATAAATCAGACGGCGGAAAAAGTAAAAAGCGTTAATCCTACGGCTCTGATTACTATCGATTCTCCTGACTTTTGTTTTCGGGTGGCGAAAAAGGTTCGGGCGCTGGCTCCGAACATTCCGCTTATTCATTATGTCGCTCCTTCGGTTTGGGCTTGGAGAGCGGGGCGCGCTAAAAAAATTGCCAAGTTTCTCGATCACCTTATGGCGCTGCTTCCGTTTGAGCCGCCTTATTTTATTTGCGAAAACCTGCCGTGTACTTTTGTCGGACATCCCATCGTCGAGAGCGAGATAGACGATGGAGACTCGGTTCGGTTCAGAACTAAGTACGCTATTCCCGATTCTTCCACTCTGGTCGTTTTGCTTCCCGGCAGTCGTATGGGGGAGGTTAAGCGGCTTCTCCCTATCTTTGCTGCTACGGTCGTTTGGCTGCGCGCTAAGTGGCCCAAACTTCATATCGTTATTCCTGCGGTCAGCTCTATGGCGGAGTATCTGACGTCGGCTACTGCTAACTGGCCGGTGCCGGTCGTGATAACCGATACGGATGAGGATAAATACGACGCGTTCGCTGCGGCTTCGGTTGCGCTGGCCTGCTCGGGGACGGTTTCTATCGAATTGGCTATGTCGGGGTTGCCTACGGTTATTGCTTATAAGGTCAATCGACTTACGTTTGCGCTGTATCGCCGGTTGATTAAAATTAAATTCGCTACGCTTGCTAACATCATGCACGATCGCATGGTTGTGCCGGAGTTTATTCAGGACGATTGCACTCCTGAAAAGTTGGCAATCGCGGTCAGCGAGCTTCTCGAGAATAAAGACGCTCGCGGAAAACAGGTTGAGAATCTGGTTTCAGTTGCGGACTGGCTCGGGCGCGGGCAGTTCGTTCCTTCAGAGAGAGCTGCGCAGGTGGTTCTGGATGCTGTGGCCGGGAAATCATGAAGCTTACGGTTTTACAGATAATTCCAAATCTGGGCGGCGGCGGCGCTGAGCAGACTTGCGCGGAGATCGTTTCCGGCCTTAAGGCTCGGGGGCAGCGGGGAATTGTTATATCGGCTGGCGGCGTTCGCGCTGACGATGTGGTGCGGGCAGGCGGCGAACATTACGAATATCCCGTCGCTTCAAAAAATCCGATTATTATAATCAGCAACGCCTTTAGGTTAGCTCGGTTTATTTCTTCGAATGAAGTGGATATTGTGCATGCTCGGAGTCGCGCTCCGGCTTGGAGCGCCTGGATGGCCTCGCGCATGACCAAGCGCAAGTTCGTGACGACGTTTCATGCGGCTTATAAATTCTCTAATCCGATAAAGAAATTTTATAACCGCGTTATGTCTCGGGGAGATCGCGTTATCGCTATTTCGGAATTTATGGCGAAGCATATACGAGACAGCTATGGCATCGGCGAAGATAAAATTCGCACCATATATCGCGGAATTGATTTGGATAGTTACAGTCCTTTGAGCGTAACGGAAAGCTCCAGGGCTGCGTTGCGGTCGGCATGGAGTGTGGGCGCGGCGGATCGCATCGTTCTGCTTCCCGGGAGGATCAGTCCTATAAAGGGGCATAGAGCTGTAATTAAAGCCATGGTCGATGTGGCAAAAAAGTGTCCCGACGCCGTTCTGGTTATGGTCGGGGACGATCAGGGCAGGGTTAAATATCGACGCGAGTTGGATGAGCTTGTTCGTGCGAGCGGGCTTGGCGATAAAGTTCGGATCGTTCCTCACTGCGCGGATATGCCTGCCGCATATGCTTTGTCCAGCGTTGTCGTTATGTCTTCCGTTGTGCCTGAGGGATTCGGGCGGGTTCCTGTTGAGGCTATGGCTATGGGCGCTCCGGTTGTCGCCAGCGATCTTGGCGCTACGTGCGAAACCGTGAAAGATGGGGTGACCGGGTGGTTGGTTCCTTTCGATGACGTTGGGGCCTGGGCTAATGCTATAACCAATGCTTTGAATATGGATGCTGCTTTGCGCGCACAGATGTCTATTGCTGCGATCAGGCATGTTCATGGAAAATTTTCTAAGACTAATATGATACGCGATACTCTGGCGGTTTATGACGAGTTGATTTGATGGCAGGACGAAAAAAAATACTGGTGATACGGCTTGGCGCTTTGGGCGATCTCGTTCTTTGCTTTCAGGCGTTCGCTTCTATTCGCCAAGCTCATCCCGATGCGGAGATCGCTTTGCTTACTTCTCCGCAATTCGCGGGGTTTGTTCTTAAAATGCCGTGGTTCAATCGGGTTATTATCGATAACAGGCCGTCTATCGGCAATATCCCGGAATGGTTTCGGCTTGTTCGCTCGGTGCGCGGGTTTTATCCGGAATTGGTTTATGATCTTCAAGGTAAGTTGCGGCAGAGCATTCTTTATGCGGCTCTTGGCGGTCCCTTTAAAGGTAGGTGGTCGGGGGCGGCTCCTTTTTGCACTTATCCCAGGGTTTGGCCTCCGAAGCCGGAGATGCATTTTACCGATTTTATAAATGCTCAGCTTAAAAATGCCGGAGTTAAGATCGCTTCGGATGTGAGCGTGTCGTGGCTTGAGGCTCCGTTGGATCATTTCGCTTTGCCTCAGAAGTACGCGGTTATTATTCCGGGGTGCGCTCCGAACAGGCTTTATAAACGCTGGCCCGCTTATGGATATGCTGCGCTGGTTGAATATTTTAAAGAAAAGGGTTTGGCTTGCGTGGCGGTCGGGACTGTGCACGATGCTCCGGCTATTGCCGATATCAAAAAAATAGCCGCCGATCTTATCGACTTGTCCGGTAAAACTACGTTGAGCGAGGTGGCTTCTTTGGCTCGGCGCAGCGTTTGCGTTGTGGGGAACGATACGGGGCCTACTCATCTTGCTGCCGCTGTGGGCGCTAATGTCGTTACGCTTATGTCGGAGAAAGTGAATCCGGTATGGTCCGCGCCTAAGGGGCAAAGAGCAGTTTGTTTGCAGGGGAAGCCGCTTTCTTCGGTTGCTCCTGAAGAAGTTATAAAAATTATGGAGGAATTTAAATATGAAGTCTGAAGATATTACATTAAACCAGATATCCGACATGATGGAGTGGATCGCCAGGTATGATGGCAGAACCATCGTTATAAAAATCGGCGGAAACTCGATAGCGGAAGATAAGGATTTTCTTTCCAATATAGCAAAGCAAATAGCCTTCTTGCGCGCAAACAATGCTCGTGTGGTTTTGGTTCATGGGGGCGGGCCGCAGATAGACGCCGCTTTGGAATGCGCTAACGTTCCTTCTAAAAAGGGCGCGGATGGTCGGCGCATCACTTCATCCGACGCAATGAAAATTATCGCCGAAGTAATGTCGTATATAAGCAAAGAAATCGGGTTGGCTTTGATTGACGCCGGATGCAAGGGCTTGATGGTTGCGGCTTTGAAACCTCGCTTTTTTGTTTCGTCAAAACCTCTTTTTGACGAACATGAGGATAATCGCGCCGGTACGCCGGATTCTGTCGATGTTGAGGCTCTGGATCTGGCGCTTGAGGAAAATCGCGTCGTCGTGCTTAATTCCGCGGGAATGGGGGTGGACGGAAAGCTGCATAACGTGAATGCTGACGATTATGCTATGGCAGTTGCGATCGCTTTGAAGGCGGATCGGCTTTTGCTGGTTTCTAATTCAGAAGTGCTGGACGCTGAGGGGAATCGCATTTCCGTTATAACTCCGAGCAAGATGGCGGAGCTTATTGCGGATGGCACTATCAACGGCGGTATGATCCCGAAAATTGAGAGCGCGGTTAGCGCTCTTAAAAACGGAGTCGGCGGCGTGGCTATAATAAATGGCCATCCCAAGGGCGCTCTGCTTGGAGAGCTTTTGCTGAAAGAAGGATTCGGCACGCTGGTCAGCGAAGAGCCGTCGTGCGCTTCGGCTCGAACGACGATTACAGGATTGCGTCTTTCACGCGGGCTATAACTTCGGTTTTACCTAAAAGCTCAGCTACCTTGAAGATCGGCGGGGAGACGGTTGTGCCTGTCAGCGCCGAGCGCAGCGGTTGCGCTATCGCTCCGAGCTTGATCGCTTTTTCTTCGGAGTATGCGCGGAAAATCTGTTCGATTGCATCGTGCGTGAAGTCGGATAGAGCTTCTATTTTCAGGAGCAGCTCTTTGAGGTGGGCTTTGGCTTCCGGCGTTAGGTTCTTCTGCGCTTTATCGTCAAGCTTTAGCGGACGCGGCATGAAGTAGAATTGCGTGGATGTCGCAATTTCTCGCAAGGTTTGCACTCGCGGTTTTATGTCGGGCATGGCGCTTGCCAGCATGCTCATTTCTGCTTCAGTTAGATCGCGGCCTAAGGCTTCTTTTAAAAACGGGCGGGCGAGTTCGGCGAGTTTCTTATCGTCAGTCGCGCCTATGTAATGCGCGTTTATGTGGTTGAGTTTGACAAAGTCAAAACGCGCAGGGGATTTGCCTATGCTGTCAAAATCAAACCATTCAATCGCTTGTTCAATCGGGATTATCTCTTCGTCTCCATGCGACCAGCACAGGCGGAGAAGATAATTGCATACTGCTTCAGGCAGATATCCGCGGTCGCGATAGTCGCTTACTGCGGGCGCTCCGTGGCGCTTGGATAGTTTCGCTCCGTCCGGTCCCAGGATCATCGGAAGATGCGCGAAAGACGGCAGTTCCCATCCCATGGCTTTGTATATCTGGACCTGACGAAAGGTGTTCGTCATGTGATCGTCGCCTCGGATAACGTGAGTGACGCCCATGTCGTGGTCGTCCACTACCACGGCCAGCATATATGTCGGGTTGCCGTCTCCGCGCAGAAGCACCATGTCGTCGAGCTGGTTGTTCTGGACCGTGATGGTTCCCATTACTTCGTCGCGGACCGTCGTTTCTCCGGTTTGCGGAGCTTTCAGGCGGATGACAGGCTTTACTCCTGCCGGAGCTTCGCTGGCAGGACGATCTCGCCAGCGGCCATCGTATTTTTGCGGCAGGCCGTTGGCTTTTTGCTCGGCCCGCATTGTTTCCAGCTCTTGAGGAGTGGCATAGCAATAATAGGCTGCGCCGCTTTCGACCATCGCACGCGCCACTTCGGCGTGGCGTTCGCGCTTTTCAAATTGAGAATAATAATTGCGGCCATTGTTGATTTTGGGGTCGTTGTTGTCCCAGTTCATTCCAAGCCAGCGCATGCCGTCGAGGATTGTTTCTACGGACTCTGGCGTTGAGCGCTCTCTGTCGGTGTCCTCTACGCGCAGAAAAAATTTACCACCGGTGTGTTTGGCGTACAGCCAGTTGAAAAGAGCGGTGCGCGCCCCTCCGATGTGCAGAAATCCAGTCGGAGACGGAGCGAAGCGGACAACGGTTTGCATAAAGGCACCAGATACAAAAAATGTTAAAACACGAATGCCAATATAATTGATGATGCGCGCTATAACAACGGCAAGTTCACCAGCGCAAGGCTGGGATGGCGTATGTCGGTTGTAGAGATTCTAATTCCAGCAATTTTGATAATTTATCAAAATCAGGCGGCGCGCCCCATTCTCCTCCCGTTTCAGGTAGGTGGATGCCTCCTGTTACAAGGGCGCTGTCCAGGCCGGAGTTTATCGCTCCCTTTATATCGGTGGGAAGGCCGTCTCCGATTACGAGCGTTCGTTCGGGCGTTATGCAGAGATTTGTGACGGAAATATTAAAACAGTATGGCGTCGGTTTGCCAAAATAGTGGACGACCCCGCCCATGTCTTCGTATCGTTTGGCGATGGCTCCCGGGCAGATAACCATTTCTCCCATGTGATATGCCAATGCGTCAGGGTTGGAGCAGACCATCGGTAATTTAGCTTTTAGGCAAGCGTTTAAGGTGTCGTCCCATTTTGAAAGATTTTTGATGCCGTAAACTTCTCCAAAGCCAATGATTAAAAAATCGGCTTTTTCTGGAGAGGATACAACTTCAATATCCGTTCCCTTTATTGTGTGAATGTCCTCGGGGTCGAACAAATAGCATTTGTTGCCAAGAGCGATTATATCGGGCGTCGAGCGCAGGCTGAATAATTGGTGGACTACTTCTCCCGCGGTTATGATGAAGTCATATAAATCGGGCGTAAAACCTTTTTCCGATAATCCCTGGGCCGCTTCCGAGCTTCTTCCGGGGTAGTTGGATATTAGCGCGATCCCTTTGTTCGCTTCGTGCATGGATTTGAGGCAGTCCATCGCACCTTCGTATGGAGTTCCGCCGTCGTAGAGCACTCCCCACAGGTCTATGATGAAGCCATCGTACTTTGGGCTGACTTCGGAAATCCCGGATATTATGGTTGTAGGACTCATGTTTTCAGCACCGTGCGGGTAGGCTTGCTTTTGCGGTTGTATGGTATAACCTTTGCCGGGAATGTAAAACAATTGTTATAAAAAAAACGCAGGTTTTTACTAAGCCCTTAAGGGAGATAGGCCAATATGTCTTTGCGAATAATTATTCCTGCTCGTTATGGCTCTACTCGCTTGCCGGGGAAGCCGTTGGCTCTTATTTCTGGAGTTGCTTTGTTGCAGCGCGTCTGGTCAATCGCGGTTAGCGCTATTGGACGTGACGGCGTTTTTGTCACCACAGACGATGAGCGTGTTTCTGAATTCTGCTCGTCCTTTGGCGCTTCGTGCATTATGACTTCTCCTGACATTCAGAACGGAACGCAGAGAGTTCATGCGGCTCTGGCTCAGCTGCCCGCGGATGTCGATAAGGTTATAAATTTGCAGGGAGATGCCGTTCTTACTCCTCCATGGGTTATAAACGCTATGATCGAGGCTATGGCAAATCCGGAAGAGGTGGGGATTTTTACTCCTGCCGTTCGGATGTCTAAAAGCGATTACGAAGCGTTGCGGAAGGCTAAGGCCGCGGGAGAAGTTGGCGGGACTACCGTCACTTTCGATGTTAATCATAACGCTCTTTATTTTTCGAAAAGCATAATCCCTTTCGTGCGCGAGGCTGGGGACGTTCTTCCGGTTTTTCGGCATATCGGGCTTTATGGATATACTCGGGACGCTCTGGCCAAGATGGTTGCTTTGCCGCCGTCTGTTCTGGAGCAGACGGAGAAGTTGGAGCAACTGCGCGCTCTTGAAAATGGCATGAAAATTCGCGTGGTGCCTGTGGACTATAAGGGACGCAGCCACGTCGGCGTCGATAGCGAGAATGATCGGCTCCGCGCAGAAAAGCTTATTCTGGCCGAGGGAGAGTTGCTCCCGGTTTATGACGGTAGCTATAGGTATGGATCATGAAAAAAGCGGCTCTGGTTCTCGTTCGTCACGGCAATACTTTCGGAGAAGGCGATAAGATCGTTTGGGTCGGCGCTCGCACAGATATGCCTCTTACCGCTAAGGGCGAACAGCAGGCAAGGTGCGCCGCTCTTTATATCGCGGAAAAATTTCCTTCCATAGTTTCTATTGCGACAGGACCATTGAAGCGGACTCGCTCTATGGCGGCGATTATCGCGGAAAAGATGTCGATGTCATGTTCATTGGATGACCGCTTGTGCGAGATAGATTATGGAAAATGGGAAGGCTTGAGCAGCGAGGAAATCGCCGCGCTTTATGGCCAGGACGTTCTCGATCAATGGGACAAGACGGGAGTTTGGCCGGAGAATATGGAGTGGAAGCCGACTTTAAACGAAATTAAATCCGGGCTGCAAAGTTTCTTGAATGAGATGAGCGCGGAAATATTGTCTGATTCCGCTCCCCGGCTTGCGGTTACAAGCAACGGGATCTTGCGGATTATTCATTCTCTTATCACGCCAGGAGCAAGTCCCGCCGCGGCTAAGGTGAAAACCGGAAATATATGCGTGATCGAGCCAGGCAAAAGCGGATGGAAAATTATCTCCTGGGATTTGCGCCCTGTTTAGACTCGATGGTCCGCTCCGACTGCTTCTTCAACTGATTTGAAGCCGTCCTTTCTTAGAATGTCGGCCAGCTCTTTGTTGATGAAAGGGGCGACTCCGGGTCCTCTGAATATAAGCGCGCTGTAAATCTGGACCAATGACGCTCCGGCGCGGATTTTGGCGTAGGCATCCGTTCCGGTCATTACTCCGCCGCTGCCTATTATTTTTATCTGGCCTTTTGTCAGTTTGTACATATTGCTGAGCAATCTTGTGGATGGGCCAAATATCGGAGGGCCGGATAAACCGCCTGCTTCGTCGATGAATTTGCGCGGCACGTTGCTTGGGCGGGACGTCGATGTGTTGCTTATGATTAAGCCCTGTATTTTGGACTCGAGGGCGATAGCGGCGATGTCAGCTTGTTGCTCCTCTGTGATGTCGGGAGAGATTTTTAGAAGCACCGGTAGTTCCGGGGCGGTTTCCGCTCGCGCTTTCATTACTTTATCAAGCATGGCTTTGAGGCGATCTTTTGCTTGGATGTCGCGCAGGCCGGGGGTGTTCGGAGATGACACGTTTATGGTCACAAAATCCGCAAATGGCGCGACTTTTTTCAGGCAGACGATAAAATCTTCCGCATCGTCCGCGCTGTCTTTGTTTTTGCCGAGGTTTACCCCTACCGGGCGTTTGACGCGGCCAAGTTTGCTGCGCCAGGCTTGAAGATTGTTCGTGAACGCTTCGATGCCAGAGCTGTTGAAGCCCATGCGGTTTATAATCGCGGAAGCTTCCGGGATGCGGAAAAGACGCGGTCTGGGATTGCCCGGCTGCGGCTTAGGAGTTACGCCTCCAAGCTCGGCAAAGCCAAAGCCCAGGTTCAACATGCCGTCGATCGCTTCCGCTTCTTTATCGAGTCCGGCGGCAAGGCCGACGGGATTGCTGAACTCAAGTCCGAAGACGCTGGTTTTTAATATGGGATCGTCTTTGTCGGACGCCGCTCTCGGACCAAGGCCGAATTTTAGCATCTTTATGGTCAGGTGATGCGCAAGCTCCGGTTCGAGCAAAAACAAAACAGGACGCGCAAGCGCGTATATGTCGATGAACGGTATGGTCCAGGGATTGAATGCCATGGTGGTTTACAACTCGCATGCTGGTTTGCAGGATGAGACAATATGCACGGATACTTCATAAATTGCAATTAAGTCGCTCCGATCGCCTTATGGCCAAGCTCTATGATATAGCTCGGCTTTCCATCCCCCCATATGCGCTTTTTGTTCATGGCACGCCGCTTGCGTGGATAGCCCATGATTAATAATAACGGTCGCTTTTTACGGTCGTTAAAGGCTTCGACAACTCCGCGCATTTCATGGAGGTTACGATGGCCAGAAAGAAACAGAAAAGTATTTCGAAAAATCCTAGCCCAACACTGAAAGCAGCTTTTACCGCAGTTAAAAATATGAAGAACCTTAAAGAGGAACCTCTGCCAGGAAGAACTTTGAGCGATTCTTTTAAAAAGGCTCTGGTGGCGGTTAAAAATCTTGGTTTTACGGAAAAGACTAAGAAATAACGGATAGAGTCGTGTGCCCGTGTGGGCGCATGACTCTGAAAAATCAAGGCAATGGCTCATATTTTTGGTCCTATAGGGGGTGTGTGGAACTTCTTGTGCTTCAAGGGGGTAGACTCTAATATCGCCCATCGCCGGTGATTTTTAGAGGATTAGAATACTATGCTACGTCCATTGTTCAGTATCCCCCACAGCACTCATGTGGATTTTGTCGCTAAGCGCTGGTGGGCGTTCAGCGTTACCATTATTCTTGTGGCAATCACCGTTATCGCTCTTTTTGTGAAGGGTCTTAACCTTGGCATAGATTTTAAGGGCGGCATTCTTATCGAGGCTAAGGCAGCGCAAGCTGTCGATACTGCCGCTTTGCGCACTCAGCTTGGTGAGCTGAATTTGGGCGAAATCACTCTACAGGAATTCGGTAGCCCCGATGACGTGCTCATTCGCATTCAGCGCCAAGAGGGCGGCGAGGAAGTCCAACAAAAAGCTATCGAGAATGTTCGCAATAAGCTTGGAGAAGGATACGAATATCGCCGCGTCGAGGTCGTCGGGCCTACTGTAGGGAGCGAGCTTTTTCATGCGGGCATGCTGGCTACCGGGTTGGCGGTTCTGGCTATTGCTCTTTACGTCGGGGCCAGGTTCGAGTGGCAGTTCGGTCTTGCCGCTTTCGTCGCTACGCTGCATGACGTGTTCGTGACTGTCGGGCTTTACTCGGTTTTGCAGCTCGATTTTAATCTTACCGCTATTGCCGCGCTTCTGACTTTGGCTGGGTATTCGATCAACGATACCGTCGTGGTGTTCGACCGTATCCGCGAAAATCTGCGCCGGAATAAAATAACCGATATTCGATCTACTATAAATGCTGCGGTGAATGAGACTCTCTCACGCACTCTCATGACGTCCGGGAGCACGCTTATCGCTTTGCTCCCCTTGGTTTTCCTCGGCGGGCAGACGCTTATCAATTTCTCTCTGGCTTTGACCTGGGGAATTTTGATCGGCACTTATTCTTCGATATATGTCGCCGCGTCGTTGCTTCTTTATATGCCGCTTCTGAAGGCTATTAAGGCAAGCTAGGTCATCGCTCTCATGTAAAGGCCGATTATAAGGCCGATTAATAAGAACGGCGCAAAGTGCACATGTGTGGGTTTGCGCAGCTTTTTTA
>JAQUWX010000048.1 GCA_028692635.1 Alphaproteobacteria bacterium
GCTGGGAATTCGTCGCGGCGGCAACGTTATAAATTTATTGGTAGGGGGATAGTTTTTACTTTTTATGACAAGCTCCGCGTTCACCGCATCGCTTTTTGAAAATGAAGCTCCAAGACCGCTTGCCGATAAACTGCGCCCGAACAGGTTGAGTGAAGTAGTGGGGCAAGATCATTTGCTTGCATCCACGTCGCCTATTGGAAGAATGGTTTCCGCAAAGCGTTTATCCTCGCTCATACTATGGGGACCTCCGGGGTGCGGCAAGACCACGATCGCTAGACTTTTAGCCGACGAAGTTGATTTATATTTCAGCTCTGTATCCGCTGTAGCGTCGGGCGTCGCCGATTTGCGCAAGAACTTCGAAGCCGCAAGTGGCCGCAGAGCGGGCGGGCAGGGAACTCTGCTTTTTATAGACGAGATTCACCGTTTCAATCGAGCGCAGCAAGATGTTCTTTTGCCTTATATCGAAAACGGCACCGTCACTCTGGTAGGAGCCACTACCGAAAACCCATCGTTCGAGTTAAACGGCGCGTTGCTTTCTCGTTGTCAGGTGTTGGTTTTAAATCGCCTTGACGAAACCGCGCTGGATCTTCTTCTTGAGCGAGCCGAAAAAGCGGCAGAAAAAAAACTTCTGCTTACCGACGATGCTCGCGCAGCTCTTAAAGCCATGGCGGATGGCGATGGAAGATATCTGCTCACGATGGCGGATGAGCTGCTGCTAAGCGATCTATCCGAACAGCTCGATCCGGCAGCGCTGGCCAAATTCGTTCAACGCCGCCGACCTCTTTACGATAAGGCGCAGGAAAGCCACTATAACCTTATAAGCGCGCTGCATAAGTCTCTGCGCGGTTCCGACTGCGACGCCGCCCTATATTGGTTTGCTCGCATGCTGGCCGGAGGAGAAGACCCTCGATATATAGCTCGCAGACTTCTGCGCTTCGCCAGCGAGGACGTAGGTCTTGCCGATCCGCAAGCGCTCTCCATAACTCTGGCTGCATGGCAGGCCTATGAGCGCATGGGCAGTCCAGAGGGAGAGTTAGTCCTCACCGAAGCAGTCATCTATCTAGCCACCGCTCCGAAATCCAACGCGGCATATACGGCCTATCAGGCAGCTACGGCGGCGGCTAATGAGTATGGATCGCTAATGCCACCGAAGCATATCCTGAACGCTCCGACAAAGCTCATGCAAGAGCAGGACTATGGCAAGGGATACGTCTATGACCACGACACAGAAGAAGGTTTTTCCGGCCAGAATTATTTCCCGGACGACATGGCGCGCAAAGCCTTCTATCGCCCAGTCGAACGCGGCTTCGAACGCGAAGTGAAAAAGCGTCTGGACTATTGGGCCGAGCTAAGACGGAAGCGCAAAAGTTAAGCAGACCTTGCGGCAGTTGCGCGGGCGTTTTCCTCTCCCGGAGGATCGCGCAGGACGTATCCACGACCCCACACGGTTTCGATGTAGTTGTCTCCGCCAGCGGCGTTCGCAAGCTTTTTACGCAGCTTACAGACGAACACGTCGATAATTTTAAGCTCCGGCTCATCCATTCCGCCGTAAAGGTGGTTTAGGAACATTTCCTTGGTAAGCGTGGTGCCCTTGCGCAAGCTAAGCAACTCAAGAATGCCGTATTCCTTGCCGGTAAGATGGAGAGGAGAGCCTTCAACCTCGACGGTGCGGGCATCCAAATTAACCACAAGTTTCCCTGTGCGGATAACGCTGTCAGAGTGTCCCTTGCTGCGACGGATGATAGCGTGAATTCTGGCGACAAGCTCACGACGATCGAAAGGCTTTGTCAGATAGTCGTCGGCGCCAAAGCCAAGACCTTTGATCTTGTTGTCCAGCTCGGACAGTCCCGACAAAATCAGAATAGGCGTCGATACGCGAGCAGCGCGCAGACGACGCAGAACTTCGTAACCATCGATATCCGGCAGCATAAGATCTAGGATGATTATGTCATAATCATACAGCTTGCCGATCTCAAGGCCATCTTCGCCGAGATCAGTGGTATCGACAATGAAACCTTCGGCTTGAAGCATCAGCTCGATACTTTTTGCTACGGATGTATCGTCTTCTACTAGCAGTACGCGCATGGCTTCGGCCTCGTTTGGTTAAACAATCGAATCAAAATGTCAGTAAGGCGGGAGTAGCCTACAGGACGTTAATGTTAACGCGTTATCAAGATTTATGGAACATAGCTTATATCATAAATCGAAACGACTTCACGTTAACCTTATTTTACACTATGTTATCACAAGCGGTTAATAAAAAGTAAACATTATTAACGTTAATTTGCCTTTGTTATTAATAAAATTTTCCCTTATAATACATGAAGTTAGCGTCTCTGGCCATTTTGAGTGCAAAAAATGCAGAAAAAAAATAGCCCAATATCAGCAGAAATATCCGCGATGTCGCCCTGTAGGGTGTTTGGGCGAGTTACCGCTGTTCAAGGATTACTTGTCGAAGTTGCGGGAATTGAGCGCCATCTTTCTGTCGGTGGGCGCTGCAACATAACTGCGCGAGGCAATAGACGCGTATTATGCGAGGTCGTGGGATTTCGAGACGATCGCGTGCTCATGTTACCGTTAAGCACACTTGAAGGTGTAGGAATCGGATGCAAGGCCGAGGTCGCAGATGCGCAACCGTCTATAATGCCGACGCATGGATGGCTTGGGCGAGTGATAAACGCGCTGGGAGAACCGATAGATGGTTTAGGACCTTTGCCCGTTGGAAATGTTCCTCACGCAGTTCGCAGCGCTCCTCCGCCAGCGCATAAAAGGCAGCGTGTAAATGGCAAGCTTGATCTTGGAGTGCGCTCTTTAAATACTTTTCTGACGTGCTGCAATGGACAGCGCATGGGTATCTTTTCCGGGTCTGGAGTTGGCAAATCGATTTTGATGTCGATGATTGCGCGTTACACGTCGGCGGACGTGTCAATAATAGGATTGGTCGGAGAGCGCGGTCGTGAGGTTCAGGAATTCATACACGACGATCTTGGAAAAGAAGGTTTGGCGCGCAGCGTAGTTGTGGTGGCGACTTCCGATGAAGCTCCGTTGATGAGGCGGCAGGCGGCATACATGACGATGGCTGTGGCGGAGTATTTTCGCGACGAGGGCAATGCAGTTTTATGCCTTATGGATAGCGTAACGCGCTTTGCTATGGCGCAGCGTGAGATAGGACTGGCGGCAGGAGAGCCTCCTACGACAAAAGGATATCCTCCGACGACATTCGCGGAATTGCCGAAACTGCTGGAAAGAGCAGGGCCAGGAGTTGCAGGAAAAGGAAGCATAACCGGACTATTCACGGTTCTGGTAGATGGCGACGATCATAACGAGCCTATTGCGGACGCGACGCGAGGCATTCTTGACGGCCACATAGTGCTTGACCGAGCAATAGCGGAAAGAGGCCGCTATCCGGCAGTCAACGTTTTGCGCAGCATATCGAGAACCATGCCGGACTGTAATACTGACAGCGAGAATGAGATTGTGATGAAGGCGCGTCGTTATCTGGCCGCTTATGAGAACATGGCGGAGATGATCCGGCTTGGAGCTTACCGGCGCGGAAGCAACAAGGAAGTGGATGAGGCGATAAATTACTATGGCCCGTTGGAAAATTTTCTCAGTCAGGATCAGCGCGAGCGTGAAGATCTGGATTCCGGGTATGCGAAGTTGGCTCAAATATTTGGGGTCAAATGGCCTCCTACGGTAGAGTAGATTGAGCGATGAAAAGTCTGAACACTCTAATCAAGCTGCAAAAAACCAGAGTGGATGAGCAAAGGCAAATTCTTGCAAAATTACAGGAATATTTAGAACGCATCGAGAAATCGATAGTCGAACTGGAAATTCTACGCGCCCAAGAACAGATAACCGTCGAAGAAAATCCTGAGATGGGATTGACGTATGGCGATTTCATCAAGCAAGCGGTAATCAAAGCGCGTGAATTGGAAAAGAGCCGCCAAACGGCGAACTCGGCGGTAGAGATGGCAAGAGATCGTCTGGCGTTATTATTTGAGGAACAGAAGCGCTATGAAATAGCGGCGGCTAACCGCGCTGCTGCCGAAGAAAAGGAAGAGCTACGTCGCGAAAGAATAGAAATGGACGAAATTGGCAGCATAGAATTCGTGCGAAACAAGGCCGAACAGAGTTAACCAAAGAATATATGGCAAAAATAAGACAAAAGCCTATGTGCAGCGCAATGAAATTAAAAACAAAATAGACATTAAGAGGACTGCGAAATATCCTCTCTCCTGACGGTAATTTTTCCAGGAGATAAGCATGTCGTACAATTCGATAAAATCGCTTTTTACAGGAGACGAGATCAGAGAACTGGCAACATCTCCACATGTAAGGAGAGACATCTTTGACGATATTAAAGATAGAGCTTACCAAATTCTTGGAGAACGATTTGGAAAAGAGAGAAATGTTCCCGACGCTCCTGGAAGTCTCGCCATTCTTGTCGTTGGCGCTAAAGATGACGCGGAGCGCGAGCATATTTGGAAGAACACCTCTAAGGAATTTATAAATGAAGTTTATACTGGCAAAATTATCTGCGATGCCGATCAAAAAGAAATTTCTTCAATAATAGAAAAGATATCTTCAGGATATAAAACCTCTGATGAAGATAGAAAGAATTATCGTTGGGTGATGAGGAGAATGGTTGGCCTGTTATCCCTGAACATGGCCGTGAAGTGGGGTCATAATGGCGCATACACTGTGCCGTCGAACGGGGTGCTGTCCGCGATATTGGAAAATGCCGATAAGATCGGAAAGCTTGAAGTTTATTATGTGGACAAAAACTCCATTTCCAAAGACGGAAAACTTGAAGGGAGTCTTGCCTGCACATTTAACCGGGGAGCTCTTGATATAAACGATGAAGATGCTGCCAGAAATTTGCGCGATTTTTATAATAAATACCCCGCCAAAATTGGAGAAAGGCCTTTATTCCTTTGCAATATATCTCCAGCGCTATCTTTAGCCGCATCAAGACCCAAGCTTGGAGCTGGTGCCACAGAACAGCCGACACTTACCTCATAGAAACCCTTAATCTCTAGGCGCAGCTGCGCGTCTAAGCCTGTCATTTATAGCCATGCCCAGGCCGGTGTTTGGTATTGGCATTACAGCTATGGCTCTGTGGTGGGTTTTATCTAAAGCGCGCAGCATTGAGAATAGATTGGCCGCCGCCTCATTTAGATCGCCTTGCTTGCTCAAGTTAAGCCGCTCCGCCCCGCCTTTTATGTGAGCGTCTTCTCCGAAGCACAGCAATGCTTCGTCAGGGGAAGCGCTATCCGCGTTTAATCTCACGAATAGATCTGGAGCATAATGGCTAGTCATCATTCCTGGGCTTTTTATGTTTTCCGAAGATGACGGAAGATCGATGCTTCCTGTTATTTCTTCCAATTGCTCTGGAGCGATGCCTCCATAGCGCAAGATCATCGGACGAGAGCCTGTTAAATCAAGCACCGTAGATTCTACGCCGACGGAAGTTTTTCCTCCGTCCAGTATCATATCGACGGAGTCTCCAAGAGATTCTGCGACGTGCTCTGGCGTAGTAGGGCTAAGTTTCCCGGAAGCGTTCGCGCTGGGAGCGGCTATAGGAAGTCCTGCGCTATTCAAAAGATCAAGCGCAACCGGATGAGAGGGAACGCGAACGGCCAGAGTATTCAGCCCCGCGCTTGCCAGCAAAGAGACAGAGCAATTTAAAGCCCTGGGCAATATCAAAGTAAGCGGCCCGGGCCAGAATTTATCCGCCAGTTTTTGAGCAGTCTCATTCCAAACGACAAGCTTATCTATATTGCGCGTATCGGGGAGATGAACGATAAGCGGATTAAATACAGGCCGTCCTTTTGCCGCATAAACCGCCGCGATTGCATGATCGTTAGTAGCATCCGCGCCAAGCCCGTAAACGGTTTCTGTGGGAAAAGCCACAAGCCTGCCTTTGCGCAGGAGAGTGGCAGCCTCTTTTATGGCTTCAGGAGATGAGTGAACAAGCTTCAAAGCGCAGCCGCAGCCTTTCGGACTTGATCGACATGGCCGGGAACGCTCACATGGCGCCACACTGCGCGGATTATGCCTTTTGCGTCGATGAGGAATGTAGCGCGATCAATGCCCATATATTTACGGCCATAGAGGCTCTTTTCGATCCACACGCCATAATCTTCGCAGGCTTTACCATCCTCATCCGAGGCCAGAGGAAAATCGATATCGAATTTTTTCTTAAATTTCTGGTGACTTGCGATGCTATCTCGTGAGACTCCGATGACAGCCACGCCGATATTATCGAACTTGGGCATAGCGTCGCGGAACCCGCAAGCTTCGGCGGTACAGCCGGAAGTTTCATCCTTTGGATAGAAATAAAGCACAAAGGGATGGCCCTTAAACTTGGCAAGATTTACTTCCCCGATATTAGTCGCCATCATGTCGAATGTAGGAGCGGGCATGCCGATACCAAGCGCATGTCCCTTAACGACAGGCTTATTTGCGGGTTGTTTAGGCGCCGTTTTTTTCTGCTTCAGAACGACTTTTTTAGCCGCCGGTTTAGCCGCAGCTTTAGAGGCCGTTCTGGGGGCGAGGACTTTTTTTGCAACGCTGACACTGGCCATGGCGCACTCCGGGAGTGGATTAGGGGTAAAAAACACTGAAAGAAACCAGAAACAGCAATGAAGTCAAGCGCGCTTTTCTGGTTTTTACTGGGCTGGAAATCACATTTTCCCATGACTCAGCCCTCTTGGGAGTATAACTTGGCAAGCCATGCGCCGTACACTTAAATATCTTATAGATCTTATTGCCGCCATCGCCGCTGCATCGGTGGTGGTGCTTGCGTTGTTGATTTGGCGCCTTGCGTCCGAGCCGATAAGCTCCTCATATTTAACGCCTTATGTGCAATCGGGGTTACAGTATCTACTGCCGGAAACCACGTCTGAGATTGGCACGACGCTTCTTGTATGGGACAACGCGGACAGCTCCATAGCTCTGAAGGGAGAGGACGTTAAGATACTGGACAGCGACAAGGACGTGCTGGCGGAGTTTCCATCGATAAAAGTCAAGTTAAGCGTAATTGGTCTGCTGCAAGGAAGATTGATTCCTGCCGAGCTTGGAATAGAAAATCCTCAACTATGGTTTGAGCGCAACGAGAACGGAGAATTCTCTTTTGGCGGAGTCATATCGAACGGCGACAAACCGATAGCCCGTGAGAAAACATCGTCCGCCGAGATAATAAGCTCGATCCAGCAAAGCATAAACGATCTGACCAAAAAGGGCCGTCTGCATGAGTTAAAAGTAACTAATGCCGTAGTGACGCTTAAAGACGCAATGAGCAATCGGGAGTGGACATTAAAAATTCCAGAGATAAGCCTTAATCATGACGATATAGGATTAATCGGCCAGCTTGGAGCCGAAATTACGCGAGATGAATATAAAACTGCGTTAAAAGCTCAATACCGTTTTGACCGGGATAAAGAAACGCACGAAGCCGCCATAAGCTTCAGCGATCTGAATATATCTACAATACTTGCTGGATCGCAGGTGGCGGCGTCTGGAATTGACCTGCCTCTGACAGGAGAAGCAAAAGCGGTTTTTGATGAAAAGCTGAACGTAGTATCGACTAATATAAAATTAAATGGTGGAGAAGGTCGGCTAACCGCTCTCGATTTATGGGACGAGCCGCGAGCTTTAAAATCTTTAAATATCGCCGTCGATTACAGCAAAGAACCGCGCATGCTTAAAATCTCGGGTAACGGCCTGGATTTTGGAGGCCCCAAGCTGCGCGTCGCGCTTGATGGAACGGCGCCTGCGGATGGAGAATTTGATATCGGCTTTATCATGAACGTGATGCTGGATGACTTGCCTATGGATCAATACGCGGCTGTGTGGCCGAAAGCGATCGTTCCCGGCGCCCGCGATTGGATATCGTCCAATATGAGCAAGGGAATGTTCGAGCATGGAGAGATAGCGCTTAAAGGAAAATTCAAATGGAACGACATTGCCAACATGGTGTTGGAATCCGGGGAAGGAAAACTTATCGCCAAGAAGGGCAACGTCAAATACATAGAGGGCGCTCCGTTGGTCGAAGGAGTTGACGCGGAAGCTAAATTCGATCTCAACGGCATGGACATCGCGTTATCTGGCGGAGGCGTCGGCGCATTGAAACTCCAGCCCTCGACAGTAAAAATCACCGGCTTCCAGGACAGCGTGCAGAACGCGGATATTCCCGTAAGGATGTTGGGGCCGATAAAAGAAGTTATACGCATTATTGACGCCCCGCCTTTAGGATACGCCAAGGCCATAGGCATGCGCGCTGATGAAGTAGATGGCAACATAGAAGGTCTTGTAGATATCAAGCTTCCTCTTTTAAAGGACATAGCCCTGCGCGACGTGGCTATTAAAGCCGAGGCGAAGCTCAAAGATTTTTATGCGAAAAAGCTCATTCCGGGAATAGAGATCGCTCACGGCAACGTAGCTTTGGATCTAGATCAGAACGGATTTACGATCAAAGGTCCGCTGGATTTGAACAAGGTGACGATGCAAGTTTCATGGGTCGGCATATTCGATCCTCCGCCGGACAAGCCTCGCTATCAAGCGGATATAACCGGCTCGATATCGGGGGAGCAGTGGAAGCTTCTCGGCATAGATGGAATGGAAAAACCGCAGGGATCGACTGAAGTTGCGATTAAATATTCTCAACCGCGCTCGGATCTATCCCGCATCTCCGGCGAGCTTAATTTCCGCCAGGCGGGATTTGTCTTTAAGCAGTTAAACTGGAATAAAGCGATTGGAACTCCGGCGGCGCTTAACTTCGCGGTTGAGATACCCGATGGCAAGAACATACAAATTAAATCGATTTCACTTCAGGGCCATCAAATAAAAGCCAAAGGCTCCGCCGTCGTCGAGGGCAAGACCGGTCGGTTGATTAATCTTGAGTTAAAGCCGTTGGTCATAGGGCGCACCAATGCGAATTTGCGCATATCAAAAGACAAAACGATGACACGCATTTCCGCCGAAGGCGAAGCTTTAGACATAAGCGGAATGGAAAGCGATAAAAACAAAAAACCAGAAGAAAAAGAAACGACTGATTATACGGTCAAGCTTGATAAGCTTTACATGAGCGAAAGCGGATACATCGGAAACGTAGTAATCCACGCCCGCCAGGACAAAATCGGATGGGATGAGATTGACCTGCACGGCATGGCGAATGGAGAGAGTCAGCTTTACATAAGCCTGCTCCCTCAACTCGGAGCGCCCAATCGCCGAGCGTTTAGCATAAAGTGCGACAATTTTGGAAATCTTCTGAAAGGCATGGGCTTCACCGACACCGTTCACAAAGGCCCCATCACAGTAAGCGGACAGAGCAGCGAGAGCGATCCTCGCGTGATCGAAGGGGACCTCAATATAGGCGGCTTCTTTGTTTCAGGACTGCCTGTTTTAGCCAGGCTTCTGAATGCGGCTTCTCCGTTTGGATTTGCGGATCTGGTGACTGGAGAAACAAGCTTCGATCATCTTCAAGGCAAATATAGTTGGCATGGAGATACGATAGAGCTGCAACAAATCCGAGCTGCCGGATCGGTTTTCGGAGTGAATGTGGACGGCTCGCTTAATTTGGACGACGGATCAGCTAACCTGCATGGAACGCTGGTTCCGTTCAGCTTTTTCAACAGCGTGATTAACGTCATACCTCTTGTTGGCGGCATCATAACTGGAGGAGAAGGGCAGGGAGTAATCGCTGCGTCTTACACAGTAAAAGGCAAACTTGAAGACCCGGACGTAAGCGTGAACCCGGTTTCCCTGCTAACGCCGGGATTCCTGCGCAACCTGTTCTTCAGCGAGAAAACCGAAGAGCCTGCAAAAACAGACTAAACGCACTTCACCACGGCATGGCGCTTTTTTCCTGCGCTTAGCCTTGCGGTTCCGTCGCCATCCAGATCGTTCGCGCTTACCGTGGCAGTGATAGAGGTCACTGGCTTGTCGTTAAGGCGCAAACCGCCTTGTTCGATAAGACGCTTTGCCTCTCCCTTTGACGAGCTAAATCCCAAAGACACAAGAACGTCCACCATGGCAGGAGAGCTGCTTTTCGCGAATTCATAAACTGGGAGGTCAGCTCCTTTGCCGCCGCCCTCGAACGTAGCGCGAGCAGTCTCCGCAGCGTTTTTCGCAGCGTCTTCTCCGTGGCACATTTTGGTAGTTTCGAACGCCAGGATTTTCTTTGCCTCGTTTATCTCCGCTCCGCCGAGTTTTTCTAATTTGGCAATCTCATCTATAGGCATATCGGTGAACAGTCGCAAAAAGCGGCCCACATCGGCATCCTCAGTATTGCGCCAGAATTGCCAATAGTCATAAGGGCTGAGACGGTCGGCTTTCATCCAGACAGCGCCGCTCACGGTCTTGCCCATTTTAAGCCCGGAGGACGTAGTAATAAGATTAGTGGTAAGCCCAAAGAAGTCAGTGCCTCCTATGCGGCGGCCAAGCTCCACCCCGTTGACGATATTTCCCCATTGATCCGACCCGCCCATTTGCAGAGTGCACTTGTGGCGACGGAAAAGCTCAAGAAAGTCGTATCCCTGCATAATCATGTAATTGAATTCGAGGAACGTAAGAGGCAGCTCCTGTTCCAAGCGGCGTTTCACAAAATCAAAAGCGATCATGCGATTGATAGTGAAATGCTGTCCGATCTCGCGCAGGAAGGGAATATATTCCAGCTTATCCAGCCAATCGGCATTGTTCACCATAACGGCTTCGCGTGGTCCGCTTCCGAATGTCAGGAAATTATCGAATATGGTTTTGATGCTGGCGATATTTGCGTCGATTTTTTCATTAGTCATCATCTGCCGCAAGCCGGTCTTATCCGAAGGATCGCCTACCTTTGTAGTTCCTCCGCCCATAAGAACGATAGGGCGATGCCCTGTCTGTTGCATACGGCGCAGCATCATTATAGCGGCCAGACTGCCGATATGAAGGCTATCTGCCGTGGCATCGAAGCCGATATACCCGGTAATGATGCTTTTCTGGGCGAGCGCATCAAGAGCTTCAAGGTCGGTGCATTGGTTAAGATGGCCACGCTCGGTCATAACGCGCAGGAAGTCGGATTTTATGCTGGCATTCATGGTTCAGACTCTTATTTCTGTTGAATTATTCTTGATTATGAAACTATCCTAACAATAGGGACATAAAAAGGCAAAAAACATGGTAACCAAGGTTTTTCGCGCCATAGGAATGATAAGCGGCACCTCTATCGATGGGATAGACACTGCGCTTATGGAAACGGACGGTCGAGAATATGTCGAGCCGCTTGCGTTCATGTCCCACTCATATGACCCAGAATTCAGGGAGCACTTAAGAGGTTGCTTCGGAAAGAAAGAAGGCGCTGCCAACCCCCAGGTTGCCGCTTTTGAGCGCGAGTTGACGCAGCTCCACGCTGAATTAGTGCATAAATTTCTCATAGAGAACCTGCTAACCCCGGACGCCATCGATTTCATAGGGTTTCATGGCCAAACCATCTGGCACAAACCGGAAGCCGGAGAGACGGTGCAAATTGGCGACGGAGATCTTCTGGCAGAGCTTACCGGCATACCGGTTATAAACGATTTTCGCTCTGCCGACGTAGCTGCAGGAGGCCATGGAGCGCCTCTGGTTCCTTTATATCATCGAGCGCTTGCAGCGGAGCTTCCTAAACCGACGGCGATTGTCAACATAGGCGGAGTGTCCAACATAACGTGGATAGGCGGAGAAGCCGACGACCAAATGCTGGCATTTGATATGGGGCCTGGAAATGCGCTGATAGACGATTGGGTATTCCGGCATACTGGAAAACCGTATGACGAGTTTGGGCAACTGGCCGCAGAGGGCAAAGTGAATGAAGAGCTTGTCGCGGAATTTGAGCGCCACTTGTTCTTTGAAGAAAAGCCGCCGAAATCTCTCGATCGAGATTGCTTTAAAGGCTTTATGCCCAAGGAGGACGTTAGCCTGAAAGACGGAGCCGCAACGCTTACTCTGCTTACTGCATGGGCAATATCGCAAGGCATGAAATTTCTACCTGAGAAACCGCGAACGATATATCTGACAGGAGGCGGAAGGCACAACGTGACGATGATGCGCTGGATAGAGCAACTGACAGGACTTCCCGTAGGTTCCGTGGACGATCTCGGCTGGAGCGGCGACGGCCTTGAAGCAGAAGCCTTCGCTTATCTAGCAGCGCGCTCTTTTCTAAAACTACCGTTAAGTCTCCCCGGAACCACCGGAGTCTCACGCCCTGTAACAGGCGGAATATATCACAGAGCTTAATGCAGGCACCACCGCTCGCAGGTGTAGTAAGAGGATCCACTATCGGTTGCATCCAGAGTGCATTGTTGTCCTTTTAGTTCGGTATCTCCAGAATTACAGGCAGCGGGGGTGCAATGGCTGCTGTATTGAAAACAAGTAACCCTATACGACCCATGAGCCGCGCATGAAGCGGCGGAGTCCACATAGGCTTTGGTAGCGACATGGTTTGATGCGGTTGGATTGTTAGTCACACTGACGTTTCCACTGGAATCTATAATCATTGCCGCAATGGTAATGCCTGTGGCATAATTGTTCGATGTTCCAAATACGAGCTTCGAGCCACCACCATCATGATAAGCCGCTATTCTTGCGGTTGGATTCTGTCCGGTGTGATAAAGAAAATCTATGGGTGTGTAATAGCCGGCGGTGTAAGCACCACTTAAAGAAAACATCCCTCGGGTATTTCCGGTAAAACTGGATATTTGACTTCCCTCAACATGGAGTTTTGTTAGGGGGCTCGTTGTGCCAATGCCTATGTTGCCATTAACATCAAATGTTGTACTTAATCCAGATGGTCCATAAACCATAAATTTATCAGAGTTAGGAAATAAGTCTTTATCAAGTCCCAAATACCATTTAGAAACGCCGCCCGTTTTAAATATGACCCGTGCGTAATCGCTTGTATTGCCAGCTCTATTAATTGCTAAATCAGCTGCGCCACCAGACGGTTTTGATATCTCCAATAGAGTGCTTGGCTGAGTTCCAATACCAACGTTACCGTTATCCATAAGCACAAACCGCGATGAGCAAAGTCCGCTGCCGCCACAACCGCCATTATCATAAGCCCAGAATTGAAGAGAGTTTCCGTAAGCGCCAGACATATTATAAATATTCCATCTTAACGCAGTTCCTGCTGCCTTTGCGGTATTTGAAATTGTTATATATCCACCGATGTCTGCGCCAGATGCTGTCGAAAGCAAACCTCCGTTCGCTTGAATAGTCCCAACAACATCCAATTTATATCCCGGCACAGTCGTTCCAATCCCCACATATCCGCTCGCTGTAACTATTAACCTGTTCACTCCCGCTGTCGCCATGCTCACGGTGCTGGCGGTATCGCTGAATAGGCCGGTGGTTATGTCTCCGGGGCGGGCGGGGGCTGTGTTCGTAGCCGACGGTCCTAAAAGCGATCCTTCTCCGAAGGCTGTCCAGCCGCTTCCGTTGCAGCTTTTAAATGACGTTCCTGTCCATTGGAGCATTCCTGCTTTTGTTCCGTCGCATGTAGTTGAAGTATAGGTGGGAGTTGCAACCGCTCCTAATATCAACGGGACTTTCTGAAATACCGTTCCGTTGCACTGACCTATGGTATCCCAGTCGATATTGCTGTTGTCGCTATTACATATTGTGCCGATGGTTTTCTGAGCGGCTTGAGCCGATCCACAAAGACAAACAGCAATCATCACAATGATAATAAAATAATTTCTCATGGCGACACCGCCTTGCAGCAGCGGCAGGTGCCCCATACAGGAGAGAAAGCCACTTCTTCACAACTTTGCGGTGGACTTATAGAGCTAGTGACTCCCGTACAAACTGCGCTTCGACTTTCACACAGATCGTTGCATGT
>JAQUWX010000108.1 GCA_028692635.1 Alphaproteobacteria bacterium
TAAATAAAATTAACCACCGAATTATATTCGGTATTTAGCCTTGCTGACGTATGTAATTCGTATTAAGAGTCCTAGTTATGAGCCATATTAGCGCAGAACACGGACTTATATTCAGGGCGTGCCCGAACTCTCAGGAGAAAGAAAGGACAATTTATGAGCCAACTAGTGGAACCGCCATTTTTTGAAAAAACCGCCCCATGCGAGAGGGATGCCTGCACTGAGTCTGGCGCAATAGTCGTCGCTTTCACAGTTATAGCCATCTCTGGATTGCTCATGGGGTTATTGTGCGGCTGGATGTTATGGCATTGAGGACAATGTCATGACTTCCATTTATTTTACATAACTAAGGAGGAACCATGACTGCCGAAGAATTAATGGCTTTACTGGAAGCCGTGCCTTGCCAAAGAGAAGTCAACATAGCGATAAGACTGGTAGATGGGAGCGCATTTCAAGCGCCCATATCCGGCCTGGCCTACAAGCAAACAAAGAAAGAGAGGCTTCTGATTTTGGCCAACAATTCCTTAGAGCCACTTTCATTTAATCCGTGGATTTCTCAATACCGATTAAAACCGTAATTATCCGCGCAATATTGCGCCCAGCTTACTTGCCGCTGCGGTGATAAGAGCCGAAACGCCCTCGATCTCAACGTCAGTCAAGGTATGGTCCTGAGGCTGCAAAATTACGTTAAGCGCGATAGATTTTTTACCATCCTCTATGCGATCTCCGGAATAAACGTCAAAAACCGTCACATCGCGCACAAGATTTTTGTCTGCGCCTTTAACGGCCCTGATAATTTTCTCGGCCACGATTTTCTCATCGACGATAAAAGCGAAGTCGCGAGACACCGGCTGCAAAGTCTCCATCTTAAGCAGCGGCCTTGCGCAGCCCGAAGAGCGAGGTTGAGGTATGGCGGAAATAAACAGCTCACACCCCACAGCGCGCCCCGGAGCGTCCGCAGCAGCCATCAGGCGCGGATGGATTTCTCCGAAATAACCGAGAACCATGGGACCCAGCCGCAAGCACCCCGATCTCCCCGGGTGATACCAGGAAGGAGCGTCAGCAGTAACCTGCAACGAAGCAACAGGAGCGCCGGCAGCCGAAAGAGCCGCCACAGCATCGGCCTTTGCGTCGAAAGCGTCGAACGCCCGAGCCTTATCCGCCCAGTGGCGAGAAGTGCTCCCCAACCGCAGCGAAGCCGCCATCATGACCTGGCCCTCAGGAGTCGCGTTATGATAAGTAGGCCCAACCTCAAACAATCCGACATCTGCAAATCCGCGATCGGCGTTTCTTTTTGCCGCAAGCAAAAGATTTCCCATTATCGAAGGACGCATAACATCGAGATCCGAGCTGATAGGATTAATCAATTTCAAACTCGGATTAATCTCAGCAAAAAACTCAGCTAACGGCTGAGACATGAACGACCAAGTAACAGCCTCCATCAACCCCTGTGCCGCAAGCGATCTCCTGATCTGCCCGGCGCGCAAATCCTCGCGATTTACGGCAGAGGAAGTGACCGCCGAAGGATTTGGCAAAGACAAAGCGGGAATACATTCAAACCCTTTAATGCGAATTACTTCTTCGGTGATATCGGCAATTCCCGATACATCCGGCCTCCAAGAGGGAACGGTAATTACAAACTTCTGTTTTTTATCTTCGACCTTAAACCCAAGATCGGTCAGAATTTTTTTCTGCTCAGCCGCGCTGACATCGACTCCTATGCGCTGCAAGCATTGCCTGGGATCATAATCTATTGCGCGCTCCGGCGCCGTTGCCTCTCCAACGACAACCATCTCGCTGACAACGGTATCCTTGGTAGAGCAGCACTCAAGCACCAGCTGCAAAGCCAGATCCGAACCTGAAACGACAAAAGCAGGATCAACGCCGCGCTCAAAACGATAGCGAGCATCGGATGAAATCTGCAAAGCCTGTCCGGTTTTTGCCGTGCGAGCCGCATCGAACATAGCGGATTCTATGAATACGTTTTTAGTATCAAGCTCGCACCCGCTTCCCTCTCCGCCCATAATTCCAGCCAGGCTAAGAATTCCACGATCATCGCTAATCACAGTCATCCCCGGCTCAAGAGCGTAGATTTTAGCGTTCAGCGCATTGAAAGCCTCTCCGCCTTTAGAAGAGTGCACTCGAAGATTTCCGTTCACCTTATCCGCATCGAAGACATGCATCGGCCTTGCGCAATCAAAAGTTATAAAGTTAGTAATATCGACAAGCGCAGAAATAGGACGCAAACCGATTGCGCGGAGATATTTTTGCATCCACTCCGGGCTAGGCCCATTCTTTATGTTACGAACCAACCGCCCTGTGAAAAGCGAGCAGTCGTTCTTTTTATCTGCGTGAAAATCCAACTTCACATTTATCCGACTTTTTTCCTTACCCTTAAAGCTGTCGATCTTAAGCTCCTTAAGCTTGCCCATACCGGCAGCGACAAGATCCCGAGCGACCCCACGCACGCCAGCGCAATCCCCTCTATTCGGAGTAAGATTTATCTCAATCACAGGATCGTTAAGCCCCGCATAAGAAGCATAGCTCACACCAAGAGGAGCATCTTCCTGCACTTCTATGATGCCGTGAGAGTCTTCGCCAAGCATCAACTCCTGAGCCGAGCACATCATGCCGCAGGATTCTATTCCGCGAATTAAGCCCTTTTTCAAAGCCTCTCCGTTTATCGGAATAACGTCTCCCGGACGAGCCAAAACCACCTTAAGCCCGGCGCGAGCATTGGGAGCGCCGCACACTATCTGCAATTTTTCCTTACCGGTATTTACCGAGCACAACTGCAACTTATCGGCATTAGGATGCTTCTCCGCCGAAACAATCTGGGCGACGATAAACGGCATCAACTCCTCGCTGCGATCCTCAACGCCCTCGACCTCCAGCCCGATAGCGGTAAGCTTATCGCAAACCTCGCCAAGCGAAGCGTCAGTATCAATATGTCTTTTAAGCCA
>JAQUWX010000002.1:0-53444 GCA_028692635.1 Alphaproteobacteria bacterium
ATAGCCGATCTTCCAGCGCTTTCGTCAGCGGAGGGGTGATGGAAAGTACTGTTAAGTTGCTTGCCAACACGGTGCGGAACAACACTATCCGATAATGAGATTGCCTCTTATCACAGCGTTACGTCTTTCTTCGGTATATTTGAGCCTACCATAGGCTTTAAGCTGGCGGCTGATTTCCTTTTCCATCGTTCCCCTTAAGGCTGCCTCAACCTTAATGTCCAAGATGTTCGATAGAGAAAAAATCCACGCGAGAGCGTCGCCAATCTCGCCTTCGATATGCTCCTTGCTTTTCTTCTTTCTTATGCCGGAGACAATTTCTCCCACCTCCTCAACGAACCAGAGGAGAGATTTATCAAGCTCGTAACGCCCATACAATTTCAGCGCCGTTTGCTGTAGCTCTTCAATGTTTTTTTGTTGAATGTGTGTGCTCATTTTATCCTCACGATAATAATTTAATCTGCAATCCTTCGTTCAGCCCTAAAATCTCTTGGGCTGATTCTTCCGTAATGTCGGAAAGCAAAAGCTTGCCAAGCTGCCGATAGGTCGCTTCGTTTTCTTCAAAACAAGCCAGAAAAACAGAGCGCATTTTCTCAACCTCGGCGGACATGCTTTCAAGAATGCTTTGCTCTTTGATGTAGGCTCTCGCCCAACTGTTAAGCCGCAATTGCTTTGTTTTTTCGTTGGGCAAAGCAAACTTCTTAGCTGCGTTGAACCTGTAAAGAAGGTGCGCCGCGCCCAAAAGAACGGCCAGCTTGTGGCCATATCTTCCTTCGATATGAGGGAAACCACTCATGGCAAGAAGCATGAAAACGCTGGCATCCCCAAAAATATAGAAGAAGTAGCGGTTGGGCAGCTTCTCCCGAATTGTCTCGTCAATGACGTAGAGAGCAATCAGGAAAAGCCACTCGTCGCGTTGAAGCTGCTTGGCTTCATCTTCTCCAGCCAATAAATTGAGTTTGTCTAATCTTTCTCCGGGGTCAAAATCATCCAGACTGATAAGAAAGTCTTGCGTTGAATTATCGTCCATAAAATACCCTTCCTAATATGTTAGCTCTTCCCCTCTGGTCTTGATGGTCAAAGAGTTGCGTTCGGTTCTTTTGGGCAGAACTTCTCCGATCACCTTTGCATCAATCCCGTATTCCTTGGCTATGGCTATGACCGACTGCGCAATTTTCGCCGTCGTGTAAATTTCATAGCGAATGCCCATGTTGAAAACCTTGCAGGCTTCCTGCAAAGAAATGTTCCCTGTATCGAGAAGGGCTTGGAAGATGGGAGGCGCTTCAAAAAGGTCGCTTTTGACGTAATGAAGGCCGCGCCCAAAGTGCAGCGATTTTGTTAGCCCGCCGCCGGAACAGTGAATGATGCCGGAAATGTCCCGTCTGTGCCGTTTGAGAACCTCATCCACTACAGGCAGATACGTCCGTGTCGGGGATAAAAGAGCATCGCCAACCGTCATGCCATTTCCATTCGGCAAAAGATCGTCAAGCGCATATTTTCCCTGAAACACCAGTTCGTCGGGAATTGTTGCCGAAAAGGTTTCTGGGTATTTCTCGGCATACTCATGTTTCAAGAGCAGATGCCGCGCCCGTGAGAAACCATTTGAGCCGATACCGGAATTGTAGCTTTTCTCATAAACAGCCTTGCCGAAGGAAGCGAGGCCAACGATCACATTTCCCGGCTTAATGTTCGAGGCATCAATAACATCTTTGCGCGGAAGGCGGACAAACACCGTCGAGTCGACAATGACTGTTTCTACAAGATCGCCAACATCCGCAGTTTCGCCGCCAGCCATTATGATTCTGCAGCCGTGCTCTTTGAGATTATCGACGACGTCCTGATAACCTTCAATGATGTTAGTCAAAATCTCTTTATTCACGCGATGGGCGTTACGGCCAATTGTATTTGAGAAAACAAAGTCATTTGTGGCCCCCACGCAAGCCATGTCGTCCAAGTTCATAATGGCCGAATCTTGAGCTATGCCCCTAAACACGGAGGCGTCGCCATATTCTTTATAGTGGATGTACGCAATGGTTGATTTTGTTCCGGCCCCGTCCGCATGAATTACGGAACAATAATCGGGATCGCCAGCAACGTCCTCGACGACTTTACAGAAAGCGCCGGGATAAAGCCCAGCGGATTGGCTTTTAATCGCATCTTTGACGTCTTCTTTCGTAGCGGACGCCCCAACTTTTTCATATCCATCTTGTGTTGTCATCTTCTTACTCCAATGTTGATTTCAGTCTGATTGTTTCGACGTTGCAATTGTCTCTTAGCGCAAGAACATGCTCAACTTGCTGGGCAACATCTTCAGGCTTAAGAGACAGGGGGCGATCACCCGGCTTTTTCCCATTAAAGCAGGTGTCAACGCGACCCGGCGAGATTACCGTTATTGTTATGTTCTGGCCAATTATTTCCTTTCTTACGGCCTCGGAAAGCCCCAACACGCCGAATTTGCTGGCACAATAAGCGCCTCCATCAGGAAAGCCTGTGTGATCGGCATCGGAGGAAATGTTGATGATTCGTCCATAGTTTTGCCGCTTCATGTTTGGCAGGAAAGTTTTGATCGTTGCGTAGGTTGCAGTCAAATTGAGGTTGATAATTTTGAGCCACATTTCCGTCTCGATATCCTCAATTTTAGAGAAGTATCCTTGCCCTGCGTTGTTGATGATAATGTCGATTTCTCCGAACCCGGGATGTTCCCGAACCAGCCGTAGCTTCTGTTCGGTTTGTTCGACATCGGCCAGATCTACCGGAATGAACCACTCATTTTCAGTTTCTACGAAAGGCATGCCTTCGGGCTTTTTGCGGCCCAAAACGACAAAGCGATAGGCCTTCTTCTGTTTGAGTTTATTATATATGGCCGAACCGATGCCGGTGCAGGCGCCTGTTAATAAGATTGTTTTCATTTTATGCCGCCTTGATTGCCGATATGAGATTCATGTCGGGGCGCAATTCTTTATTTCTCCCAACCAGAACCGTGTCCGTCGTCAGAATTGTATCCAGAACGACGAGGCCTTGCCGTTTAAGGGTTGACCCCGTTTCGACACAGTCGATGCAGCAGTCATATATTGATGGGACGAACCCTTCACTTGATCCCGACACGACAAAAAGCTGTGTGTCATACCACCCCTTCTTCTTGAGATACTCTTTGGCAATAACGGGGTATTCCGTGACGCAGGAGGTTGGGCCTTTTTGCTGGTCAATGGGCTTGGACGGGCTTCCTATCAGACAAATCCTGTATTGGCTCCACCCCAACGCACAAAGGATAGGAAAGTCCGCTTCTCGTTCTTCAAGCCATTCCGTGGAGGCTACAGCAAAGTCGAGCCGACCTTGCTGCAGAAGCAGAGGAATATCCCTGTGCTTGAGCAGATAGGCCTCACAATCTTTGCCATTAGAGAAATTCAGCCCATCCTGATCGACTTCATGGCCTAAGATTTTAGCAATGGCGGATAGTGACTTCTTTTTTATGTTCCCTTTGGGAAAGCCAATTTTATACATTTTGTCCTCGATTGTTGTCTGAAATTACTGTTCTCTTCGCCTAAAAAACGCTTCCGATGTTGTATTTCTCTCGTCCAGTTTGGGCCGTTTCTTCCTGTTCGCATTTGATCTCTTCGGAAACGAGAACGCGCTGGGCGGTCTCGACTAATGAACGGACGAGGAGATTCTGTCCGCCAACCGTTTCAAAAAATGTCTCTTTGCTCATAAAGCGATTGTTGCCTCGTTGTTCCGACGAGATTTTTCCTCCGCCCGGCATGCGTCCGACGAAAACGAGTGTTTGTCCGCTCTGGTTCTGCCGATCCTTTGTCTTAACGACTGTGACAGGCTTCACGAGGCCCAGGGCGATGTTTGCGGTTTCAAACACCTCGCGCCGTGCCGCAGCCTCGGCGTCATCGTCGTCCCATTCCACGCGACCGCCGGGCAAGACAAAGCGGTTCTTGCTTTTGATGGCCAGCACGCGGTTCTGATCGTCAAAGACAACGATCTTGACGTGCCTCGCTTCGGCATCTTCGAGCGCCTTGGGCGGATTGATCAGTCGCAGTTTCGGCGATGTCTTTGTAATCGCACTATGTTCGGATTTAGGCATAACGCACCTCTCGTTCATAAGAGGAACCGATGCCGCTCATGCGGCACTTAAGCTCAATGACGGCCAGCGCGTTGGCGAAATGCCAAAGGGCAGCTATCTCTTGATGTGTGAAGCCCTTGGCGTGGAGGTCTTGCTGTGCGCAATCACCTTTTTCCAAGGTTGTTTCAACGATTGCATCCGCCATGCGAGCAACCGGCTCAAACCTCTTGTCCGTTTTGGTCGTGATCTGATCGACGATATGGCGGGGGTGGGTGGCTTTAGACATGCCCTATCTCCTTGATTTCGGAAACAGAGAGCGCCGTGCGGAAGATCCCAATATGAGAAAACACAAGAGTGCTTTCCTTTTGTCCGCAACTGGCAGGAACGCAGACGACGGCTTCATTTTGAACAAACTGGATGCCTCGACGCGCGAAGGCCTCAACTAATGTTTTGATTGTTTCTTCCTTTGGCGAATAAACGCCGTGTTCGATATTCTTGATCGTTTCCGCCGATAGTTTGGCTTCCTTGGCAAGCTCAGCACGAGACCAACCAAGCATGCCGCGCGCAGCGCGTAGTTGCGAGGGGCCGATTGCGCTGTCTTTGAGGCGTATCTGCGTATTTTCACTGTTGGTCATTGATACCCTCCCGCTTTTCTGTCCTCGATTTCCTCGTCGAGATATTTCAGCACCAGATCGGCCAATTGCTCCGTCGAGGCTTCCGCATAGAAGAGCCATTGCTTCCGGCGCGCCTTGCGCTGCTGGAGGCGGTCATAAAACTGGATGAGTGTTTCCCGATCTTCGGGCAATTGCGTTTCTTCGCGCTTTTGCAGCTCTTCAACATGCATGTTGAGCGCGGCGTCGATCTTTGTTGTCCACTTGTCTTCGGCAAGCTCGATAGTCTTTTCGGGGAATGTTTGTTTGAGGTGCAGATCGCAAAATTCGTCCATAAGTCTGGCGAGAGCGACAATTCGCTGGGCGGCTTCTTTTGATTTGGCGTTCTCGCCCTGCGAAATCATGCTTTGAAACGCCAGCATGAGGCAGAGGCGCATTTGCTCGATCTTATTCATGGCAGCCTCCAATAACTAATGCCTGCGGCCAGAAACGCGACAACCCGCGCGCCAATCTCTTAATTGTGTTTAGGTCGTGCGAAGAAGGCTCTGGCAGAGGGGAATTGGCGAGATACAGGAAAGTGACCCCATGCATCTTGACGGCCTGCGTAAAACCCTCGCGCTCGGCATCCGATGCAAAATTGTCTTGGATAATTTCGACAGCGACAGCCATTTCCGATGAGGGACAAGCCTTCGGCTTCTTCGCTGCGGCGAAAGACTTTGCTATCAGGTTGCCGTTGTTCGTCATGTAATGCCCATCGATACTGTTCAATCAATGAAACGAGTATCGATATCGTCGGCATTCGAAACAACGAGAGTATTTGGCCGAATTGGTCGTTTAAAGGCCGTCAAATTGGCCGAATTTTTCTTTTGGCCTTTTCGGTCAAAATTCTGGCCGTTTTTTCTATGCCGAAAGGCAACGCCCAGCAGCTGGTGTGCCTGTGGAGAAGCGATGCAGCGTAACGATTACGGCGCACAAATTTTGCCGCCAAATTTGCAAATGGCGGCAAAAAACAACAATGTCATCTTGATTGGAAGAAGCGCGGCTTAGTAACAAGCCTGTCTTTTTGGCTCGTCGTAGCACTCCGGCACGGGCATGCGCTGGCCGAGATTCACCGTACCTTTTTTAGCTGGCAAGTAGGGCGTAGCTTCAAGCCAATGCTTGTCAAAATACGCGAACATCTTTTTTGCGAGTTCAGGATATTCAAGAACCATGTAGGCCGGATGGCAAAAGTGGAAGCGGTCGTCCTGATCGACGGCGAATGTGGCTTCTTCACCGTAGGCGAATTCGGAAGAGATGATGCTGGGTCGGTTTTCCGGATAAACCCTGACTTCAAAGGAATGCGTCCCCGGCAGATATATTCTTTGATCGGACAGCAAGCATCTCACAGGAGCGACTTTGCTTAGGCTCTCCAGCCGGTCGAAATTGGTTAGACCGTTTCGTCCAGTAACCCGTGTTAGCATTTTCTGGCTACCGATACGGCAAACCAAACCCGTGCTTCTTTCCTTCAGCATCTTTTCGATGTTGGAGAAGAAGCGGTCACACCCACCAAGGCCACGAAAATCCTTAATGTTGTCGGAGCGCGGCCTCACACTGCCGTCCGGGCAGCATTCAACGCCGTTGGCATCGAAAACGCTTTGAATGTCCAGAACAATGGATTCGCGGATCGGCTGATCGTCCTCAAAAATGCGGATGGTGCCGCGCGCGACATTGGCTTCTTCGGCCAGCTTTTCACGAGACCATTTTAACAATGATCGCGCCATTCTGCTTTGCGCGCCGGTTATGAGATAAACGTCAGACATTTTCGTCCTATCAGTTCATAATGTTGTTTATCTGCAAATCGACCAGATATTCTATGGCGTTCTGATAAAGGCGCGAGGGCAAGGCCGCTACGCTATCGACTCCAAAATGTGCGGTCATGATTTCGCCCACAATGTCCTCGCCGACCTTCTGGTCGTGCGCGATGTATGAGATCATGCCGTAGATGGCTTGCAATTCTATTTTGTTTACGGGTTCTTCATGAGCCTTGCGCAGCGCGACGAGGCCGGAAGTCAAAAGGCTTAGGTCGCCGGATGAGAACTCGCGATCTTCCATCGCTTCTCCGAAAAGGTCTTCGGCTGATTTCTGTGTTTGGGGCTTGGCTGGTTTCATTGCTGACATCCTTACATTACGCTTTGCGTTTGGGAGGGGATGTCGAGATTGACGAGGTATTCAACGGCGCGAACAAAATCGCATCGGCACAGGTCTTCCATTTCCTCAACGCCCATCGTTGTCAAAAACGTTCCTGTGGCAACCCAAATCTCTTGCCCCAGATGCTTGGCGCGATATTTAATCATGTCCAAGACGGCGCGCGTTTCATCGGAGCAAAGGGGCGCATTCATGCGGCGGTCGATAATGTCGTCTCCGGGGGCAACTGGGACGATCCCGTTTGCCTTATAAGGGAAGACCAAGACGGTGGCATCGCCTTCATGGAAGGTGTTATCCTGAACATACTGCTCGTCGTAACCCTTATAAGATGCATTGAAATCTAACATTCTAAATGCCCTTCCTTGTTAATTGTTGCCACAAAACAACCGTTCCCACTTAAAATGCTAACCCTTCACCATTAGTACCATTGACGTAGGGGTGTGTCAATGGTATTTTAAATACTTTCGTGGTATGAAATGATTGACTATGCGAAGGAAACACACTATAAAGGTGAAGTGTTACCCATTTTAGGCAGAATCTTGCCTATTTTGGGTAGCTTCCCGCAAAGGAGGGAAAATGATTGATGCTATTCAGCTTAGAGCAGCTCGGGCCATGCTTGATTGGAAAACGTCTGATCTAGCGGAGGTGTCGGGCGTTGCCCTTAACGCAATCAATAAAATTGAGCGCGGTAAGGTGCTTGGTCGGCGCGACACTATGGAAAAGATGCAAAAAGCATTTGAAGATGCTGGATTGGATTTCTTGCCAGATTCCGGCGTCAGATTGAAAAATCGTGTGGTTGTTACCTATGAGGGAACTGGGGCCAACAAGCAGCTTGTCGAAGACCTCTACAACTCACTGAGAGATAGTGGTGGCGAAATATTGATCGCTCACTTGGATGAAGGTGACTCCATTAAAAATCTCGAATTAGGGTGGTTGGCGGAACAAATTCGCTTACGTAAGGAAGCAGGGATCACTCATCGGCTTTTGGTTCGCCCCAATGATCCCAATCTTATTCCGCCTCTCGATAATTATAGATGTATTCCGGGCGAGTTTTTCAGCTCATATCCGCTTTATATTTATGGTTCGAAACTTGCGCTGGTTTCTTGGGAACCATCCCCCCGCGTTGTCGTTGTTGAAGATGCTCGTTTTGCCGATAGTGCTAGAAAACTTTTTAACTTTGTGTGGATGCATGCAGATCCGGTTGTTCAAAGGAAGGCATAAAATATGGGAAAGGCTAATTTGAGTATGCAATTTCTCACATCGACAACTCTTTCGATGCAAATGGAAGAGTGGGAGATCGAAGTGAGCATGTTGGGGCGCTTTTTATGCCTAACCAAAGAAAACAGGGGTCTATTTTTTGCTTTTCTTGGAAAAGAAAAGGATTTGGATAGCTATGTGACATCTCCGGTTTATTACGCTTTAACTGGGCGAAAGGGGCTGTGGTTATATCAAGACGGCAATACATATGTTCCAATTTGCTGGCACCCCAATGTTGAGGGACAAATTCTCATTTTCCCTCCAAGGGGGGAAAAGAATAACAAGATACTTCAAAAGCTGCTGACCGAGATGCCAATCCCTCCGGCCGGAATTCGCATGGCACGGATAAAAAAAGAAGATGTTGTCGCTCCATTTTTATGTGCAATCAATGCTCCGCTTGGACGCTCTGTCAGTCTTTCTCATGTTGAGGAAACAGTCCTTGATTGGCGTTTTCCGGTTCGCACACTCTCAACGGAAAGAGTAAAAAATATGAGTGGCGCTGATTTTATGAAGGCGCGCAACCACTTAAAACAGTTGGAAAAGCACAAAACGAAGGTTGTTCCCTTATCCCCATTCTACGATGAGCAAATTATTGAGTTTGCAAATCGGTGGGCATCAAACAGGACGCGCGATCCGCAAGAAATCAAAGAACTTGTTTCGCCCTACATTGAAGCGATGGACTTAGTTGGAGATGAGGCGTTTCGTTTAGGTGGCCACATCTTTTTTGTGAATGATCAGGTCGAAGCTGTGACGATGTGGGAGCTTCCGAACAATTCTCTTCAGATTGCCAACGCTTGGGTAAGTCTATGCAATACGAGCTGCAAAGGGCTGTCAGAATTTGTCATGAAGACCACGGCAGAAGCTCTTTGGGAACACGGCGTTCCTTATATCAACTACGGCGGCTCAGAGACAAAGGGGCTAGACGACTACAAGAACAAGTATGTTCCGGCATACAGCCTTGATCTATGCTCTATCGATGTTGCCATAAGCGGATTTGATCCCGTTCTTCGTTCTCTCATTGAAATTCAGAACTCGAGGATTGCTGCATGAAAAAAACAAAACGCGCAGAACTGAAAGTTGGAAAAGATATCCAACCGGCTGGATTTCCTTTGGGACGCATCGTAACCATAGAGAACTGCTCGTTGGAGAACTTCATTGATGGGAAGAAAAAGAAGCGTTGGCCATGTTGGACAATTCGCACAAATGCTCCGCGCCCCTTGCACAAGTACCTCATCGTCGATTGGGGGAAGGACGGCATAATCCTTTGGAAGAAATCAAAGCTTAATTTTGCGCCCAAGGGAGCAAAGCTTTGGGTAGAACGTAGCGGCCTAGAGGAAATGGAAAACATCACCGGCTCCGGCCCGGAAAGCTACGTCTATTCGATGTTGGTTTATATCCTCGACACGAAAGCCAAAACGCCCAAGAAATTTTACTGCATCGAGCGGATGCGTAATGATCGTATTTTCCGTTACGAAGGCTTTCGCATTGATGTGTGACCCTTTATCGTAAGGCCTTGCTTCGGTTCTTAGATGTTCTATAAAGTGGTGACGATTAAATCGTTCTTTCCTTCAGAAAAGAGGGGTCATGAAAAAAGCCAAAACAAAAACCTACTATGTGGTCACCCATGATGGGGAACCAGTCGTGTATGGTGATAAAATCCCTCTGTTCCTCCGGAAAAAAGATGCAAGTCTCCTCAAGGGAGATGTTGTTGAAGAAATGCGGCTGGTTCGGGTTAAGAAGGAACCGCTTCAGAAACCACGCAAAAACACAAAAAAAACCGCTTAAAAGGAGCTTAGGTGGAAATCGTTTGATTATAAGCAGTTAGCTTTTTGCCCAAAAAAGAAATTTGTTTGCAATCAACGCGATAACAAGGAGCATGTTCTCCCCCAGTCACGTTCCCTCCGCCATACATCCAAATTGGATGGGTGGAAGTCGAATTATCCAAGTAATTTCAATATGATATAAGTGATTGAAAATTCTAAACCAATAAGGACATTTATCCGAATTGGATGGAGAAAAAATGCCCCGAGTCTGGTTCGATAAGTGTGGTTATTAACGGTTAGAGATGCGAAAACTCTCCACGGAACCCTACTTTTCAGTAGAGAGAAATCGGAGCAATTTCGGGTTACAAATGCCTTGGCGGAGGAGATTTGATCTTGCTTATCCAGCCCTGATTCGTTGTATAAGGTGCTGTGGGAGATGCTTGTTAATCCATAGTCTTTTTGTATAACTTCATTGCAACGATTGTTATAAAAAGCATAAACAGCGCCATCGGCCAAATGTGAGGCCAAAGCTCACAAAAGTCTGCGCCCTTCAGCAATATGCCGCGCGTAATGCGAATGAAGTAGGTGGCAGGCAAAAAATTTCCCATTGTTTGGGCCCACTCCGGCATCCCTTTAAAAGGGAACATAAATCCTGACAGCAAAACACTCGGAAGAAACGGTGCAAAGGAAAGCTGCATGGCCTGCGTTTGATTTTGTGCTGCTGTGGAAATTGTAAAGCCCAAGGCAAGGTTGCAAATAAGAAAAATAATAAGCAGCGCCGATAAAAGCCAAAGGCTGCCGAGGATGGGAACATCAAAAAGCAGTTTTGCCGCAATGACGATAAGAGCCGACTGGATGTACCCGATGATGACATAGGGCGCGATTTTTCCCGCCATCACTTCGAAGGGCGAGACTGGCATGGAGAGAAGGTTTTCCATCGTCCCCCTTTCTTTTTCTCGGGTCAGGGCCAGAGCCGTCATCATCACGCCCGTCATCGTCAAGACGATACCCATCATGCCAGGAACGATGTTGTAACGAGAAAAACCCTCAGGGTTATATAATTTGTGCACCGTAAAACCGAACGGCGGCGGGGATTGTTTTTTATATAAAGCGCCCGTCATTTCATTTTCGCGCCATTTATCAAGAACGCCTTGCAGCGCCGCCAACGCGCCCGACGAAGCGGTCGGATCGGTTGCATCCGTTTCAAGAAGAATTTGCGGCGACATGCCTCTTATGAGGTCGCGCTCAAAATTTTCGGGAACTGTAATGACAAACTGCGTGTGGCCTTCTTGTAAGAGCTTCTGTCCTTCGCGATCGCTTTGTACTTCATGATCGATCTTGAAATAGCTTGTATGCTTTAATGAGGAAATGACACTGCGCGCCATCGCCCCACGATCATGTAAGAGGATGGCTGTCGGAAGATTTTTCGGATCCGTGTTGATCGCGAAGCCGAACAGGACAAGCTGCATAATCGGAATCATAATCATCATGCCGAACGTTGCGCGGTCGCGCCGAAGCTGGGTAAATTCCTTTCTCATAACAGCAAGAAGACGCCGCAAGGATGGGCTCATCATGAGAATCCTCTTTCGTCGTTTTGATCCATATAGTGGATAAAGGCATCCTCAAGGGTCGGCGCGCTTTTTCTCCATTCAAGACATGGGTCATCGATATAGGGCGCAAGCGCCTCGTAAAGCGCAGCTTCGTTCGTGCCGCTTATATGCAGGATTTCGCCGAAAGGAGCCATCGTGGCGATGGCCGGGTTCTTTTCCAGATTCCGCATAAGGTCAGAGAGGCCGGACCCTTTTACGCTCCACGTCGCCAGCCCGGCATGGTCGATCACGTCGCGTACGGTTCCTTGAACCAGCAATCTCCCATAGGCAATATAGATAATGGCATGGCATCTTTCGGCTTCGTCCATATAGTGCGTGCTGACCAGAACGGTTATGCCCTGACCAGCGAGACGGTGTATTTCGTCCCAGAATTCGCGACGCGCCTTGGGATCAACGCCAGCCGTTGGTTCATCAAGGAGAAGAAGCAAGGGCTCGTGCAGGATTGATGCGGCAAGCGCGAGCCTTTGCTTCCATCCACCGGAAAGGCGTCCTGCCAACTGTTTTCTTCTTGAAACAAGACGAAGGTCTTCGAGCGCTTTTTCAACGCGCTCCTTTTTCCGGTCAAGCCCGAACATGTCGGCAGTAAAAAGTAGATTTTCTTCAATTGAAAGATCTTCCCAGTAACTGAATTTTTGGGTCATATAGCCGACCCTTTTTTTGATCTCTGCGGCATCGCGCCGCATATCGAAACCAAGGCAGGTGCCAGACCCTTCGTCTGGAGTCAACAAGCCACAAATCATGCGAATAGTTGTCGTTTTTCCGCTGCCATTGGGACCGAGAAACCCATAAATCTTTCCCTTTGGAACGGCGACATCCACATGATCAACAACCAGCTTTGGCCCGTACCTCTTGGTCAGTCCTTTAACGTCAATGGCGAGTTCGTCATTCATGGCATCGTGATCCGTATGTCAACCGGTAGACCCGGCTTCAAGTCAGACGTATCGGCGTCGGGATAAGCTTCGACACGAAAGACCAGTTTGTCCCTCGACCCAACACTATAGATAACAGGCGGCGTGTATTCGGCTTCGGAAGCGATATAACGCACGATGGCCGTTTTCGTTTCTTTACACCCATCGCAAGAATAGAAGATTTTCTTCTGCTCTTTAAGGAGGGCCATCATTTGTTGAGGGACATAAAAGCGCAGTTTTAAATTTCCTTTAGGCAAGAAGCTGACGACAGGCGTTCCCTGCGGTACAGTCTCGCCTACCTGAAAGTAGATATCTTCAATTTTTCCGTCTGTCGGGGCCTTGGGCGCCGCCTCTTTTATGCGTTGCCGATCGTCAACCAGCGTTTCCTCGGCCATCTTTAGAGTGGCATCCGCTTCTTCAACGTCTTTTAACCGAAGGTCATATTCAGAACGGCTAACCGCACCTGTTTCCACCAGTTTTTTTACACGGGCCCATTCTTTGTATGAGGCATTCCGGACAGCTTTTTCGCGAGACAACAGCGCTTCATCAGAACGCAGGCGCGCTTTCAGTGCGACTAAATCCAAGGAAAAGAGAGTTTCCCCCTCTTTGATTTCGTCGCCTCGGCGGTGCACGCGTTCCGCTAAGATACCCGTCGTGGACGGCGAAAAATACAAATATTCTCCTTCAACATAGCCCGTTATCGTTGCTGGTGAGTTGTCGCAGCCGCCAAGAAGAAGCAGAGAGAAAAGAATAAGGCCACTTCTTATTTTCATGTTGTCATCCTCAACGGTTTAAGCCCGTTTAGCACGCGGTGGCAGTCGATGAGTGCATCGACATTTTTGTGAGCCATATCTGTGATGACTTGAATTTCTTTTTTTCCGTATGCTTTACACCCAAGGCGGCGAAGGCACATCTCTCGATGAGTGCGATAAATGCTAATGAGGCCTATTATTGAATTGGTGCAAAGACAGGCATCTTGGCTATTTGTGCTATAGCCTGTTAGTCGCGCAACAAGGTCTGTTAAAGCTTTGTGATTTGGTTCTATGGCGGCATCATATAAAAGCGAGAACGCTGCCGTTGGAACAGCCTGTTCTCGCAAAAATAAACTTGGCAAAGCGTGCCCCTCTAAATCGACAAGGAGAAAATGGATGAGGCGCGTCACAGCATCATGGAGATAGGACATTAGGACTTCGGGCGAAGCCTCATCGCTTGATACGGCCATTACAGCTTCATCCGGGAAAAAACCAAGTTTCCGTCTTACGATGTCGATCAAACGTTCAATGACAGCGCGATACAACCCCTCTTTGCTGGCAAAGTAGTAGGGAATGGACGCTACATTTACCTTGGCATCTTTTGTGATTGTTCGTGTTGACGTGCCATCATAGCCAGCTTTGGCAAAATGACGCAGAGCTGACTCGACCAGTCTTTCCTTTGCCGATAGATCTTCTTTTTTCACACAGACCCTCCTACAGAAAATTTTCTCGGCTATTGTACAACAAATATACAGATTAAATCAATCGATTGATTTAATCTGCGGGCGTGGCCAGTTCGTTATTTATTGCCCCACGTTAACCAACTCAGGCGGCTTCATAAAAATAAAACCATTTATAATCAACGGGATAATTTGGAGCATGTTCGCCACCAAGTAACGTTCCCTCCGCCACTTAAACCAAAAAAACTTTTTATCCGCGTTTGCGGATAGTGCATATTTTCCCAAGGAAGCGCCACGTTTTCCGCTTTAAATCCCGTACATAATGCGGTAGTGCAAATCGCCGCCCTTCCGAAGGGGCCGATGGCGGCCCTAAAAAACAAGTGGCGCGATCTATACCATCTTTAGACGAAAAGCGCTGGCGGGATAAACGCCAAGAATCTCAACTTCCTCGACAAAAAAGGATAGTTCCTCAAGCGCGAGTTTCAGCGGCCTTTCGTCAGGATGTCCCTCAACATCAATCCAGAATTGCGCCACGTTAAAACCTCCGTCTGCAAGATAGCTCTCGAGGCGCGTAATATTGACTCCATTAGTAGCAAAACCGCCCAGAGTTTTGTAAAGCGCAGCAGGAACGTTGCGAACGCGATAGATCAGCGTCGTTATACAATGTCCATCGCCGACTTTGGGGCGTTGCGGAGTGGGAGATAAAATCAGACACCGCGTGGTGTTGCCGGGCACATCAGCTATATTTGCGGCGAGGCTTTTGAGGCCATAAAGTTCTCCAGCCAGTTTTGAGGCGATGGCCGCGACGCTCACGTCTCCCAATTTTGCCACTTCTTCCGCTGATCCCGCCGTATCAGGTCGCACAACTGGCTCGATGTTGTGCGCCTTGAGAAACTGACGACATTGCGGCAGAGCATGAACATGGCTGCGAGCCTTTTTGATATCTGCCAAAGTCGCACCCGGCAGCGCCAACAAATGATGCTCGACCGTCTGATAATGCTCACCGACAATATAAAGGCCGCTCTTAGGCAACAAATAATGAACGGCAGCAACGCGACCAGCAACCATGTTTTCCACCGGAATCATAGCCAGTTCTGCTCGCCCATCGCGCACAGCAGCAACGGCTTCCTCTGCCGTTGCGCAAGGCAAAGTCTCATAATCAGGCAATGCCGCACGGCAAGCCAGATCGGAATAAGCGCCAAGAACTCCTTCAAAAGCTACATGCTTCGTCATATGGACACAGATACCTTTCTCTTTTTATTGGAGAGAGCAAACGAAGAGCCGCTCTTCCTTCAGTCGCTCATGCTTTTTTCTCAAATTGCAAATTACAACTCATTTGGCCACATCTTCTGCAGAACGTCAATCGCACTACATGTCCACAGCACTATCTAAGAGAGACACTCACAACCCAATCCGCCTTAGAGCGGTTTTTTTATGCCTGAAAAAAGGAGATCATTATGGTCAAAACAGAAACATCGCGTGGCATGCGCAACAACAATCCCGGCAATCTACGCCGAACGGACGATCCGTGGCAGGGATTGGCGGAAACTCAAACGGATACAGAATTCTTCGTATTCCAAAGCCCAATCTATGGTATCCGCGCACTTGTCCGCACGCTTATAAAATATCAGGATAAACAAGGCCTCCGTAGCATTCGCCAGATCATAGGACGCTGGGCACCTAGCGCGGAAAACGACACTGTGGCTTACATCAAATCAGTTTCATCCGAAACTGGCTTTGCTCCCGACATCATACTGAATATGCACAAATATGAGCACCTGAAAGCCTTGGTCGTGGCTATTATCAACTTTGAAAACAGCCAGCAACCATACACCGCTGCACAAATAGACAAGGCACTGGTTCTGGCAGGCGTAGAGCCTCCTCCAAAAAATCTGCAACACACGCGCACCGTAAAGGGCGGACAGGCCGCTACAGCGGCAACCATTGGTTTCGGCGCACTGGAATCCATCAGAGACGACCTTGATCCCGCTCGTGACTCTTTGCAACTACTTGCCCCCTACCTCGACATAGCAAAATGGCTCCTGCTGGCAATCACTCTGATCGGCATAGGCATAATGCTATGGGCACGAATTGATGATTACCGCAAAGGCCTACGCTGATGTGGACAATAATCACAAGCTGGTTCACCAGCAACATGATGCGTCTCATCGGCTGGGGCGCTATCGCGGCATCCGTAACGGCCATCCTGCTAGGCGCACGCCAATCAGGCCGCACCGCCGAACGCTACGATCAACTCAAGAAAATAGTGGAGATAAAAGATGCCCAACTACGCACCACACTTAACGCTCCTCGCACTCGCGATGATCTCATTAAGCGCCTGCAGGACGGCAAATTCTAATCCGGCCTGTGTCTGCCCACCGATTAAGGAGTACGGCAAAGAGCTTCAGATCAAGTTGGCGTACGAGATCAGGGCCGCTCAACCCAACGCTGCGTTTCCGGATGTGCTGCAAGACTATGCCGTGCTGCGCGCACAACTGCGAGAATGCAAATGACGATGTTTTTCATTTTCTGAATTGTGAAAAAACAACGGCGGCATTATATTGTAACAGGAAAAAACGAAGCGAGGATCGCCATGACGAAATCAGTGAAACCAAGAAGCAAACGAAAAGAATATGAAATTCTGACGCCCTGTTCTCTGGTGCTCAAGCATAAGGTTATCGCCGAGTCAGCAGAAAATGCGCTTAAAACATTACGCGCGAGAGTCAGAGCTTATAACGGTTCTAATGAGCCGTATGCGCATGGAGCAAAACTCTGCTTTTCATCATGGCCCGATCCTGGAGAAAAAGGCGAGTCATGGATGATTAGAGGCGGTAACCTACCCAATGACCCGACCGGGAAAACATGCCATTCTTGGGACGCAGAAAAAATCACGACAAAAGAATTATCCAAGGGAATGACCGAGTCCATGTTCTTTAGGGATAAAGATTAGCTCGGCTGCGCACTAAAAAGGGTTGTCTTTGCCCTCGCACTAACGTCAAAATCCTATTTAACACAGAGGGGCCGAACCCGCTCAACCATTTTCAGAAAAAGGAAAGCCTCAACGCCAGTCAGTCATTGAAATTGCCTCTTGCGCAAAAGCGCCGCGCTATTAACAAAGATTCAACACGACTTTCGCAACAAGTCTAATAAATCCATGTATCTTCTTTATCAGCCACAAAAAGTGGGGGCACAATCGTCTTTTTGCCCCACCGCAGATTACTCAAATTTAGATCTGCCCCAACACTCGAATTTTCGCATGTCATCTTCTTTCCATCTGCAGCGCCAAAAGGCATTACAATCTGATGTTTCAAACCCTAGTTTTTTATAAAATTCCAGTGCACCTGGATTGTTTTTCATAACAGCAAGTTTGATATCTGCTACACACCTCAAGGCTTCCTTTACAAGCTCATACACCAATCTAGATCCTATACACAAACCACGGTATTTGGGGTCAACATACAAATTCTGCAGCTCTATGCTGCGCATTGCTGATTGACATGCATATGCCCTGTGCCAGCCAATAAAACCAACATCCACCTCGTCCGCCGAAGCTATTCTTGCCGAAAACCAATCACAATCACGAATGAGTCTCTCAGGATCTGGCTTTAGGTTGTCCCCGTGATGGTGGGCCAATTTTTCTGCTAATAGAGATAAGGACTCACAATCGGCAATAGTTTCCACTTCGCGTATAAATATATCTTTCTTCATGCTCTCCCCCTTATCCATATCTGATAGACACCTTATCTAAAGATCGCACAAAATTATTACACACATCAAACCATAAAAAACGATATTTACAACAAATAATTAATATATCCCAACAAAAAGAGCTACAAAGAACAAGCAATAATTGAGGAATTACACACATGTAGCGGCATTTTATCCTTGGGCTTTAATTTATCAATATCCAAGTTCCGCATCTATGTCTGACAACCGAACCGATTGGAGGTTGTCATGAAAGCGTTTCAAGATTTTTTGTTGTTGCTGGCGACAATTCCCGATCCGCGGCGAGCGGAAGGGAAGATGTACAAACTGCCGTACGTCCTGCTGTTTTCGATATTAGCCGTTGTCGCGGGAGCCAATTCGTATCGCGGCATTTGCACGTTCATCAAAGTTCATCGCGGCAAACTGAACAAGGCCTTTGGGCTGACGTGGCGGAGACCACCGGCCTACACGGCAATCCGTTTCATTCTTTAGGGCCTTGACGCCGAAGCCATTGAGGCAGCGTTCCGGCAACACGCCGCGAAGCTGAACGATGATGAAAACAATCTCGGCGCACGCGCGTTGGCACTGGATGGCAAGACGCTGCGCGGCAGCTTCGATGCGTTCAACGACGTGCGAGCGCGGCAGATTCTGAGCGTCTTTGCCGCCGATACGGCGCTGGTTCTCGCGCACGTCGAAATCGACGAAAAAACCAACGAAATCCCCGCGGCCCAGCGATTGCTCAAAGAACTCGACGTCGCGGACAAGATTGTCACGCTTGACGCGTTGCATTGTCAAAAAAAACGTTCGAAGCCGCCGCGCAAGCGAACGCGCATCTCATCGTCCAGCTGAAAGACAATCAGTTGGCGTTGCGCCGGAAGGTGGAAGCCGTCCTTGAAAACGCAAAACCGCTTTCCGGCGTTCACACGGTCGATCAGAAAAGACGCAATCGCCATGAAACGCGGATCGTCGGCGTGTTCGACGCTGCCGAGGCCGTGCATAAAAGTGAATGGGAACCTTACGTTGCGGCCATCATTCAGGTCGAGCGAACCGTTTATGCGACTGTTGGTGCGATGGGCCTGTGGCGGTCATCCAGCGAAACGTCGTTCTATCTTTCAAACCGCCCCGTCGACGCCGCAACCGCGTTTGAAGCCGTTCGCAAGCATTGGGGCATCGAAAACAAACTTCATTACACCCGCGACGTGACGTTAGGCGAGGATGCATCACGTATTCGAAAGAATCCTGGCGTCTTCGCCCGTATCCGAAGCTTCGCCTACAACATACTGCGTTTTAATCAATCTGGCACCATCGCCAAAGACCGCTTCGCCGCCGCCCTCGGCGGCTTCGACGCCCTGTCCGCAATGAATTACTGTGGAGAGCGTTGAACAGCCCTGGGGACTTGAGGTTAGCTAGCTGCCTCACAAGACTCCAGAAATTCTTTTACAACTGATAGATATTGTTCAGTCCCGTCAACAAAGGCCAAATGCCCACTTTTAGGAACAATCGAAAGGCGAGATAACCTAATTTTGGCCTGAGCAATCTTCATGGTTTCAGGGGTTGCGGTATCATACTCGCCACACAAAATCTGGGTCGGAACGCTAATCATCGGCAAAAGCGAAAATAGGTCTAGATTCTGCAAAACCCCCGTGCAACAAAATTCACTATTTCCCCACATTTCCCAATAAATACTCTTATTCGTTTTAATGCGATGTTTTTTTAGGGGTTCAGAATTGTCTGCTGATCTACAAAAAAACATTAAGGAAAACAACTTTTCCGATTTAGCATATTCGCCATCAAAGCACCCAGAGGACATGCACCTATTAATCGTTTCACCATCTTTTTCGGGTAACTGAGTCATAAGCCTCTTACAATCATCTAGCCAGATCTTGGACGAAATCAAAGGAGAAGAAAGAATAAGGCCCTTAAGGAAACTTTTCTGCATCGATGCAAAATGTACAGCAATAGCACCTCCCCACGAGTGACCGAACAAAATTACTTTTTCATAGTGAAGATAATCAATAAGCTTGCCAACCTCATCTGAAAACCTCTCCAAATTCATCAGTTCAGGAGACATGATTGCCGGAGAGAAATGCGATCCGAGTTGATCATAAAACACAACGGGACGTTCATCCGCTAGAGATCCAAGATAATCATACAGAAGGGAATGCGATGCGCCAGGCCCCCCATGCACAACAAGCATCGGGATATTGGAAGATTTAGCTGTATCGTGAGGCTCGTAAACGCGATAATGGATTTTTCCACCACAAACGTCTACAAATCCTGTTTTTTCAAGAGAATGTGCTGCTACTGTCATGTTTGGTTTAAATCCTTTTGGTAAGACATGCGAACCAGCTAGTCGGAGCACCAGAAACGATGCACTTGCTGGGTCTTTGTGGAAAAGCATTCTTTGGAATAAAACTGTTCACTTCACCGACCTCAAAAGATTCAAGCTTATGCACAGCTTCTTCAGACAATGTTAGAGGGAAGACCGCGCATTTATTGTTTTGCGCAACATCTACCGCATCAGATAGCACATCACAATGAACGACTTGCTTGTGCATAAACTCGACCGTACGGTTTGAATGCATGTCCTTCAGTCTATCAATTTCGCCTGTGATAACCTTAGCAATAGAGGAGTCCAGCTTATCAGTGAATAAGTTGGCCTCAGCTTTATCGGCACTGCGGTTAATAATCATTTTGAATTTATCGGCATGGTTTCTGCGACCATGAATAAATATTCTTAGAGGAACGGCTTCGTCTTTTGCCTTTTCGGCCAAAACCTTTATTTTATTCGAATCCTTAATTATTTCAAGGCAGGATGAAACGCCTGCTTCAGCTATTAGGCTCTGAAATTCTTTGGCACAAACCTCATCATCTAAGCCGTGAGGTATATAGAACATTTTACATTTTGTGTGCACAAGGTCTGGATGAACAAAAAACGAACCATCACTATTCCATCCGTTCAATAAATGAGCAAACATCCCTCGACGAGATATAGCCCCAGTAACATGTTCCGTAAAATATCTTTTGCCGTTTTCTTTGTATTGCACTGGAAGAACGCTTGAAAAAGAGTGGCCCTGCATATAGAGGCTGAACGATTGAATTGATCCGGAAACTGGCAATATGGTATCTCCTCCTATTGTTAGATAAGAGACGCGGTGCTGATTTGTCCATATGGGCCGGACTCCAAATACTGTGGGAAGGCAAAGCGCGGCCGATAAAGCTTTTTGCATGTCAAAATAATCCCGCATGCGTTTTTTTGCATGCGGCACATTCGGAAAACAGCCATGAAATTCAAAAACGTCTGCATTTTCCATAAGGCGAAACACGCTTGCGCCCCTTGAAGAAGTGTGTGGACGGTAGAAGCGAGACTGACGGTACATTTCAATTGGAAGATCCTGCTTGGTTTTTACCATTCTGCGCCAATGGTCATAGATAACCTCCTCTCCGGTTGGACAAAGGCCTGCTCTTGGTCGCTGACTGGCAAAATCTGAGTCTGTACCAACGTATAACACTTGTTCCTTGAGGGGGATGACCTTCTCGGCGCTTAAAAAATTATTCATAGGAGCAATCATAGGATAGTCATATTTTTCGAGACCAGCGTCCGAGTATGCTTTCTCGATTTGTCCTGAAAAACATTGCCAAAGTCTTGTGCCGTTAGGCAACAAAACCATACATCCGGGTAAGTCCACACCAGTTACATCTACTATTCCTGCTTTCTTTAGAGAGGCAGAGAAGTCGCCCAAAGTTCGTCTGTTTTCAGTAAGTTCATTTTTGGCACTCCTCCAATCTAACAGACTCGGGCTAAGCTGTGTATGTTGCGGTACGACAATCCAATTGTCTGACCAATTACTAGACTCCTCTGCTGCCTTGAAAAACAAATTTAATCTTTCTAGCGATATACTCATGAAGACATCTCCCATTTTTCAACACATTTTACGATCATGCCAATGCTTGTTCTTTTTTCGCCTTGCGATACGAATACAAAAGCGCAACTGATGCCGATGCAAATAAGGTAAACAGAGAACCTCCCACGATAAAGTGCCAATCCTTATTAAAGTTACCCCATGCAAAAACTGGAAGACCTACGAGGAAGGATACAATTATTCCCCAAAACACACCACCTTCCTTCAGTCGAACGCCAAGGATGGACATGACGGTTGGCAAGAACGTAGCAGCTCTAATTTGGCCGTTTAAAAGAAAAAGATGTAATATTTCAATTCCTGGAATGCTAGCAACGCCAATCGAAATAATTGTTAAAAACAACATACTTAGTCTGCCAGCCCTTATAGAACCCGAGTCAGTTTCTTTCTTTGACCCCCAACGCTGGATCACATCATGACCAGCCAAAGAAGCAATCGAGGCAAGACGAGACTCGATGGTTCCAACAAGTCCAGCAATAATTATTGCGAGAAAAAGGAACACGCCGACAGGACCAACGTACGTGTAAATTGCGTACACGTTTGTATTTTGGACTGATGGAATTGACAGTTTTGTTCCGGCAGCAATAAACCCTAGCAATGAAATAACGAGTGGAACCAATGCAAAAAACAGCGCCCCGAGTAGGAATGATTTTATTACAGTCTCCTTCTTCGCGGAAAAAGCTCTTTGCCAGAAGGATTGGTCACCAAAGGGGCCGTTTAGTAGACCAATCGTCGTTGGCAAGCCAAATTCCAAGAACACACGGAGTCCCGAGGAAGAGAATAACGACGTAAAGTTTCCAGAAACGCCGTTAATCCCATCTAGTACAACGTTCACTCCTCCGGCATGGCTCACGGCAAGAAAAACAATAGGCATTCCAATAAAAAATATTAAAGCCATCTTCAAAATATCGGAAACAACAGACATCTTGAGACCTGACAAGGCGGTATACGACAATGCTATAATAGATAATAACATGCTGCTCCAGAACATGGACATGCCTGTCAGCATTTTGATGACGCCTGCACCGGCTACAAGCTGAAGCGAATAGGAAGATACGGCCAAGGCTGAAAACTGGAAAAGATAAACGGAATGACAACGAGAAGAAAATCGGTCACGTACAAATTCCGAGAAAGTAAACCCATTCGGCAGCTTTTCTCTCACTGCCCCAGCGAACCATGAGAAAAGTGCAAGGGATAATACGTTCGGCACAATAAACCAAAATACGCCTATCCAACCTTCGGTGTAAGCTTTTTGTGCACCTACGAAAAGAGCTGGGGCCCATATCCAAGTTGCAGCGATAGAGATTCCAGACTCCACACAACCAACGTCTCGCCCAGCAAGCAGAAAACTCACCTTATTACGCCCATATCCTCGAACAAAATAGGTGACGCCGACCATTATCAAAGCGTATATTGCTGAAAGAGCTATTACGTGTAGCGGTTGAAATAAGTTTTCCATTGCCTCTCCTTGTTCAGCGAACAGCGTTGTTAACCATCAAACTGTAGACCATAATCCTCAAACGTCCTTCGCGTGTGCTTTGTTCTTTCAATTCAATGAATTGGCGATTGGCCACTAAATTTCCTGTTTAAGTAATGACGGTTCGTTTGGCTTCCCGTATCTTTCCTTCCTCCGCCGAGATCAAACATCTGATGAAACCTTTTGGTTCGTTGCCATCAATGACGGGGACAACCCTTTCGTTTGCTTCCTCCGAGTCGATGGTTTCAGAAAGCTGGTATATACTTGAAAGACACTAGAGATATGTTTTCGAAGGAATGCGGAGCCAACCCTGTCGATCCACTAAAAGCATCTCGCCTTGTGAGCGAATGTTGCGCGCCGATTTTGAAATTACCATAATCGCCTTTGTAAAGAGACTTCCACGCACCGCCAGTAATCTGCCACACGCGTCTTGTTTGAGCAGCACAAGCCGAGGAGCTTTCAGTTGCGTAACAAGTGCCTGTGTTTAAAGAGTAGTTGCCGTATCCAATACCTGTGGCTGTGGTGGAACCCTGCCCATCGTAACTTTCTCTGTTGACCTGTTCAACGCCAGCATAAGCGAAAATGTCCCACGTTGGCGACGGGTGACCGATCAAGCCGAATAAAGCAGCATAGCCTACAGTTGGCTTGATGTCTCCGGAGGGTGTAAAAACTACGTCTGGCAACATGACGGCACCATACCGACCAATGGCCTGCCCAGCCAAGAAGTTCGCTGTGACATCAAGCTTTCCGGATAGTGTTTTGAACAACGCGCTTGCTCCCCCACTTGCCGCAAAAGCGGTGTTACTCGTTCCGGAATATCGGTTGTGGAAAATTCTCCCTATGCCGAAGACTTCATAATGTCCGATCCCGTGGTCTATCGCTGCTTTCATCACCACATCTGGAGCTATGTCATCCGATGTGACTACGTTTGCGGTGTTTCCAGTCGCTGGGTTTGCCCCATATGTAGTTGCAACGGAAGATACGGCATAATTAGTGCTCGGCTGCTCAAACGACAAACCTATCCAAGCCTTTTGATCGTTAAAGTCTTTGACAAATCTAAACTGAGTTTCTCTCGTCAAAATGGCACCAGGTAGCAAGCCTGCATCCAAAACCATGGGTAAATATTCCGTTCCGGGCGTCATGCCTTTGGCGTTTTGCGTTGCCAAACTCCATGCTTGTCCAGCAAGTAGATGGAGGCCTAAATCGGATCGATCATAAGAAAGCCATCCTTGCCTGAAACGCGGCGCATATCCGCTGTTTTTCAAAGTATTAGAGTTGACTGCAGTTGCGCCAAAATCGGCCTCTACATAACCTGTAAACATGGTATCGGCGTCAGGAGAGCCCTTTGCAGACAGACTTAACCGGGTGTTGCGCGCTGAAGCACGGTATTCTTGTTGGTGAGCATTGGTATGATTGTCAAAAGGAATGCCAGAGTTCCAGTCGCTTGCTCCATCGTTGCCTTGATTTTTCGATCTTACAATACCAGTAGCTTCAAAAAAGCCACCAAGAGAAACCTCGACCCCAGTACTTTTTTTAATGGCATCCTTAAGCCGCCCAGACATCAATGTAGCTGCTTTATCAGAATCCAGCGCCGGAGTTTCTTTCAGCTTTTTTTCTGACTTTTCTGCTTTGATTGCTTTGATTGCTTTGATTGCTTTGATTTCTTGTTGGATCATATCCATCTGTTTCTCAAGGCGCTCCAACCTTGTTTCATCCTCGGCAAGTGCAGGGGGCGTCATAAACAGCATGCCCAATATAAACGCTACAGAAAACGTGACGGTACCGAGCAGATGGTGTTTCTTCATTAACTTCTCCTTGAACAGCGGTTTATCAGGGGATCGGCTCCCCACGGTTAATGGGAATACGTGTTCCTTATTTTGAGATTGAGGCGAGGTCATTTCTTGTTTCTCTTCTGTAAAAAAAGGGTTCGTTGAAATATTATGAAAGTCCTATTTAGCCAATGAGCAATTAAAGTTAACGCCTTGGTCTTTTTCTATTTTTCTATCCATTTTTTCTTCCGCAACAAAATATTGTTCGGATATTTCGTGACTATCCAGCCCCATATGGGTTAATTCCATGAATCTGCACGCAGTTTCTTGTTGGCTTATAGCCTTTTCATGAAAACACATCTTTCGTCTGATAAATATTAATAGTGCCAAAGCTGTGTTTAGAAAAAGCATCGTCATCGGATATAACGTTGCCGACCACGAATAAGATGAAAGGGCTGCTAAGATCATTGTATTACTAAGCGACGATATTCCGAATGTAATTGGATTTTCTTCAAATGGGTTATAGTAGGCCTTGGCAAAAGTCGGGGAGAAGGCAAAAGCATTAATTAATGAAATCAAAATTGCTGCAATAAGAGGTGAAGATGTTAGGTGCCAGATAGGGATGATACCTATGGCGATACCAAAAGATACCCAGTCGCCGCGTTTGATATCTTTTTTTCCATAAAACAATGCAATGATGGAGATTGTTAAACAACCTAGCCCACAAAATGCCGTGGCATATGAGCCGAGTCCTCCGTGCTCTTTCATTTGGATTGCGGCACCAATAAACATGAGTATAGTCCAGATTATCCAGCTAAGAGCTGGAGGTTTTGTCTTCCCTCTTGATATAGAAAAGATATAATGCCCATAGCTTATAGCCGTTAGGCTAACGGATAGGATTGCGGCGAATTCCTTTTCGTACATTTTGGTTCCCATCTCCTTCATATCTGGAAAGGCCTTTTTTCTTTCCTTGAACTACCATTATTCTTTTGTTTGTGGCATCCCCCGTTTGGGGGTATTTTTAAAGAGCGTCAGCCCTATCAACTTTCTCGTACGGCTCTATGATCCCCAGGGTACAAGCGATTGAAACCGCATTTGCTTTATTGGCAGCGTCTAGTTTGCGAAGAATTTTTGCCAAATAATCCTTGATCGTTTCTTTTGAGAGCATCAGAATTGCGGAGATTTCATCTCGTGTCTTTCCTTTGGCTGTCAGCGTTAGAATTTCTATCTCCCTTGTTGTGAGTTTCTCCGCTGGGTGCAATATTCTCTCTATCCTCATAACATCTGATCTAATTATATCCTCGCAGCGTGTGCCGGACGTCTTCAAGGCCTCTTTGTTTTTCTTAACAATCATAAAAGTATCTTTTCCATTTGTTTTCTATCAAAGTAGCGATTTGATATATTTTTTGTTTATGGTGCCTTCTCTATGAGCAAAGCCATGAGCGATAATTGTATTTCTCTCTGCCAATCTTCGCAGCGTCCCTGTGTTCGTCCTTGATTTCCTCAGAAACAAGAGTGCGCTGGGCGGTCTCGACTAATGAACGGACGAGGAGATTCTGTCCGCCAACCGTTTCAAAAAATGTCTCTTTGCTCATGAAGCGATTGTTGCCTCGTTGTTCCGACGAGATTTTTCCTCCGCCTGCCATGCGTCCGACGAAAACAAGTGTTTGTGCGCTCTGGTTCTGCCGATCCTTTGTCTTAACGACCGTGACAGGCTTCACGAGGCCGAGGGCGATGTTTGCGGTTTCAAACACCTCGCGCCGTGCCGCAGCCTCGGCGTCATCGTCGTCCCATTCCACGCGACCGCCGGGCAAGACAAAGCGGTTCTTGCTTTTGATAGCCAGCACGCGGTTCTGATCGTCAAAGACAACGACCTTGACGTGCCTCGCTTCGGCATCTTCGAGCGCCTTGATCAGTCGCAGTTTCGGCAATGTCTTTGTAATCGCACTATGTTCGGATTTAGGCATAACGCACATCCCGTTCATAAGAGGAACCGATGCCGCTCATGCGGCACTTAAGCTCAATGACGGCCAGCGCGTTGGCGAAGTGCCAAAGGGCAGCTATGTCTTGATGTGTGAAGCCCTTGGCGTGGAGGTCTTGCTGCGCGCAATCACCTTTTTCCAAGGTTGTTTCAACGATTGCATCCGCCATGCGAGCAACCGGCTCAAATCTCTTGTCCGTCTTGGTCGTAATCTGATCGACGATGCGGTTTGGAATGTTTTTCATTGCTGGGCCGCCTTCCCAATTTCAGAGGCGGAAACCGTTACGCGGACAACGCCCGCATAAGAAAGCGCCAGCGTATTGCCAGTCTGCTCACACCTTTCGGGGATGATGACAGCCGCCTCGTAACAGACAAACTGGACACCGCGCCGAGCGAAGGTGTCGACAAGCGTTTTCAGAGTTTCTTCTTTTGGCGAGAAAGTTCCGTGCTCGATATTCTTGATGGTTTCCGCTGATATTTTAGCTTCCTTGGCAAGCTCGCTACGCGACCAGCCTAGCAAGCCGCGCGCTGCACGCAGTTGCGGCGGAACAATAACGCAAATATGAAGACTTGGGATTGGCTGTTCGGCTTTAGTCATTGCTGCCCCCAGTAGCGTGAGCTGCCAAAAGCACAATGATCAGTCGCAAAAACTGACGCTGGTTTTTATCTGAAATTTTAGAGTAGGCTTCCAAGAATTCTTGAACTTCGTGCTTGTTAAGAAGCGCCAGATTATTTTCAGAAATCGGATTCTTGACCGATTTATTATCATTAAGCTTTTCAATAAACCATATGGCAGAAATTCCCAGGCTTTCCGCCATATGCATAAGGCGGCTAACGCTTATACGGTTTTGTCCATTTTCATATTTTTGTATCTGTTGGAAAGTAAGCCTATTCATCGAGCCAAGTGTTTCCTGACTCATTCCGCATGATTTGCGAGCGAGGCGCAAAAGCTGGCCAAGTTTCCTGTCGATTGAATCAATATTTCCAGTAATGTGTTTTGGCGCAGACATAAGCATCATGGCCTCCGCCCATCATTTTCAACAATTTTGCAAGCCTCCGGCCAATAGCGTGCAGCATCGTCCAGTGAGAACCCCAAAGCGCGAAGATGCGTTATGCTGCATTCGCCTTTTTGTTTTATGCGCTCTATAATCGCAGCCGCCATGCGCTCGGCCACGTGCGCGAGCTCGCTATTGTCTTGGGGCAATCTCTGAGCGGCAGAATTCATTGATATCCTCCCGCGTTCTTCTCTTCGATTTCCTCATCCATATATTGAAGGACTAAATCGGCCAGTTCCTCTGCCGGAGCCTGCGCGTAAAAAAGCCACTGAGAGCGTCGCGTCTTGCGCTGCTGGAGGCGGTCGTAAAATTGGATAAGGGTTTCCCGATCTGCGGGCAATTGCGTGGATTCCCGCTTTTGCAGTTCTTCAATATGCAAGTTGATCGCTGCATCAATCTTTGCCGCCCCTTTATCATCAACGAGATTGATGGTTTCTTCCGGAAAAGTTTGTGCGAGATGCATGTCGCAAAACTCGTTCATAAGTTGAGCAAGTTGCACGATCCTTTGAGTGACGGCACTCGTTTCCACATTTTCGCCTTGTGAAATCATGGACTGAAACGCCAGCATAAGGCAAAGGCGTAGTTGTTCGTTCTTATTCATGACAGCCTCCTATCACCAAGGACTCCGGCCAGAAACACGACAATGAACGCGCCATTCGATCAATCACGCTTAATTCGTGTGACGATGGTTCAGGTATCGGAGAATTGGAGAGATACAGGAAAGTGACCCCATGCATTTTGATCGCTTGGGTAAATTCCTCGCGATCAGCCTCCGATGAAAAATTGTCTTGGATAATTTCAGTTGCGACAACTTCCGCTGATGCCGGATGCGCCTTTGATTTCTGCGTTCCGATGTAAGGCGATGCTATTGCTGCACTGTCGTTCGTCATGTCATTCCCATTGATGTTGTTCAATCAATGAGACGAGTATCGATATCGCCAACACTCAAAACAACGAGAGTATTTGGTCGATTTGCCCATTTTCAGGGCGTCAATTTGGACGAATTTCTCTTTTGATCTTTTTGCTCAAAATTTTGGGCTTTTTACTTCGCCGATTGAATGCGTTTTTCGATGGCGCTGAGAAGAATACGCGAATGACTGTGCGTGAAAAAGGGATCTTTGATATAACGATTCATGCGGCAAAGAGGATGATCTCCTTTGCCACGGATCACGAGAAAATCAGATTAATAACAGGCTTGCAGTCTTGGCTCTTCGTAGTTGTCTGAAAGAGGCATCCTATGGTCGAGACGAGGTGCCGCCCTTTTAGACGTAGATGTTGAATAAAGTCTGGCTTCTTTCCAATCCCGTTCAAAAGCCTCAAACATCCTTTTTGAAAGATTAGAATATTCAATAACCATATAAACCGGATGGCGGAACTTGAAACGAGTGTCTTGTTCGACCGCGAACGTAGCTTCGTCACCATAGGCAAATTCGGAAGAGATTATGCTGGGGCGATTTTCTGGAAACACCCTGACTTCAAACGAAGGAGTTTTCGGCAGATATATTTTTTGATCAGACAACAAGCACTTCACCGAAGCAATCTTGACCAGTCTTTCCAAACGATCAAAATTGGTCAACCCATGTTGCCCAGTAACCTTTGTCATCATTTCTTGGCTGCCGATACGGCAAACCACGCCGGTGTCTTTTTCCTTCAGCATCTTTTCGATGTTGGCAAAAAATCGGTCGCACCCGCTCAACCCTCGAAAATCCTTAACTCCGTCTGAGCGTGGCTTTACGCTGCCATCAGGACTGCATTCGACTCCATGAGCATCAAAGACGCTGTGTATATCGGTAACAATGGACTCACGAACGGGAGCATCGTCCTCAAACGTGCAAATGGTGTTGCGAGAAACATTCGCTTCCTTGGCCAGCGTTTCACGAGACCATTTCAACAATGATCTCGCCATTCTGCATTGTGCGCCAGTCATAAGATATAAATCTGTCATGACAATACTCATTTCAATTAAAAACTTTGTCCATCTTCAAATCAATTAGATACTCAATAGCGTTCTGATAAAGATGCGACGGGAGCGCCGCAACGGTGCTAACTCCAAAATGAGAGGTCATGACTTCACCAATACTGTCCTCCTCCACCTTTTGAGTGTAGGCGACATAAGAGATCATGCCGAGAACGGCTTTCAATTCAATATCGTTCAAGGGTTTTTCGTTTGCTTTTCGAAGCGCAATAAGTTCTGCAGTCAAAAGACTAAGATCGCCAGAAGAAAACTGAGAGCTTTCCGTGGCTTCATCAAAAATCTCTTCGGGAGTTCTTTGTGTCATATGTTTGGACTGTTTCATCGCAGACGATCCTTTTAATTTGCGCCCAGCGGTTGCGCAGAATCCAGTCTTACAAGATACTCAACGGAGCGGACAAAATCGCAGCGGGACAGATCATTCATCTCCTCGACACCCATCGCCGTCAAAAACATTCCCGTGGCGACCCAAATTTCCTGTTGCAAATGCTTGGCGCGATATTTGACCATGTCCCAAAGAGCGCTCACTTCGTTGGAGCTAAGGGGAGCTTGCATGCGGCGGTCGATAACGTCGTCGCCGGAAGTCGCTGGGGTGATCCCGCTGGCCTTATACGGAAAAAGCAAAATGGAGGCTTGGGTGTTAGAGAGGGCGTTGTCCTGAATAAACGGTTCGTCGTAATTCTTATAAGATGTATTAAAATCAAACATGTAACCCCCTAAAAATGTCTTTTCATAAATGGCGTTGTCACATCGTAATTATTAATAAGCGTCAATCTGTGGTCTAAAATCTAAAAATAGTAACTCTCAAAAATCATGCTTGAACTATAAACAATGGTTTTTGTGAAAGCAAATCATTTTTCACCTAAAAGCGGTGGAAAACGCACCGCGCTATACCCAAAATGGGCAAGAACATACCCAAAATGGGTAAAATGATACAAAAAGCAATAAAATTACAAAAGCATTTTTCACCTTTTAATGGTGGATAAAGTATTGTATGGTGCGATCCATAACAGTAAGCAAGTAAGGAATTAACCATGAAACTCACCGGTCTCCAAATTGCAGCAGCCATCACATTGTCAGGCTTGACGAGAGAGGCATTGGCAACCGAAGCGCACGTTGGCCGCAATACCATAGATAGAATCATAAACGAAACCGCCGCTTGCCGCGAGGACACGATACGCAAGATCACGAACATTCTTGAAGTGCGCGGCATCGAGTTTTTGCCCGGCGAAGGCGTTCGCCGCAAGCCGACGACTGTTGATATTCTGACCGGCAGCGAAGGTTTGCAGCAATTTTTCAACGGCGTTCATGAATATGCCAGCAAGAATGGCGGCACTATCATGATGTTTGGGATTGATGAAACCACTTTTATCGCAACAATTACCCCGGAATTCTCAAATGATTATCTCAAGCGCATGACCGAGGTTTCGCGCAAACGCAAAGACCTCGAGGTTCTGGCTATTGTTTGCGAAGGTGATACGAATTTCTGCGCGGCAGATTACAACGAGTACCGTTGGATATCAAAAAATATATTTCAGGCAGTTCCTTTCTATATTTATGGAGAAACCCTCGCGATCATGGATTTTAACACCACGCCGGGGCCGACAATCATGCTGCTAAGATCGCGTGCTATAACGAACGCATACCGCAAGCAATTTCAAGCCTTCTGGAAAATGTCGCATCCGCCAACATCGGCAAACAAAAAGGTGGAAAAATGAATTTAGCTCTTAATTTTGAGCCTTCGCAAAAAAACACAAACGATAATGCCGCTTCTTGCGAAGTCCTCTATATCACTGAATGTTCAACTTGGGGTGAGCTTGGTTATAAAACTGTTTCATCCGCTTTTCACTCGGTTTTACCCATATACTGGTCTCCAGATATGCCAAAACCTGATCTCAACGACTGGCACGGCGATTGGATCATCTCATTCAAATCCGACCTTGTTCTTCCGCGCTCTATCCTTGAACGCGCCAAAAAAGGAGCCATCAATTTTCATCCTTGCCCGCCAAAATATAGGGGTCTTGGTGGATATTGGTGGGCGCTCCATAACGGCGACGATGTCTTCGGTGTGACTTGCCATCATATGAATGAACGCATCGACCACGGAGATATTATCAAGACAGAAAGTTTTCCGATCTGGCGTGGAGAAACCGTAGAAAGCCTTAAACACAGGGCTGCTCTTTATTCACTTGGCCTTCTGAATGAGACTCTAAGCAATATTATATCCGAAAAGCCCCTCGATCCCAGCGGGGAAAAATGGGGACAGCATCTTTACACCCACAAAGAGCTTACGATAGCTCAAGCACAAGAAGCTTTAGATGCGGTTATAAAAAACGATCTTGTCATGACGACAGAGCGAGGCGGAAGGTATTTTAATGTGGCCCAATCAACATGCGGCATGGCCTCTTGATATGCCCACGCTCGTGATAATCAAAATATAGTCACGGGCAAATACAAATGGATGAAGCGGCAACGGCAGCGCTGGTTTACAGAGAAAACAATGAAAATGGTTCTCCAACATTTCAAGCGGTCATGGATCTCCTTGCCGACACGTTTGACCTAAACATTGAGCCCCTAAAAACTTTTGACCTTTTTGAGCCGACCTACCGTTCGTTTTCCTATTTTACTGAAAACAGAACATGCGCTGCAAACGTCAGCGCGATTGATGTGCCTCTGTTTCTTTCCGGAAATCCTGTCAAAGCCACGGGCATTCAGTCAGTGGCCACGCGGCCATCTTATCGCCATCGTGGATTAAGCCGCGATCTGTTAGCCCGAGCCTTGGCTTGGTGCGATAAGCAATCGGATTTGGTTCTGCTGCACACGTCAATACCAGACTTCTATCTTCCATTCGGTTTTAGCATCGTGCAGGAGCATTTCTTTGTCGGCAAGCCGCCGGAGGCCGTCGGTGAAGCCTGCGCCCATGAACTATCTTGGGAATCTCAAAAGGATCGCGCTCTCTTGCGGCAAATGTTGCTTTCACGCACTCCCGCATCGAGCGTCGCGTCGATCTGCGGTCTGTCGGGCATGTTTATTCTGAACGCGATGGGCACAGAAGGACTCTGCCTCTACCATCTCCCCGCATTGCAGGTTGTCGTTGCTGTAAAAAATAAAGAAGGCGGCACGCTTTGTCTCCTCGATATCATTGGCCAGAAAATACCAACACTTGCTCAGATCGTTGGGGCATTGGATTGCGCTCCTTCGAGTATCGAAGCGCATTTTTCGCCTGATCTTTTAGATTGGACAGGTACAAAGGCTCCTTGCCAGAAGAAGAATGTTCTTATGATACGAGGAGAATTTGATATAGACAGGCCGTTTATGCTTCAACCAACATTGGCTTTTTAGAGCAAGGAAAATGAGCCACAGCGGCAGTAGCTCCAATCACACTCGACAAAACACTTTCCATTAAGCTTGGCGATATTGAGATAGCAGCCCTGAAGGCGTTGCGTTTGGCTTTACGGCATCGTGTGGCACGATCAGGTAACACCACGCCTTGCCGCCATTTTCCATTTCGTGCTTTGTCGCAGCTTCGCACCATTTGACGGCGGCGCGGGCTTTTTGCTGGACGGCGTCGGCATCAACCTCGTCGGCGCGCTTGGTTTCGACAAGAATCTTTTCCTTGACCGTTTTCACCACAAAATCAGGCTCATAGCCATTATTCTCGTTCGTATAGATTTTGACATCATTGCGCAGGGGCTTGAACCATTTCAGAACATCTTTCTCGTCCTCTAACAAAACAGCCATCTGCCGCTCTGTGTCGGAATCAAACTTCTGTTGCAGACAACCCGCTGGCTATTGTCGCAGTTTGTTGCTTTAATACGCAAATGTGGTGGAGGACTAAGAAAGTTTTGTTTAGTGCCTCATCCCCTCCGCCATGCCTATCCAAAATGGATAGGGCGTTTTTAGTGAGCGATTGCTCCAACCAATTCAGAAATCTTCATATATTTCAATGATAACCGGACGAGAGATTTTGAAACGCTGTTAGCGCCGTGCACATTTTCCGTGAACCCAGCGTGAACAGAGAGCGGAAATTCTCTACCGCAACTGGACTTTTAGAGAAAAGTCCAGTTACATATCCACCAATCACTTACAGCATTTTTCGTGAAAAAACGGTAGGCGGATGAGATTCGAATAGCAAATGTGCAAAGTCTTACACGAAGCCATCTTCGCTGCGATGGCAAAGAATAAAGGACAGTTTTATGACTCTCGATCATCAGAACAATAACGACGATCTTACGGTTGCAATCGTCAGCGACGTTCATCATGGGCCTGATCGGGGCACAAAAAAGGGATCAGACACACTGCAAACTTTTCACCGTTTTGTCAGTTTTGTCGAAAAAATAAATCCCGATTTTTCGGTTGACCTTGGAGACCGTATTTCTGATACCAATCACGATACCGATGCTCAGTATATGAAAGAAATCGCCCAAGAATTCAGAAAAGTTCCCGGCGATTTATTCCATCTTCTTGGCAATCACGACCTTGCAAAACTTTCTCCGCAAGAAAATAAAGATATTCTTTTTGGAAAGGTCGCTTCGTTCAGTATGGATAGAAAAGGGTTTCATATCGTTTTCTGGAACACGAATCCAAAGCTTGATGAGGCTCGTGGCTTTTCCTCTCAAGACGAAGACCTTGAATGGCTAAAGGCCGATCTAGCAGCGACAGATCTTCCCACCGTCGTCTTTACCCATCTTCCCTTGGATAATGGAAGCATGAAGGGAAATTTTTATTTCGACAAAGACTATCCACATCATGCGGGCTACCCTGAAGCTCAGGGAGAAAAAATCCGAACTGTTATTGAAGAAAGCGGCAAAGTCATTATTTGCATTAATGGGCATGCTCACTGGAATGCTTATCACTGCATCGACGGCATCCATTACGTCACCATTCCCTCTTTGACAGAAACGTTTCTTACTTGGCCAAATCCAGACGAGGCCTATGCAAGACTCTGCATCGGAGAGCAAATTGAAATTGAAGTTTTTGGTCGAGCGCCAATTTTCTATCGATTGCCCATCAGGAAATTGGGAGCGCACTGGGTCAGTTCTTTTAAAGAGTATTCACCCAAGCGAATTCTACCAAGCTAGTGAGATTGTCCTTCGATAACAGTCATAATTTAGCGTTTTGGCGAGAATAATTATAATTCAATGGGTTATAAAAACGACGTTTTAGAATTATTGTTGTATATCAACAAGATAACAAGGAGCATGTTCGCTGCCAAGTATCATTCGCCCCGCCAGCTTTTTACAATTACAACTCATATATGAATTTGGGGTGCGACGAAAAGTCGCAATAGCTTCAACACGTTCTGTGAAAAGCTGTTGACTTCGATTTTTCCAAACCCGCCCAGCACAATTGCCAGATAGGACAAAACTCTCTAAATGTTATGGTTGCTGTTGACTCGGTACGGTTCCATTAAGTCAACGGGTTAGATGTTGTGGTTTTTTTTCGTTTGGTAAGCAAATGAAACAAAGAAACGAGGAGTCTCCATGAAACTCGTAAATTTTTCTGTCGAAAACTTTAGAAGCATAACCAATGCCTATAGAGTGGACATTTCTCAAACCACAATCATCATTGGGAAGAACAATGAAGGAAAGTCAAATCTCCTAAAAGCATTGGCCATCGCAATGAATGCGATCATCAGTCACGCCCATGATAAGAAGTTTCGCCCAACGCCTATTTCTAGACAAAGATATTTGCACAGAAAAAGTGAACAAACTTACGATTGGGTAAGAGACTATCCCGTAAGTGAACAAGACAATGAAAACGGATTTTCTGAATTTAGGCTCGAATTTCACCTTGAAGATCGAGAGGTGAACGAATTTTATCAAGCAGTAAAGTCCTCGCTGAACGGAACCCTCCCCATCATTGTTAAAATTGGCAAGGACGGCGCCCCCGTTGTCCGTGTCTCGAAAAGAGGGAAAGGCAGCAAAACTCTCAACGAGCGGTCTGACAAAATTACAGATTTTATTGCTCAAAGGATTGCCTTTAATTACATCCCAGCAGTGAGAACAGAACGCGAGGCCAAGTCGGAAATAGACCGCATGTTGTCTGAAGCTCTTGAGAAATTAGAGGAACAGGATGAATACAAAACTGCATTAAAGAAAATTGCGGATATTCAAAAACCAGCCCTTGCAGAATTAGGAAAAAAAATTAAAGAACCTCTTTCGGAATTTCTTCCAGGATTAAAATCCGTTAAAATTGTTGTCTCGGAAGAAAGTCGCCGTTTGTCTTACAGACGAGATTTTGACGTCATCATTGACGATGGAACTGCAACGAACATTGAATATAAAGGCGACGGTATAAAGAGCCTGGCCACCTTAGGTCTTTTGAAAAACAAAGCATTTCGAAAAGGAGCCTCCATTATTGCAATCGAGGAGCCTGAATCACATTTGCACTCTGGTGCGATTCATCAGCTTAATGCGATCATTCGCTCCCTCGGGGAAGATAATCAGGTTGTTCTAACAACACACAATCCCGTCTTTGTTGACCGACTTGATATCAGCTCAAATATTCTTGTAGAGGGGGGAAGGGCATCAAAGGCAACCAACATCTCTGAGATTCGAGCGTTGTTAGGGGTAAGGGTTTCCGATAACCTTTCAAATGCAAGCTTTTGTTTGTTAGTTGAAGGCCCCACCGACAAGAGAATAATTTCTTCTATCTTTGCGGCCAGTAGTTCCATTTTAGCGCGAGCGATAAATGAAGGTCTGTTAGTTATCGATATGATGAATGGAACAAAGAACCTGCCATACAAATTGGATCTTTGGTTACATTCCCTGTGTACTTGTTATGTGTTGCTGGATAATGATAAAGACGGACAAAAAGCAGCAAGCGAAATTGCAAAAGACTTACGAACAAAAGAGATGATAAAAAATATTACGCTAACAACCCATAGTGAGAGGCCAATTGCTGAAATAGAGGACATGATTTCCTTCGGGCTTTATGCACAGGAACTTAATAACAAGTATAATATATCCATGACCGAAACAGGTTTTGATAGAAACAAAAAGTGGTCTGAAAATTTAAAACAATCCTTTTTATCAGTTGGAAGACCGTGGAACGACACTATCAAGAATGAAGCAAAAGATCTTGTCATGCACTGTGTGGAGGCAAAACCAAAGAATGCGCTTAATACAAATGCCACCCCGATTACAACACTCATAAAAACCCTTGAAGCAGCTTTAGAAAAAATAGCGGCTTCATAAAACCTCTTATTTATTAATGCATTAGTTCGATAGTAATTGTCGTGCCAGTTACCTCTGCCCCGCCACGCCTGATACTCCGCGCTGGTCGTTGCGCGGCCTTTGTCCCGCATCACCGCGACATCAGAGCGAACACGCCCCAACCTAGATATTCACGGGTGTATCTGGTGTAGCGTTCAGGCGCCGAGGTCAGTTCGGATCGAACTTCTTTCGCGAAATCATCATCGGGGTTCGTTTCGAGCCATCGGCGCATCGTGAGCCACTTGGCTGCCTCGTACCTGTCCCAGCTGTCTTGGTCCGCCAGAACCATTTCCACGACGTCGTAGCCGAGGTTGCCGAACGACACGAGAAGTTCCGGAAGTAAGAGAAAGTCCGAGATGGAACCTGCGTGACATTCCTTGGCGATATCTTCCGCCTCCGGCAATTTCAGCCAGTAGGGCTCGCCAATGAGGATGATTCCTCCCGTGCAGAGACTCTTCGTCAGAAGCTCGATGGTACCGGCGACTCCTCCACCAATCCACGTAGCGCCGACACAGGCTGCCACACTGACCTTTTCGTCGGCGACGCAACCGGCAGCGTCTTTGTGGATGAACTCGACCAAATCGGTGACGCCTAGTTCGCCCGCACGGCGTTTAGCTTGTTCGGTGAACAACTGGCTCATGTCGATACCAGTGCCTCTAATTCCGTAATTGCGTGCCCAAGTACACAGCATCTCGCCCGAACCGCTGCCGAGGTCGAGCACACGGGTCCCCGGTTCCAAACGCAGCGCCGCGCCGAGCGTGGCGAGTTTCTCCGGCGTTAATGGATTGTGGATGCGATGAGCGCTTTCGGTAACGTTGAATATTCGCGGAATGTCCATGGAAGAATCCTGTTTTGGTTAAAGTCGAAGTGTTATTTGCTCTTGCTGCGGTACTCTGCATTAGCACAGAAACTCGCTGAGGGTCTGATAAAAGTTTGTTTGGTGGATCTCCACGCGGCGCGCATTTTCTGTGAACCCAGCGTGAACAGAGAGCAGAGATTCTCTGCCGTAACTGGACTTTTAGAGAAAAGTCCAGTTGCATATTCGCCAAGTACTTACAGCGTTTTTCGTGAAAATAAGCGGTAGGCGGATGATGTGCCATTTTTTGCGTAAAATCTGTTCCTAGTGATTTTGCAAAGAGTTATTGCTGCCCTGATTTTTTGGTTGAAATGCCGGCCTTGACACCTAAGCACGAGCGGAACATTATGAACGCCCGTTCATAAGTGGGATTGATGTCGTTGAAAGGATCGTAGGTATGAGAAAGTCGTCTTTCAGGCACGTTCTTGTCTGTATGTGTTTGGCATTCATTTTTTTGGTTGGTGGCGCTCAGGCGGCGGAACCACAGGCATCAAACGTTACGAAGCCCTTGATGAGCGATGTAACGTCTTTCGTATATTTCACCGGCATCGGCTGTCCGCATTGTGCGAATGTTGACCCGGTTTTGCTGAAACAGAAAATTCGGCAAGGAAATCTCCTCATCATCGAATATGAGATTTATCGCGACAACACGAACGCCCCGCTTTTGATGGCTTATGACAAACAATTTGATACAGGCCTTGGCGTACCGATGGTTGTAACAGAAGGCAAAAAAGATGGTGCAGTCGTGGGCGATACACCTATTTTGGAATCGCTGGATTCGCTGATTGCCAAGAACAAAAACAACGGCGTGGTCCTGCCTGCTGGCGCACGCTCCTTTATGTCGCTGCCTTTAGCCGATTTGCCACGCATGCCGAAGATTTGGTTCAAGGATCGCGTAGCGGTGCGAAAGGACATGGCGTCACAAGAAAGCGATGCGATCAAGGCGTTTGTGGTTGATGGGACGGAGCCGCAAGGTTGCGCACCCGTCGCCGAGAAAGAGGTCGCCCTGTCGGACGACAAGGTTGTTTTTGCGAAAGCCTGCGTCTTCAACGGCTGGCTTTTGCTGCGTGATTAAGGGAGGTTGTTATGGAAGAAGTTTCTTTAGGAAAAGTTATCTCGCTCGCGCTCGTCGATGCTGTGAACCCATGCGAGTTTGCAGTGCTAACGATGCTGCTGGTGTCGATCATCGCTTATAATCCGCACAAGAAGGCGAACATCATTTGGGCTGGGCTTTCGTTCAGCTTGGCCGTGTTCATCATGTATTTGATCTACGGCTTGTTTATCATCAAGTCCTTCCAGTTGGTTCAGGGGATCACATGGGTGCGCCCGTTCCTGTATAAAGGATTGGGCGGCGTTGCGGTTATCTTGGGCGCCCTTCAGATCAAGGATTTCTTCGCCTACAAAATCGGCAGTTTTGGGACGGAAATGCCCGTCAGTTGGCGGCCCAAGGTTAAGGCTTTGATCGCAAAAGTCACGTCACCTGCGGGAGCCTTTGTCGTTGGTCTTTTGGTTACGCTGTTTCTTCTGCCTTGCACCATCGGCCCCTATATCATTTTGGGCGGATTGTTGTCCGTGATGGACATCATCAAAACCTTGCCGACATTGCTTCTCTACAACGTGATCTTCATCTCGCCGATGCTGCTGATCACGCTTGTGGTGTATATGGGTCTCAGCCGCGTCGAAGACGTGCAAGATTGGAAGGATAAAAACATTCGTTATCTGCATCTGATCGCGGGGCTGCTTATCCTCGGCCTCGGCATCGCCATGATCGGAGAATGGGTATAAATCATGCGCCCACGCAAATGCCGCCTTGTCCGATCAAGCCCGATGGCGCGTTTCTTCAAGCCGCGCGGGATCCCTCTGTGCGATCTGGAGGTCGTCAAGCTGAAGGACGAGGAATACGAAGCCCTGCACCTGTCCGACTATAAAAACATGGAACAGATCGATGCGGCAAAGTTGATGGGCATCTCGCGCCCGACTTTCTCGCGCATTCTCTCCAGCGCACGCAAGGCCATCGCCAAGGCTATTATCGAAGGCGGCGCTCTGGAAATCGAAGGCGGCGATTTTGAGCGGATTGAATCGCCCATAACATGCAAAGGAAAAAAGAAATGAAAATAGCTTTCTCGACAACCGGCACGGATTTATCCGCACCGATGGATCCGCGCTTTGGACGAGCCGCGTTCTTTTTGATCTATGACACGGAAACAAAAGCAGTCGAGGCGATCAAAAACGCTTATGCTGACGCGGGTCAAGGCGCGGGCATCAAGGCGGCAGAAACCATCGTCAAAGCCGGAGCCAAAGTTCTGGTGACGGGCGATTGCGGCCCGAAGGCGTTCAGCGCATTGAAACAAGCAAACGTCAAAATCTATTCAGCCAAAAATATTTCTGTAGCCGACGCCTTGGCGGCATTTGAAGCTGAAAAACTGACGGAAATCACGGCGGCATGAAGATCGCCATTGCATCCGGTAAAGGCGGTACAGGGAAAACGACGCTGGCCATCAATCTTGCTCTCGCGGCGAAAAGCCCCGTCCATCTGTTGGATTGCGATGTGGAAGCGCCGAACGCGCATTTGTTTTTGAGGGGTGATCTTATCCGCCAGCGCATTGTGACGATCCCTGTGCCTGAGGTTGATGAAGGCAAATGCGACGGCTGCGGCCTATGCAGCGATTTTTGCGCTTTTAATGCGATTGTGTCGTTTGGAACTATTCCGGCGATCTCGCATGAGATGTGCCACGGCTGCGGTGGATGCATGCGTGTCTGTCCACAAAAGGCCATACATGAAACCGACAAACAGATCGGCGTTGTCGAAATATTCTCTTGCGGCGCGATCACGCTTGTTCAAGGCAAACTCGATATTAGCGTTGCGCTGGCCCCACCGCTTATTCGCGCCGTCAAAGAAGAGGCGCAAGGTGATCTCGTTATCATCGACGCGCCGCCCGGAACCTCTTGCCCCGTGATTGCGACGTTGCGCGAAGCGGATTTTGTCGTGTTGGTGACCGAGCCGACGCCCTTTGGATTGAACGATCTTCGCCTTGCCGTCGATGTGGTGCGCGAACTTAGTTTGCCTTTTAGCGTCGTCATCAATCGCGCCGAGAAGGGAGACGGGCTTGTTCGCCCCTATCTTGAAGCCGAGAAGATAGCGCTTCTGACCACCATTACCGATGACCGCCGTATTGCCGAGACCTACGCCAAAGGACAGACAATTATCGACGCCTTGCCAGAATATGAAGTGCTTTTCACGAAGCTTCTGCAAAAAATCCGCGAGTCTGCATGAAAGAGATCGTCATCATCAGCGGCAAAGGCGGAACAGGCAAGACAAGCCTGACAGCCAGCTTCGCGCTCCTCGCGCAAAACTCTGTTCTAGCCGATTGCGACGTGGATGCGGCAGATTTGCATCTGATCCTCACACCGGACGTTAAAGAACAACACGAATTCTGGAGCGGCGTCGAAGCGATCATTGATCCTGCGCTTTGCACCAACTGCGGCGCGTGTCTGAATCTGTGCCGATTTGATGCGATCAAGGAAACGAACGGCGCGTTCCTTATCGATGCGACCGCCTGCGAAGGCTGTGGCGTTTGCGCCCGTTTTTGCCCTAAGGGTGCTGTCCGGCTTAAAAAACGCCTGTGCGGCGCATGGACGGTCTCGGACACGCGTGCGGGGCCGATGGTTCATGCAAGGCTCGGCATCGCTGCGGAAAATTCCGGCAGACTGGTTTCGACGGTGCGGCAAGAAGCGCGACGCGTGGCGGAAGAAACAAAACGCGACATGATCCTAATCGACGGCCCGCCCGGCATCGGTTGTTCGGTGATAGCCTCGATTTCAGGCGCGAGCGCCGCGCTGATCGTGACCGAACCGACGCCAAGCGGAGAGCACGATCTTTTGCGGGCAACGGAACTGACGCGGCATTTCAAGGTTCCGAGCTTCATTTGCGTCAACAAATGGGACATTGCGCCAGAAAAAGCCGAGCAGATCGAAGATCAAGCGACAGAAAACGGCGCAACTGTCCTTGGCCGCATTCGCTATGACAAAGGCGTCACGCAAGCGCAAAAACAGGCAAAGGCCGTGATCGAAACCGATACGCCCTCAGCTTCCGACATCAAAGACCTGTGGAAACACTTTCAACAACAAATGGAAAAGGAAAAACAACTATGATCATCGCCATCCCCCTCGAAGACGGAAAGCTATGCCAGCATTTTGGTCACTGCGCCAAGTTCGCTCTGATCCAAACAGACGATAAAAACGCCATCACGGCGCGGCGCAACATTGACGCTCCGCCACACGAACCGGGCCTTTTGCCAACTTGGCTACATGAGCGCAGCGTCAATCTCATCATTTGCGGCGGCATGGGGCCGCGCGCGCTCGAATTGTTCGAGCAAAAAGGGATCGACGTTATCACGGGTGCACCCATTGAAACACCAGAGGCTCTTATCGCAGCGCATTTTACCGGAACTTTGCAAACGGCTCCGAACAGTTGCGATCATTAAGTCGTTTTTCAGGAACAACCTGAAAAGTCCCTAAAAAGTTTTTGCGGAAATCGTTTCATTACATATGGTTAGATTGTGGCCCCAAAAAGAAATCCGGTTATAATCAACGCGATAACAAGGAGCATGTTCGCTGCGAGCCATTCAACAAGGCGGCGGAGCACGTGTACGCCGCTTATTGGAGAGAGCAAACGAAGAGCTGTTCTTCCTTCAGTCGCTCATGCTTTTTTCTCAAATTGCAGATTATAACTCATTTGGCCACATCTTCTTGAAAACGTCAATCGCACTGCATGTCCACAGCACTATCCCCCTTTCGTTTCCGGCGATTGCGCGATATCATCGGAGCGAAGGAGAAGGCCATGAAGTGCCGCGTCGGCGCAATCATTTACGTCCATGACAAAATGCAATCGCGGTACAGCTATGCGATTATGGAACCGGCTGGAAAAAACTTCGCCCCCAACTTCATTCCTCGTTTTTCACCAAAAGAAATGCTTAAACTCGGCATTTTCGAAGGAAAATATTGCAACGATTGCCGCAATGAATTTCCGGAAGACTGGTTTACCGAGGCAAAAACAAGCGACACACCTAATCCTGAGTTGAACTTTTTCAAGATCAAAAGTCGTCAGTCTCTTTCGGTCTGGCGTAAAAACGGATGGATCATCGGCCCCGATCCACGCGGTTGGTTTCAATGGTATTGCCGCTATTATCTGGGCCGTCGATTGCCGGAGATAGATGAGCAACAAATCAAGCGCTGGAAATCTTTCGCCCGCCATGCAGGTCAAATCAAAGCCAATTGCCTTCCCATGGATATCGACTGCCGACCTCGACAGAGGCAAGCCCTGCTCCAATGGGCTTATGATCCATTTATCTGACTAAATCCAAACCCCATGAAAAATGCATCGACCCCACTTGCGGCGCATATCGCGGGCGAGACGACTACGCTTGCGACCTGTTGGAAGGTTGCGCGCAAGGACGGGGGCGTATTCGGCTTTCTGTCATCTCAACCCAAGCATCCAAGCTACTCTTAATTTGGCAATCCAAGATAGTATCGCGGGTCAACAGAAGCCTTGCTCCCCGATGATTGGTCATCGGGTTCTGTTCTCGTGCCTTTCTAATTCGCTTCAAAATGTCTTATGGCGTTGTTTTCAAGAGGCCAGCCAATACAGTGCCCGCTAAATGTTCAAGGCCCATGAGACGATTAGCCTCGCTATCACGCAGGACAAATTGTGGCCGGAGGAATGAGACAGACTGGATTGTATGTTAAAATTACGCGCAGGAGAAAAAGGTTCAACTAGGCTTTAGGCTTATAAAAGAGACAGGGCTTAGAGAATTATTGAATCCTTGTGTACGCGTAGTGAGATAGACCAAAAGAAAAACGCGGGGCATGGCCCCGAAAACGGAGCCAGTTCTCTCTCTATCGCGGCATTCTCTCTAAAACCTCTGAACCGATTGACCGCCAGTTCACAGCTTTCAGTCATGAGATTTCAAAGGGTTGCGAAGGAAAGGTTGCAATCATATATGCATACGATGAACAACCGATTGGGTACAAAAAAATATTGAGACACCCCCGTCATGCATCGTTTTCAAACAATGCTAGGCGATGCGTTTGTAATATCCGCTTGCGCGCATATGCCTGTTTGTGCATAAATAAGCGCTATGAATCAGACCCTAAAAATACTTTCGGCTCTCGCTGAACCGACCCGCTTTGAAGCTGTGCGCCTTATGTGGGACGGACAGGAGCATTGCGTATGCGAATTGATGGAGGTGCTGAACAAGGGCCAATCCACCATGTCACGCCATATGACCGCTCTTAAAAAAGCCGGCCTCGTCGTGGATCGGCGCGATGCCCAATGGGTACGCTATAGCCGCAATCCTACGTTATCGAAGCAAATCATTGCGCTTATTGAGTCCGCCCTTAGCCTTGAAAAGCCATCCAAAAGGAAATAACCATGAAATGCCAATGCCAGTCCGAGGCCGCTGTTGTCGAAGAACCAGCCAGCAAAAATTCTCCGTCTTTATGGATCATTGGCACACTCATCGGGATTGCGCTTTGGTTTGTCCTGTATAATGAACTCATCCCCTTTTCGGAATGGATTGTTTCGCTGCTCCCCATCGAAAAGGGAACGCATCTGACCGAGGCGGTTACCTTTTTCTTTTATGATACGCCCAAGGTTCTGATGCTTCTCACGCTCGTCGTGTTCGTGATGGGCGTTATCCGCAGTTTCTTTTCACCTGAACGCACCCGCGCCATGCTGGCAGGCAAAAACGAAGGACTTGGCAATATCGCCGCCGCTTGTCTTGGGATTGTCACACCCTTTTGTTCATGCTCAGCTGTTCCCTTGTTCATCGGATTTGTTTCGGCAGGCGTCCCCCTTGGCGTAACGTTTTCGTTTTTGATTTCCGCGCCGATGGTCAATGAAGTTGCGCTCGGCCTTTTATTCGGTCTTGTCGGATGGAAAGTGGCTGCTGCGTATCTCGCTTTTGGTCTTGGTGTCGCCATTGTAGCGGGCTGGGTGATCGGACGTTTCCACCTTGAAGACTGGCTTGAAGATTGGGTGCGGAATGCCCGCGCTGGAGCCGTCACATTGCCGTCCGAGAAACTGACTTCCGTTGACCGCATCAAGGAAGGCCTTGCAGCCGTTCGCGAAATCGTCGGCAAAGTCTGGCCGTGGATGATCGCAGGTATTGCAGCGGGAGCCTTCATTCATGGTTATGCGCCAGCCGAACTTTTGGCTTCGATCATGGGCAAGAATACATGGTGGTCGGTTCCTGCGGCCGTTGTCGTTGGTGTACCCATGTATTCCAATGCGGCAGGCATCATCCCCGTTGTCGAGGCGCTTCTCGGCAAAGGAGCTGCACTCGGAACGGTGCTTGCTTTTATGATGTCTGTGATCGCGCTTTCTCTTCCCGAAGCCATCATCCTGCGCAAGGTGTTATCACTAAGGTTGATCCTTGTTTATTTTGGAGTTGTGGCCTGTGGCATTCTGGCGGTTGGCTACCTCTTTAACGCCTTCTTTGTGTGAGCGCCTTTATGCACACACACGATCATACGCACCAACAGAAAAAGGATTTGAATGCCGCCTTCAAATGGGCCGTGGCTCTCAATGCTGGCTATGTACTAGTCGAGGCCGGATCAGGTCTCATATCCGGTTCACTCGCCTTGTTGGCTGATGCCGCTCATAATTTGACGGATGTTGCGGGCCTGTTTATGGCATGGGGCGCTGTTGTAGCGGCCAAACGTCCGGCCAATGGCCGTTTCACTTATGGCTATGGCCGTGCCACCATCCTCGCGGCCTTAGTCAATGCCATCGTTATCATGCTAGGCGTTGGGGCTGTGGTCTGGGAAGCTGTTCACCGCTTTTCACAACCTGTTGATGTCTCGGCAGAGTTTGTCATGGGCATTGCCGCGCTGGGCATTTTTGTGAATGCGGGAACAGCGCTTTTGTTCCGTACAGAACGCCACGATGACCTGAATGCCGAAGGCGCGTTCTTGCACATGATGACGGATGCCGCCGTATCGCTTGGCGTTGTTCTTAGCGGTGTTGTTGTTTTCTTTACAGGCTGGTCGTTGGTCGATCCCATCGTTGCGATTGCCGTCAGCCTTATGGTTGCCGTGGCGACATACAGTCTCTTGAAATCCTCCCTTCACCTGACATTGGACGGCGTTCCCGCGTCTGTGGATCGTGAAGCCGTCAAAGCATGGCTTGGAAAGCAAACAGGCGTCGAAGCAGTTCACGATCTACATATTTGGGCACTTAGCACGACTAAAAACGCGCTGACCGCGCACCTCATCATGCCGGAAGGCAACCCGAATGAGGGATTTCTGGCATACCTCACCGAAGAACTGGGGGAGCATTTTAACATCCACCACGCGACGTTTCAGATTGAGCCGTCGTTATCAGGGTGCTGCCTGTGCAGCCCCAATAAACAACAGAAATGAAAGTAATACTCATGAAAATCCAAATCCTCGGCACAGGGTGCCCCAAATGCAAGGCGTTAACCGAAGCAACCGAACATGCCGCCAAAGACCTTGGCGTTGCTTATGAAATTGAAAAGGTTACAGACATTGAGAAAATCATGTCATTTGGTGTCATGATGACCCCTGCGCTCGTCGTTGGTGGCGAGGTAAAGATTGTCGGCAAGATCCCTGCTGCTGAAGAAATGAAAAAACTTCTTTCTAGCGAGGCGAAATAAATGAACGACGAAACAACAAAATGCGCATGCAGCTGTTCGGCTGCGCCAACCTTGATCTTCTCCTGCTCCGGCGCTGCCGATGTAGGTGAGTTGTCTGATCGTGCGGCTCGTCAATTAACCCGTGATGACAAAGGCAAGATGTTTTGCCTTGCGGGCATTGGTGGGCGCGTCAGCGGCATCATGAAATCAACCGAAACCGCTGAAGCCGTTCTTGCGATTGACGGGTGCCCTTTGCATTGCGCCAAAAATTGCTTAGAGCAAGCGGGCTTCAAGAACTTCAAACATATCGAAATCACGGCTCTTGGCTTTACAAAAGGCAAAACGCCTGTAACGGATGAAGCCGTAATGACCGTGACCGATGAAGCTAAAAAACACTTATCCCAAGAAACCTGTTCATAAATATCAAGAAGATTGCCACCACTTTCCTTATCCTTTTTATTGTTGCCGGCGTTGGCACCATCGTCGCCAAGGAAAGAAACGCGCAACCAGCGCCACAAACCGCAATAACGGCTATCTCGGAAATTGTCGCAGCGCCAATGGAAGAACTATTACTTCCACGACAACTACGGGCTGCTTGGCGTCGTTTTGGTCAGCAGCCTTCTTCCGCACCTATCTGAACACGACGTCAGTCTGGCAATCTGTGGAGGCATGGGACCACGTGCGCTGGAACTATTTGAGCAAAGAAAGATTAAAATCATAACCGGCGCACCGATTGAAGCACCAGAAGACTTAGTCGCAGCTCATTTTGCCGATAAACTGAAGACAACCGTAAACAGTTGCAATCACTAGATAGTTTTGTCAGGACCACATCCATAAAAAATTGCAAGCAATCGACAAACTTGATTGCAAATCCATACAATAAGGAGCTGCAGAATTTCTGCCGCCCTATTTTTATGACCACAATGCGTTATAAGAACGAGTAGAATTTATATGGCAAATCAATTGAGTTGGCTTGAAGATAAAAAGATATTAAAAGTAGAAAACATATCTAATGGAGGACTCGTCGAGGTGAAACTTCTTGTTCGATTTGGACTACCCCTCATCGCCACAATTATATTGACAGCATTTGCGCTGATCCCGTTTGCGGAAAAGATAACCACAGAGTGGTTTATTGCAGACGTTCGCATGCGCTCACAACTGATCTTTTCTTCGATTGAAGACAATGTCAGGGAAGCTCTACAACTAAAGAACAGTTCGCGGATTCAAAGTCTGTTTTCCAGAGTAGCGGAAGATAAACGCGTTATCGGATTGGCCTATTGCGGCTCAGAAAAAACGCCAATTTACAAGAGCAAAGCATTTCCCGAGGATTACAGTTGCGACCAAAATCTGATTAAAGAGAAAGAGGCATTCGATCCTCTTTATTTAAAGGGCGGCAGCGTTTTGATTGCGAATTTTCCCCTTATCTTAGGCGCTGGAGAAGATGGTCACAAGATTGTTATAGCGCACGATCTTTCTTTCATTGATCGTCGAGAAGAAACAACAACGCAGTATGCAGCAATTTTCTTATTTGTTGTCTGTGGCGTTGTAACGCTTATTACGGTCCTTGTTGCGCGCATCACTCTTTCCGGATGGACCAGAGCAATAAGGGATTATCTGCAAAGAGGCGTTTCTCCGAAAGGCATATCGAGGGATATAATTCCTTTGATACGAGACATACAAAAAGAGCTGCGAGGACTAGAAAAAGAATATTTAAGGCAAAGACAGGAGGATGCTGTCTGGACTGACAAAAATTTGCAGAGTCTTATTCAAGAAAGTTTTCCATCAACGCAAGTTCTCGTAGCATCCTTCAGAGAACCAATTACCCATTGCCGTGATGACAAAGGATCCATCACAGAAAAAAGGAATGTTAACGGTCTAGTCACGGCCATGGAACCTGTGGTTAAGGCATGCTCCGGCACATGGATAGCGATTGGCATTGGACAATCTGATGGAAAGCTTGATCGCGTTAAGATTGAAGAATTTGGCAAGCATTATTTCTTAAAAAGGATTCGTCAGTCGAGCAGCGATTACGAAAGCTTTTATCATGGCATTTGTTCCGGCGGGATATACCCGCTTTGTTGCAGCATGGGTTATATAAAGCCACATTTCTGCGAAAGGGATTGGCTGGTTTATATAAAAACAAACCAAATGTATGCCGATGCTATAATTGAGGAGGCGCAAACTGAATCACCGATTGTTCTTGTTCAAGATTATCAACTTGCGCTTGTTCCCAGAATGGTGAAAGAGAAGTTGCCGAAGGCCATTGTTGTTACCTACTGGCACATTCCTTGGCCCAACAGCGAGATATTTAGTATTTTACCATGGGGGAAGGATTTCTTGGACGGAATTTTAGCCAGCGATATTATTGGAATGCAAACAGCATATATGTGCAATAACTTTTTTGATGTAGTTCGAGCAAATCTTGAAGCTCGCGTTGATATGGAAATGGATTCGGTGGAACGTTTTGGTCACCACTGTCTTATTCGAGCATATCCTGTATCAATAGAGTGGCCCCTAGAAAGGCTTTCGCAAATTGAGCCTACAGATATTTGTCGCAAAAACCTAAGAGAAGAACTTGGCATTCCACTTCAGAACAAAGTATTTCTAGGCGTTGAACGCATGGATTTTGTAAAGGGGATTCCGGAAAGGCTGTCAGCATTTCATACCCTTTTGAGGGAAAAGAAAGAGTTGCATGGGAAAGTTAATTTTATTCAAATTGCAGCCCTTTCTCCTCGCAAAGACCTTGGTGTCTACACGCAAACGGCGCATGATGTTCAACGCATATGCACAGAAATAAACCAAGAATTTGCGACAAAAGATTGGACGCCTGTCTATCTCCGCATGGAGAACCATTCGAAAGAAGATATATATCGCCTGTATCGCGCAACCGATATTTGTGTAGTATCCTCTCTACACGATGGGATGAACCTTGTTGCAAAAGAGTTCATTGCAGCTAGGGATGATGAATTAGGCGTGGTCATAATAAGTCGATTTGCTGGAGCCGTGAAGGAACTACCTCACAGCATCCCCGTCAATCCGCACGATGAAAGAGACTTTGTAACAGCTTTTCTTACAGCACTTAACGTTCCGGAAAACATTCAAAAAGAACACATGCATTCTATGCGTGAGCACTTAAAACACAACAATGTATTTCGCTGGGCAGGAAAAATTCTTGCAGACGCAGCGATCTTGCACAAAAAGCAACAACTCACAGCACTTGTAGTAAATCCAGACCAGACCGATAGAGACAGTGCTTTAGAATTATGATAGAGATTAATAATGCTAAAAAAAATGAAGATAGCCCTTGTCGCCCCTCTATATGTAGCGGTACCTCCTAATGGGTATGGAGGGATAGAACGCGACGTCCACTACTTGGCACAAGAGCTATCGACGATGGGACACGATGTAACGGTTTTTTGTTCAGGAGACTCGAAAACTGCAGGAACCATTCACGCCAGCATTCCCAAAGCAATGGGATTAAATCCGTCTTATTTTGTTCCAGTCAGGGATCACTCGCGTCAAATGCTGGATATCTTAAAAGAGCAGGATCGTTTTGATATTATCAATTTTCATTGCAATCATATTCAATACTTGATTGAAAACTTACTACGCGTACCTTACGTCACGACATTGCATATACATCCGTTAGAGGATTCTTTTCACAAGGACTACTGCCATAGACATCCATACATAGCCATCTCTGAAACCCAGCGATCCTTTGCTCCGGAATTTAACTGGATGGGAACGGCGTTAAATGGAAAACCTAAGAATCTCTATTTTCCCTGCTACAATGAAGGAAAGTATTTGGCCTTTCTAGGCAGTTTTGTTCCGGAAAAAGGTCCTCATATAGCGATAGACATTGCAAAAGCATCCGGTCTTCCATTGCGTATAGGTGCGAAGATATACCCCGATCATAGGGAGTATTTCGAGTCCAAGATAGAGCCAGAACTTGGCAAAAACGGCATTGAATATCTCGGAGAAATCAATAATGCGGAGAAACAGGATTTATTGGCCGGAGCTAAAGCGCTTTTATTTCCTATTAGTTGGGATGAACCTTTTGGTTTGGTAATGATTGAAGCCATGGCCTGTGGTACGCCTGTGATTGGATTCAATAGAGGCGCTGTGGCGGAAATTGTAAGAGATGGACAAAGCGGTTTTGTTGTTGCAAACAAAGAAGCCGCCTTGCATGCTTTATCACAGCTTAATAAATTGGATCGCCGGATTGTCCGAAAGAATTTTGAAGAAAGATTTTCGTCTGAAAGGATGGCCCTTTCTCATCTAACCGTCTATCATAGGATAATATCTCAAAAATGATGTCTATAACATTTCCTCCTAATTCCATATTCTTTTTGGACTTTGATGACACACTCATCGAGCCTCAACCGGATCCTACATGTTTTGACATACCCGAAGATCTTAGAACGACTATTAGGGAATTGTCCCAGAACACAAAAATACACTTTGCACTTGTTACAGGACGTAGTGTTGACCAAATTGATAGGTTTTTTAGTCCATTTCTGTGTCCTATTATTGGTTGCCATGGGTGTGAGGAACGATTGAATCCGAAGGATATTCCGATCGCAGCGCATAATGAAATTCCCGAAGGATTACATTCAGAGATTGAAAAGATTGTTCAGCGTTATCCTAATTGTTTAATTGAAGACAAATACTTCACTTTTGCAGTTCATTTACCAGATCCAGGCCTAACTCTCCTTAAAAAGGACATCAACGATCTGTTAAAGAATCAAGCAAGCAACTATTATCTTGCACATTATGGTACGTGTCTTGAGGTAAGGCCAAACGATATAACCAAGGGTGATATTTTAGCTAGATTGATTAGCCGCGGCGGCAAGTTTTATGGGCTAAAGCCCGTCTATATCGGGAATGATGCAGAAAGCGACTTATCTTTAAAAATCATTCTTCAATTTGACGGAACGCTTATTCCTGTTGGGCCGGCCTACGCCAACCGCAAAATTGGCTTTTCATCTCCAGCAGAAGCAAGGCTCTTTCTGCGCACAATTGCCCAAAGATAGATTTTATTTCTATTCCTGTTGCTCGCCATTAGCCAAACGTCTATCTTATACTCGTTGAATGCCTTCTTAATTATAAGATGATTGCAGGGGTGATATGCTTCAAACAGCGTCATGGATTGGCCCTACCATTTTGATCGTATTTGCATGTGCTTATACGCTTGTTTTCCTTGAGGAAAAAATTCATTTACGAAAATCAAAACCAGTCATGGCTGCTGCTGGATTGATTTGGATTCTTGTCGCCCTTGCTTATCAACAGAACGGGCAATCGCATGAAGTCGCAGAAAGACTTAGGGACGTTCTCTTAGAATATGCCGAATTATTTCTATTTCTCCTATCCGCTATGAGTTTTGTTAACACTATGGTTGAACGCAATGTTTTTGAATCTCTTCGCACTAGGCTAATGGCGTCTCAACTTTCTGTTCGAGGCATATATTGGATAACTGGCATTGTTTCGTTTTTTCTTTCTCCGATAGCCGATAATCTTACAACGGCACTTGTTATGGGAACGGTTGTATTGTCGACTCTTGGGAAGAACAAGAAAGTTGCAGCTGGAGCTTTGGTAAACGTAGTGGTGGCCGCTAATGCAGGCGGAGCTTTTTCTCCTTTTGGGGACATAACAACCTTGATGATCTGGCAAAAAGGTGTTGTGGATTTTGGACAATTCTTTGCGCTTTTTGTACCGGCATTAGTAAATTGGCTTATCCCCGCGACAATTATAGCCTTCACATTGCCCAAGAAACAATCCGATGTAACAAACATTATCGCACCTGTTCATAAGGGTGGCTATGTGGTTGTTGGGTTGTTTCTTTCAACGATAGCAACAACTGTTTTTTTAGATCATTATATGAATCTTCCCCCGTTTCTCGGCATGATGATGGGATTGGGTGCATTGAATATTTATGGTTACTTTCTCAACAGCGCCGAAACGCGTATGCTCAAAAAATCCCCAACATTAGACGTGTCTGGAACGAATGATGGCGAGCATTGGCCAATTCGGAAGCCTTTTGATATTTTTGGAGTTTTGGAGAAAGTTGAGTGGGATACTCTCTTATTCTTCTACGGAATCATGCTTTGTGTAGGAGGCGTTGGTGCAATTGGATATCTTGAGGGTCTATCGAAATTTCTCTACACGGATCTAGGAAGCACAACCGCAAACATCCTTATCGGGCTTTTATCTGCTATTGTTGATAACATCCCCTTGACCTTTGCCGTCCTGACTATGAATCCTCAAATGGACTTGGGTCAATGGCTTCTAATAACGCTAACGGCAGGTGTTGGAGGATCCCTTTTGTCGATTGGCTCTGCAGCAGGCGTCGCTCTTATGGGAATTGGTAGAGGGATATATACCTTCATGGCGCATCTAAAATGGGCTTGGGCAATCTTAATAGGTTACATGGGGAGCATTGTAGTTCATATTATTATAAACAATGGTCTTTTTACCAAGCAATAGTCTACTCGTAGTTTTTTCTTGCTCAATTAGGCCCGTTATTCTGTGGAGTTATCATTTTTTGTCTGTTTTTAACCCCAGAGTATTTCTTTTCCAAAACCATCACTTCTTCAGGAGATATCTTTGTAAATAAAATTGGGGTTTGGTTGAGTTTTTCCCCGCCTTGGATTTTATAAAATGTTGCCTCATCAAGCCGCTTTGGCCAGGTCCAATCAAAATCGCCTGACGCGAATAGTTCCCCAATTCTTTCAGCCGATTGCGGAATAACTGGTTTAGAAAGCGTTGCAAAAAGCCTGGCCAAATTAACCGAAGTGTTCATTACAACAGCAGCGCGTTTTATATCTTCTTTTATCAATTTCCAAGGAGCGGTTGCATCAAAATAGCCATTTCCAATAGACCATATAGTACGAAGACTTCTCATTGCCTTGCGATATTCCATAGCCTGAAGATTTTTTGAATAATTTCCTATTTCAGCATTTAAATCCGCTATCAATTGCTTCTCGGGTTCTCCGATATTTTCAGCGGGCGGA
>JAQUWX010000002.1:53544-59373 GCA_028692635.1 Alphaproteobacteria bacterium
AGTACGAAGACTTCTCATTGCCTTGCGATATTCCATAGCCTGAAGATTTTTTGAATAATTTCCTATTTCAGCATTTAAATCCGCTATCAATTGCTTCTCGGGTTCTCCGATATTTTCAGCGGGCGGAACCACCCCCTCATATTTGTTTTCAACAAATTTTATTGTGCGAACGACAAAGTTTCCCAAAACATCGGCCAAGTCTTTATTTACAACTTGAGCGAAAGATTTCCACGAAAAATCAGAATCTGAACTTTCAGGAGCATTCGCTAACAACCAATATCTAAAATAATCCGCAGGAAACTCTTCGAGCGCTTGATCAAGGAAAACCCCTCGTTTTTGACTTGTTGAAAATTTGCCCCCATCATAGGTAAGCCAATTAAAGCCTTTCAAATTATCAACAGTCTTCCACGGTTCATTGGAGCCAAGCAAAGTGCACGGAAAACTGATTGTATGAAAAGGGATGTTATCCTTAGCCATAAACTGTACATAGCTGACGTTCTTATCATCGCACCACCACTCGCGCCAATTACGCTCATTAGGCGATTGGTTAGCCCACTGCTGGGTCGCGCTGATATAACCAATAGGAGCGTCAAACCAGACATAAAAGACCTTGTCTTCCAGTCCCTCTTTATTGACCTTAATTCCCCAATCAAGATCTCTAGTTATACAGCGATCGCGCAATCCTTCACGGAGCCATTTCTGCGCGATTGAATTAACCAGAGGCGACCAATTATCTCTAGTTTTCAGCCATTCTTCCAATTCTTCTATCTGCGCCGATTGCCGAAGAAACAGGTGATCTGTCTCTCTCACTTCAAGATTGGAGCTTCCCGAAATAGCCGATCTTGGATCAATCAATTCTTCAGGATCAAGCATTGCCGAGCAGCTTTCGCATTGATCGCCACGTGCGCCATCATTATTGCAGTGCGGACAAGTGCCCACAATATATCTATCCGGCAGAAAACGTTGATCCTCGATAGAATAAATTTGTTTAATGGTTCTGCGCTCTATCAGCCCCTGCTCTTCCAAGCTTTCACAAAAATGGCGCGTTAAAGCCGCGTTTTCTGGAGACGACGTCCTGCCAAAAAAATCAAACGACAGGGCAAATCTCTCATAAATTGAAGCTTGCAAGGCATGTTGTTTATCGCAGTAATCTGCGACAGGCATATGTTCCTCTATAGCTCCAAGCTCTGCGGGAGTCCCATGATCGTCCGTTGCGCAAATAAACAATACATCTTCGCCACTCTGACGCAGAAATCTGGCATAAACATCTGCTGGCAACATGGATCCCACAAGATTGCCGAGATGCTTAATGCCGTTAATATACGGAAAAGCGCTTGTTATCAGGTGTTTTGATGGCATAATACGATCAACAATATTGCAGAAAAGACGATAACATATTGCGATGGCGCCACATTCCTACAGCCAATTTTTCTGGGGTGGAATTTTTGGTTATTGCGTATTTTCCTGGCGATACCAGCTCTATCTTATGTGTTTTGCACAGTTGATTTAATCCCATGTTTAAATTTGACCACATTGCATTATTAACCAGCTGAGAGTCTTTATAACCGAGATAGTCCTCTCCCTCTGCGCCAGATTCTCCGCGTTTAAGAGCATCGATAAGATCTGGAACGACAAAAGTATTCTTACCATTTATCGCCATCGCCAAAATTGCTAACGAATGGACAGCTGTGTTCATGATTTTTTTATAGTCATCAACATCCCCACCCACAAATATGTGAGGACCGGTAAGAGCATTAAAAACCAGGCGATATTTAATATGTTTTGACCCTAAAAAGATGGACTCTTTTTTAATCGGTGGAATGATAAGCTCTTTTCCCGCAAAAATGAACGATGTTAAATTTGCCGCTTTTTTAGCCTCCTCATAAGAAATGACAATCTTGTTATCGTAAGGGACTTCGTTGTCGATTTTGCACCCAAAATTATTATGCAGTTTCGTAATGAAATTTGCGTACGCTTTTATGCTGGGCGGCTTGCGCTTATTGATAAACATAATGTCAATATCAGATGCCTCAGTATTGGTAGAGGTCGCTTGAGAGCCATAAATCAGGCAAAAACCAGTACTTTTCTGCTTGACCCTGAAAGCCTCTATTTCCAATAAAACTTGCTGCAATTTAGTAGGTTTCATGAAATCACCCAGTAGTAAGTTATGGCCCAGACGCCGGAAGTTTTTGCAAAAGAGGGCTGTCTTCGATCGCCTCCCCCATTTCGCGAGCTATTCTTGCGCCGTTAAAAAGTAGGTAATCGACAAATTTATCAAGATGATGGTCTTGAGTCAGAAGATTGCCAGGCATAAGTCGCAATGGCCTGATGGTGGCTCCCTTTTCAAAAACGCCATCGTCTGGGATCGAAAATTGATGCACATGCCATTGTCCGTCAGAAAGAATAAAATCATGCAGAGCCACGCTGATTTTATTTAGCGCATCGATGTTCTTGCTTTCAACCAGCTTTTTATTTGGCGCATACAGAAAAGCTACAGAGTTTAAATCCACTTCATTTATTTGAATAAATTGCCCTGTTTTCTTAATTTTTTCTGAAAAACTTATCGCAAGCTCATGCCGATGTTCGACGAGACGCGCAAGATTATCTTTGCCAAAATGCTTCATCATGAACCAGAGCTTTAGCGATGACCAAGGCTTGCTTCCTAAAAATGGAGTAGCCTGACCAAAAGCAAATTGCTCCTGCATAATCAAATCCGAAAGAGACGCCACGGACCGCATTTTCTCCGGCTCGCGCACAAGCAAAGCGCTTAAAGTATATGGCGTAGCCATTACCTTATGTGGATCCATGGATACGCTGTCAAATAGCTCTATGCCCTTTATTTTGCGCCTCAACTTTTCGGAGAACCCGCATGTGAAACCATGACAGGCATCCGCATGAAGCCATGCATTAGGAGCCTGTTGCCTGACAATGTCATGTACCGCTTGCAAATTATCTATGGTCTGGGTTCGACTGTCGCCAGCGTAAGCAACGACGCACATAATGTTGCTGGCATTTTCCTTTATCCCGCTCTCGAGTTTTTTTAGATCATAACGAAAACCGACAGTATCAATCTCTAAAAGGTGAGAACCGCAACCGATCCACATCTGAGCGCTTTTGACGCTGTAATGCCCAATGCCCGCCGGAACCACCACCAGCATCTTTTCCGGACGCGTCACCCCTTTGGACATAGTGTCGGGAACCATATTTTCGCGTGCTAAAAGCATCGCAACGACATTACTTAAAGTGCCCCCGGACGTTATAATTCCGCCGACATCCCAAACGCTTTCCGTTTTTTCGCGGTTTTGATAACCGACAGCTTCCCGCAGCCAGCGCAAAACAGCGATTTCCACAAAAGTTCCGCTTGGCGCGCAGAAGCTCTGATTTATAAGGTTTTGCTGGAGCAAATCAGTAAGAATGGCGCCGCCCATCGCCGCGACAGAATTTCCAGCATCGGGGAATCCCAAGAAATTAGGACTGGAAAAATTTGTGCAATATGGCAGAACCTCGCGAGAGAATTCCTGCAAAACATCTTCTAAACTTAAACTTTCTTCGTTTAGGCTCCCAAAGAATTTTTCTTTGTTCTTTTCATTCATTCGGGAGGCGGAAACAACATCGGACAGCTTAAAATCAAGCCCCATATCCAGAAGCGATTTAAGCCATGCGGCAGAAATCTCTCTGTTCTGAACCGATAAAACAAGATCGCGATAATCGCCCGTCACAAGTCTCACCATAATGTTTTGTTACATTAATAAATGCGACCACATATTTTTCTAATAAATTACAAATAATTTTTACTTATTCTCCTATTAGCAAATATCGTAGTTTTTTAGTATCAACAAGCATGAATCTTAGTTAATTCATCATGTAAGAATAAAAACCTAGGCAATTTCAATCGGGTATTAATAAAAAGACACACTACGGTCACAATTGAAAATCGGCAGCGCTGACAAAAACGAGTTACACAGGCAACTCATTCCTGCCAGCGCCAACGAATTAGCGATTATCCGGCTGCGAACGCACGGCCTTGAGGCCAGCCATATTAATTCGATATGGCTGACTATCTTTCGACGAAATTAGCCGTTTGTTCTTAAGCTTGATAAAAACAGCGAGGGTACAATCGGAAAGCACATACCCGTCACGGGTGTAACATTCGACAGCTTCAATGCGGCCTAATTTGTTGCGGTAGTGCACAATACGGCCACCTTGGGCGAGGACATGAAGAGTCCTCTGTTCAAGTTTAGAGACATTCATGTTGGATATCCTGATGCAATAATCAATCGCACAAAACGAACAAGCATCGACGATGCCTGCCGAATATTCGTACAGGTCAATAACCAAAACCCAAGCAACAAGGGTTGGGTTATCGGATTATTACAATCTCCAACATAAAACCTCGAAAAGATGGCTGCGCCCACAAAATGAAGGCAAAACCGATTTATCAAACACAGAATAGCATGTCAAGTTCGCTGAGCCGGGAAAGCAGGGAGTTAGTACACAAAAAGCATTTCCCGATATTTTGGAAGCGGCCAACATTCATCGGGGATCATTTGCTCAAGCGCATCCACTGTGGTTCGCAAATCTTCCATAGCTTCGATTATCTCCTCATGAACGCCCTTCAGAGCAACCTTCAAAGCCGCGCATTTTTTATGCAGTTTATCAAGTTCAGCCCCCAATATTTTTGCCCTTGCGGTAAGAGCAGGAAGGCCTTTAGTTAAGCCAGCCTCCTTTGCCGCAGCAATATTCTTTGCCAGATTGCCAAATTCTTTTGATACCTCCGGCTCTATCATGCTTGTCGCAAGCTCAAGCGCGATTTCACCTTCTATATGAATTCTGCTGTGAAAATCCTCTTCAAAGACTTCATAGCGGGACTCAAGCTCACGCGCAGTAAACACTTTATACTTTTCAAAAAGCGCGATGCTTTTAGGCGCGATTAAAGCCTTCAGAGACTCCATAGTCGTTTTTGCATTCGGAAGCCCGCGCCTTTCCGCCTCTTTAAGCCATTCTTCGGTGTAGCCGTCGCCGTTAAAGATGATGCGTTTATGCGTTTTGATAATTTTTTGCAAAGTAGCTTGCAAGCCATTGTTAAAGTCGGCTTTTGAAAGTTTTTCCAGTTCGTCGGAAATACGATCGAACGCCTCGGCAACGATAGTGTTTAAAATAATATTTGGGCCGGAACAGGACTGGCTTGAACCGGGAGCACGAAACTCAAACTTGTTTCCAGTGAAAGCAAATGGACTTGTGCGATTGCGGTCCGTCGCATCGCGAGGAAGCGGCGGAAGAGCATCGACGCCAATACGCATAGCTCCAGAGCGTTTGCTGGATTTTGGCTGACCTTTCTCGAGCTGCTCGATAACGTCTGCCAATTGATCTCCAAGATACATGGAAATGACCGCCGGAGGAGCTTCGTTCGCGCCGAGACGATGATCGTTTCCGGCCCCAGCCACCGAGGAACGCAACAGATTAGCGTGTTTATCAATCGCCTCTATAATCCCGCATAGGACTGTCAGGAAGATCGCATTTTGGTGTGGATCATGACCAGGTTCCAAAAGATTTAGATCGCCATAATTGATCGACCAGTTGTTGTGCTTGCCGGAGCCATTGACGCCTGCGAACGGTTTTTCATGCAGCAAACAAACAAGCCCTCTACGATCGGCCACCTGACGCAGAGTCTCCATGGTAAGCATATTATGATCGCAGGCAAGATTGACGTCTTCGAATACCGGCGCCAGCTCAAATTGGGCGGGAGCGACTTCGTTATGGCGCGTCTTTGCGGGAATGCCCAACTTCCAAAGCTCTTTTTCGACTTCCGTCATGAAGTCGAGAATGCGC
>JAQUWX010000109.1 GCA_028692635.1 Alphaproteobacteria bacterium
TAACCATTCCATATTCTAAGTCATGCTCCTAAAATGGTCGCTTCACGATTTATCATTTTTCCGACTATAAAGATACCATGACCGTCGCCGTCTCATACAGTTTTGTCAAATCCTCCCGACGCAATGTGTTCGGCATACAGGTCGCCATTCTTGATTGGCTTAAGTCTTATCTTAAATATAGCGCCCAGGAAAAATTCCCGTTTCTCGTTCTCCGCAAAGAAAGCTTTGACGAGATTGTCGATAACGCACGTCAGGTCGGAATAGACACGGACAGGCTGGAAGTATATTACCCCGACGATTTTGCTGAAAATCTTGGAAAATTCAGCGCTGTGTTTCGCATAGATCCTATGCCGGGCAATTTGCTGTGGCATAGATCGGCGCTTAAAAACGACGGGTTCGCTTTCTGCGGTCTAGCTCACGCGATGGCGGGAATAGACGGCGGGAAGATACTTGAAAAATACTGCCTTGAACCGACGGAACGCGGAGATGCCATTGTCTGCCCCTCTCACGCGATCAAATTTGCGCTTCAGAGTTTCTTCGACACATACGGAGATTATATAAACCAGCGTTTCGGAGTAAAATTCCGCTGCCCGGTACGTCTGCCAATAATTCCTTTGGGGATAAATCTTGAGCGCTTCGATAAAATATGCACGCCTGAGAAAAGGGCTCAACAACGGAAAAATCTGGGGCTGGACGATAACGACAAGATGATTTTGTGGGTAGGACGGCTTAGCCATATAATAAAAGCTCACCCTCTTGCCATGTTCCGCGCCGCAGAAGAGGCAGCCAAGCGCACCGGAGCAAAAGTCCATCTCGTTATGATGGGATATTTTGCGCCTGAAGATGCGGAAGCAAAATTTAAAAACCTTGCCAGAGACTTCTGCAAAACAGCCGAAGTGCACTTTATCTCAAGCGATGATGAGCGCTTCCCTGACGGACTTTGGGCTGCGGGAGACATTTTCCTATCATTGATCGACAATATACAGGAAAGCTTCGGACTTACCCCTATCGAAGCCATCGCAGCGAACCTGCCTCGCGTAATTTCCGACTGGGACGGTTACCGCGATTGCGTCACTCACGGCACAGACGGCTTCCTTGTCCGCACAACGCAGCCTCCATCGGGACAAGGGGCTTATATTTCCTCCATGCTTCTGGGAGGACGAGAGATGCACGCCGATTTTCTTTCGAAAACCGCTCTTACTACGGCAGTGGATCACCACATGGCCGCAGACGCTCTGATCTCCTTGATAAACAATCCTGATCTTGGAAAACAAATGGCTGAAAAAGCCCGCCTGCGCCTGCCAAATTATAACTGGAAGAACATTATCCCCGCCTATGAAGCCTTATGGGACGAGCTTGGCGAGGAAAGAAAACGTAACTCTTGTGCTTAATGCGCGCAGGCAATAATCTCACGAACGAAGGAAGAGTATATGAAAATCGCCGTATCTTACAGTTCCGTAAAAGACAAATCCTCGCTGCGAGAGATTTTTGGATTGCAAGTCGCCGTGTCAAACTGGATGCGGGCATTCTTTAAGCACAGCAAGCAGGAAAAATTTGCTTTTCTCATCAACCGCAAGGAAAGCCTTGATGAGATAACGGACGCGGCAACTCTCATCGGAGTGGACCCGAAAAGAATTGAGGCTTACGATTCACGCTTTCCGCAGGAGAACCTGAGCCAATTCAACACCGTATTTCGCACAGACCCGGTTCCGGGGCATTTGCTGTGGCAACGCGCTTTATTGCGCAATGAGGGTTTTGCGTTCTGCGGCCTTGCCCACGCAATCGCGGGACTGGAAGTGGGAGACGTTCTGGAACAGTACTGCCTGGCCCCAACATATCCCGGAGACGCTATCGTAAGCCCATCGCATGCTGTGAAATCTGCGATAAGAAATTTCTGGGACACATACAGCGAATATCTTGATAGGCGCTTTGGCGCAAAATTTCGCTGCCCGGTAAGACTGCCCATTATTCCGCTTGGGATAGATCTTGAACGCTTTGCCAGAATCTGCACCCCGAACAAACGGGTTGAACAACGCAAAACTCTTGGATTAAGCGATGACGACATCGTTGTGCTGTGGGTGGGCCGCCTTAGCCACGCCATAAAAGCGCACCCCATATCGATGTTCCGCGCAGTCGAAGAAGCCGCAAAAAGCACCGGAGCAAAAATACATCTTATAATGGTGGGATACTTTGTCCCCGAAGACGCAGAACCGCAATTTCGCGATCTTGCAAAATCTTTTTGCGAAAAAGCGGATGTGCAATTTATTCTCAGCGACGATCCGCGCTTTCCTGACGGGCTTTGGGCTGCGGGAGATATCTTTCTGTCATTGATCGACAACATACAGGAAAGCTTCGGACTTACTCCTATTGAAGCTATTGCCGCTAACCTGCCCCGAGTCATTACGGATTGGGACGGATACCGCGATTGCGTTTCTCATGGCATAGACGGATTTCTGGTGCGCACGACGCAGCCTCCCGCCGGACAGGGAGGAGATATTGCGTCCCTGCTTCTTGGCGGACGCGATATGTACGGCGGATATCTTGCCAAGACAGCTCTTACCGTAGCTGTGGATTATCATATGGCGGCGGAAGCCATAGCTACGCTGGTAAAAAATCCCGACCTTCGCAGAAGCATGGCTCAAACGGCTCGCCAACGTCTTCCTAACTATGACTGGAAGAACATTATCCCGGCCTATGAGGCTTTATGGGAAGAGCTTGCCAACGAGCGCAAAATGTTTGTGGCAAAAAACCCTATGCCGAACTGGCCAGCCATACCGCCGCAAGTGCCAGATCCATTCTCTATGTACGCATCTTTCCCGACAGCTCCGCTTAAAGAGACTGATCGTTTAAGCGTAATCGCAAGCTCGGATGAAATAAAGCTTTTATGGCAGCACAATATAAACGTGCATGGCATGGACATCC
>JAQUWX010000110.1 GCA_028692635.1 Alphaproteobacteria bacterium
CCCGAAGATATTCATGGCATGAACGCTGCGAAGGGCATTGTAACCAGCCGTGGCGGAATGACCAGTCATGCCGCAGTGGTTGCTCGCGGGATGGGGCGCGCTTGCGTTGCCGGTGCGGGTGAGCTGCATATGGATTATGCCAAAAGGCAGATGACGGTTAAGGATATTGTCATAAAGGCCGGAGACATTATCACTATAGACGGTTCGACCGGAGAATTAATGCTTGGCGAAGTGCCGACCATTCAGCCGGAGCTTTCTGGAGATTTTGCCACCGTTATGGGATGGGCCGACAGTATGCGCCGCTTGAAGGTGCGCGCTAACGCCGAGACTCCGAAAGACGCTCAGGCTGCTCGTAAGTTCGGCGCGGAAGGTATCGGCCTTTGCCGTACCGAGCATATGTTCTTCGACAGCACTCGCATTATCGCCATGCGCGAGATGATAATCGCTGACGATGAAAAAGGCCGTCGTGCCGCTCTGGCAAAACTGGAGCCGATGCAGAAACAGGATTTTGTCGATCTATTCAAGATTATGGAAGGTTTACCTGTCACTATTCGTTTGCTCGATCCTCCTTTGCATGAATTCCTGCCTAAAACTCCTGCTGAGATGCAGGATGTGGCGAAGGCTGCCGGGATTGACGTCGCAAAGGTCGAAAGGCGTTCATCGATGCTGCACGAGTCCAATCCTATGCTCGGACATCGCGGTTGCCGCCTTGGCGTTTCGTATCCTGAGATATATGAGATGCAGGTTCGGGCGATATTCTCCGCTGTAGCCGAGGTCCAGAAGCAGGGCACAAGCGTTATGCCTGAGGTTATGATCCCCCTCGTTTCGGTGAAGAAGGAATTCGATATTCTGAAAACCATGGTTGATCGCGTCGCTGAAGAAATCATGACGGCGACTAAAGTCAAGTTTAAGTATCTGGTTGGAACGATGATCGAGCTTCCACGCGCAGCGCTTAGAGCCGGAGAGATAGCCTCTACGGCTCAGTTCTTTAGCTTTGGCACCAACGATCTAACTCAGACTACGTTTGGCCTAAGTCGCGACGATGCGTCCAGTTTCCTCCCTGATTATTATAAGGCGAACATTCTGGAGCATGATCCGTTCGCAACATTGGATCAGGACGGCGTCGGAGAATTGGTGCAGATAGCCTGTGAGCGTGGCCGTAAGACTCGTCCCGATATAAAGCTTGGCATTTGCGGCGAACATGGCGGAGATCCAAATTCGGTCAAGTTCTGCAATCGGGTTGGGCTGGATTATGTTTCCTGCTCTCCTTATCGCGTGCCGATCGCTCGTCTTGCTGCGGCTCAGGCTGCTATTGAAGAAGCTGCGGACGTGGATGCGCGCAAAAACGCTGCTTGATATATGGTTTTTCCGTGCGGTACTTCTTATCGCACGGAAATTATCATGCTGCTGTTGTATTGAGCTGCGATCCTAAGTTGTTGATTTACCTGACCTTTCGGGTGCCGAAAGGTAAGCATTTGGTGGCGTCGCTTTGCTGAATCATTTGCGATCATCAACATGCTGATTGCTGACGCGTCTATTCTTTCCAGATGCTCGAAGTTTATAAATATGTTTCTTTTCATGTATCCGTCACGCTCGTGACGCATCGCACGCAGAACCTTTCCGAAATCATCGGAATCGTTAAAGGTGAACTCGCCTGAAATATCTATATAGATATCGTCATATGAAGAACGTATGGCGTATTGCATCTCTCACCAGACCCTTTTCGACATGTTATCTATCGCTGCCGACGGTTCAGTTTATTTGGAGCGTGCTTAACGGCCTGTGTATTTGGTCCACACCAAGGTGTGGTGATTGGAAAATTACATAAAATCTTATGGTTTATTTATTTTAATTATAATCCCTAGAGAATGCAGGGGTAGTTTTTTATTTGTTGTAATTCATTGGTTGAGCCGATGGAGCTGGTTCGACCCTGCATTTTTGAGCGTTGGTGGCTCTGGTCCATGTCTGACTTTCTCCGAACAGAGGTATCAGAAAATATCCGCGAAGCACCAGAGTGTTTTCGTCAATAAGATTCATGCTGGCGCTAAAGGTCTGTCCGTGGTTGGGGCTGTATATCCAACCGGATTCAAACTGCCCATGACCGTTTGGTGTAAAGCCCCCCATGAATTGCATGCCGCAGAGCGGATGATCTCGTTTGTCCGGGTCTGGATTTTTGCTGTCGCGTGGAATGTCTTCATCGCCATCTTCTTCCACCCAGAAGAAACTACCGCATATACGGTTATTGCATGGGAGCAATTCTATCACGCCATCGCGATCTGCGGTTTGCCATAGCCCATATATAGCGTTCAGATCTCTATCTGTTTTTATGGACGTGTCAAAAGGTTGAGCTGCGCACGGAATAGAAAGACCTGCGAAAATCAGAAATGCAATTATAAAAATAGATATCTTCATGTTTAGCAAATACGATAGATTTTAGAGGTCACAAGGAGCTTGCATGCCTCACTAAAGGTAAATCGGAGGTTTTTGTCAACTTATTGCGAATCAATAAGACTGGTGTTAACTAAGAAGTCCCCTGCTGTCGTCTGGGGATGGGGCGGATGGGCTGTTTGCTTGGTCTGATCTCTTGTGTTTTTCAATCTTTTTTCTAACAACCGGTCGTGAGGATGCAATGTCCGAGAAGATTATGTACTGGATGGCTGTTGGTTTCAGCGTGATAGCTTTGCTATTGCTGGTTACTAATACGGCTCTCATAAATGGTAATCGTACGCTTCAAACTGAAATCGCTGCTCGCCAGAACTCGATAAATGCTGCGGTCAATTTGACGCAGTTGAATCAGAATCTGGCCCAATCTCTTGCTAATCTTGCGGTTACCAAGAATGACAAGGATATTCGTGATCTGCTTTCTGCGCAGGGAATTTCGGTTCGCAAAGACGCGAAGTCCGATGGCA
>JAQUWX010000003.1:0-32552 GCA_028692635.1 Alphaproteobacteria bacterium
TCGGCAGCTATGGTTTCAAGATCATCCGTGTTGGCAATCAATTTGGATGCCACGCCATGCTCATCGCATACCTGTTTCAAAAGCACTTTCAGTAAATCAAGCACAGCGGAGATACTGCCATGAGGAGCTTTACGAGGCTCCCCTGCCGGACACTCTGCAATTGGCAAAGCACTGGCACGAGCGATAGCTTCCATAATTTCCGCACCGGCGCGGCTTTCCGCAAATCCGTGATTAAGCCCGCGAGTGCGCGCAAGATCCGCAAGAGTGGACGGAGAATGCTGCGCTATTTCAAGCAGAGCTTCGTCCTTCATAACGCGGCCACGTGGCACGTTGAGGCGCTGAGACTCCAGCTCCCGCCAGGCAGCTATCTCCCGCAGCACAGCGCGAGTCCTCGGTTTGTCCGAGCGCAATCTCAAACGGCGCCATGCTTCCATAGGCTCAACATTATATGTGCCGGGGTTAAGCAGGATCGCCATTTCTTCCTTGACCCATTCGCTCCGCCCGGATTTTTCCAGTTGCGCACGCAATTTGTCATAAACCACCCGAAGGTGGGTGACATCAGCCAAAGCGTATTCTATCTGGCGATCGGTCAAAGGACGACGCGCCCAATCCGTAAAGCGGCTCGACTTATCAATGTGCGCTCCGGCCAGTTTGTCTGCCAGCGTCTCATAACTCGCAGCGTCGCCAAAGCCGCAGACCATCGCCGCGACCTGGGTGTCGAACATAGGAACGGGAACCCGCCCCGTCGCGTTGACGAAAATCTCCACATCCTGCCGAGCGGCGTGAAATACCTTCAGCACCTCTTGATTAGCCAGCAATTCATATAATGGAGATAAATCTATCCCATCCGCCAAAGGATCTATCGCGGCGAACTTATCCGGCCCGGCAATCTGCACGAGGCAGAGCTTGGACCAATATGTGCGCTCCCGCATGAATTCGGTATCTACTGTTACAAAATCCGCTTTTGATAATGAAGAGCAGAAATCTTTAAGCTGTTCTGTTGTTGTAATAAGCATGGCTGGCAACATAAACCTCTAACAAATTCTTGGCAACTGTTCCCCGGCGAGCCAATCGACTATGCGGCGGCCTCCCAAAGTCGTGCGCATTTCGACGAAATTGCGCTTATCCTCCACCACATTGCCTATGATAGACGATTCAGCTCCATGTTCATGCGAACGCATGGCTTCCAGCAGCTTCTGAGCATCTTTAGCAGCGCAAAAAGCGATAAGCCGCCCCTCGTTGGCGATATATAGAGGATCAAGCCCCAGAACCTCGCTAGCGCTTTTTACAGACAGGCGAATGGGAATGTCTTTTTCCTCGAGGCGAATCCCAACATTGGCAGCATCGGCCATCTCATTAAGCGCAGTCGCAAGCCCTCCCCTCGTAGGATCGCGCATAGCGTGTATATCGACTTTTGACGCAATCATGCGCTCAACAAGTCCGTTAAGCGGAGCGCTGTCAGAAATTATTTCCGTATCGAATGACAGACTCTCGCGCTTCGACATTATAGCTACGCCGTGATCTCCAATAGGGCCGCTTACAAGAACGGCGTCTCCGGCTTTTATCCTTTTGACCGATATATCTATGCCATCCGGTATTATGCCTATGCCGGAGGTATTGATGAAAACTCCGTCAGCTTTGCCTCTTTCGACCACCTTGGTGTCGCCGGTAACGACAGAAACTCCGCATTTTCTCGCAGCCTCGGCCATGGATTGCGCTATCAGCAAAAGCTGAGAAAGTTCAAATCCCTCCTCAATTATAAATCCCGCGGACAACCACAACGGCTCTGCTCCCGACATAGATACATCGTTTACAGTTCCATGCACCGCAAGACTGCCAATATCTCCGCCAGGAAAGAACAGAGGAGACACGACGAAGCTGTCAGTGCTGAACGCCACGCAGCCCTTGGGGAGAGATAGCCGCGCCTGATCGTTACCTTCGGCCAAGGCGGGATTGTCAAAAGAAGCCGCAAAAACGCTGTCTATCAACTGAGCCATAGCGCGTCCGCCGCTGCCATGAGTCATGTCAACCCGTCCGTTACGTAAATCAAGTTTTTGCCTGAATTTTTTATCCGTCATCGCTTTTTCTTCCATAGCTGTACCATGCGGCGCACCCACCCTCTGACGACACCATGCACGAACCGATTGGATTTTCAGGAGTGCACGCCTTGCCAAACAAAGGACATTGAGCGGGAGTCTTCGCGCCTCTTAAAATGGCAGGACACTGGCAGGCCGGATTTTCCCTGCTTTTTACCGGATCAATTTTAAACCTGCGCTCGGCGTCATATTGCGCGTACTCTTCGCGCAAACGTAAAGCGCTGTTGGGAATGAAGCCCAAGCCTCGCCATTCGAAAGTGTCTCGCAGATCGAAGACTTCATTCGTTATTTTCTGCGCTTTCACGTTGCCTTCTCTGGTCACCGCCCGAGTGTATTCGTTTTCCACCTCTGCTCGCCCGGAATTAACCTGACGGATCAGCATCAAGATAGATTGCATGACATCCAGCGGTTCAAACCCGGCAATAACAACCGGCTTGCCATACTTACTAGCTGCTATTTCATATGGAGCGGTTCCTATGACCGCGCTCACATGCGCAGGACCGACAAAGCCGTCGATAGGAGGAACGTCGCTGTCGTTCTTCCCGGATTCAAGCAACCATCCAAACGCGGACGGAGTAAGAACGTGATTGCAAAACACGCTAAAATTGGAAAGCCCCATCTTCTGCGCCTGTTTAATAACAACCGCGGTCGGAGGGGTAGTAGTCTCAAACCCTATTGCGAAAAAGATTACCTGCTTATCGGGATTTTCCACAGCCATCTGAATAGCATCGAACGGAGCGGTTATCATTCTCACATCCGCTCCTGCTGCTCTGGCTTTAAGCAGGCTCATGCGATTGCTTCCCGGCACGCGCAACATATCGCCATACGAGCATAAAACCACGCCAGGGATTTTCGCAAGCTGTATAGCCGCATCTATCCGAGCAATAGGCAGAACGCACACGGGACAGCCCGGACCGTGGATCATCCTAACATTTTCAGGAAGCAAATCCGGTATTCCAAACCGAAAGATAGCGTGAGTATGCCCCCCGCAGAATTCCATAAATCTATAAACGCGGTTCTTGTCTGCCTCAGCCTTAATCGAGCAGGACAAAGATTGAGCTAAAGAGCGATTTCGAAATTCCTCTATGTACTTCACGGCAACCTCGAGGCGGCTTCGCGTCTTCCTGCTTCATTCATTTCCGCGAACAGAGCCAGCGTCTTTTCCGCCTCTTTCGGATCGAGCCGAGACAAAGCATATCCAACGTGAACGATCACATAATCCCCTACCGCTACGCCTTCCACCAGAGCCAGCGATATTTTTCTGCCAATTCCACCGACATCAGCTATGGCCATATCATCGTCGATCACTTTCGTAATCATTGCCGGAATAGCAAGACACATTTTTTATTTTCCTTTTACCTATCCAATAAAAGCGCAGCAGCCCACGCCTGCCCCAGGCTGACAGAAGAGTCCCCCGGAGGCAACTCCCTGGAACACAGAGGCGTTATTCCCAACGATATTATTTGCCGACAAAGGTTATCACGCAAAACTTTGTTTAGGAAACACCCTCCCCCAAGCGCTACTTTGCGTATGCCTGTCTTTGCGGCAGCTTCCTCTATCCATGCAGCCAAAGCCGCAGCGAACGTGCCATGGAATAATTCCGCGCCATCCTGCGCTGGCATATCCGCGATCTTATCCAAAAGCGGAATTAAATCTAAAATTCCGTCATCATCTATATCCCAACCGTCCGGCATTACCTTTATATCTCGCACCATGGCCTCTAACGCCATCGGAGCTTCGCCTTCGAATGAGGCCACGGGTTTTACTCCCAACAATCCGCAAGCGGCATCGAATAAACGCCCTGCGCTGGTCGTCGAAGGGCAATTCACTTTTCCGTCCAGCATGGCTCTCAAAAGGCGAGCCTGGGGGAACTCTTTGTAACGGTCGGCTATATCGTCGCCACGCCCCAAAGCCCACAGAGCAGCCGCTCCCATGCGCCAGGGTTGAATCGCAGCTATGTCTCCGCCCGGCTGCAAAAAAGAACGCAGGTGGCCGATACGCTGAAACCCATCCCGATCCACTCGCAAAAGCTCTCCGCCCCAGGATTCGTTATTTAGCCCCAGGCCAAAGCCATCCAGAGCCACTCCAAGGACAGGTTCATCAATCCCATGCTCGGCCATAACTGCGGCAACGTGAGCATGATGGTGCTGTATTTCCAACGGCTTAATGCCGCTATTTAAAGCAAAATGTGTGCTGGCAAAGTCCGGGTGAAGATCATGAGCTATGGCAATAGGAGAAACTCCCGCCAGAGAAATCATTTCATGAGCAGTTCGCTCATAATTTTCAACCGCCGCGACATTGTCCAGCGATCCGTTATCGCGAGATACCCATGCTTCCTTTCCCTTAATGATGCAAAGCGTATTTTTCAAAAACGCCCCTGCGCCCATAACCGGGACCATCTCGCGAGGGAGATTTATAACGGCAGATACCAAAGAATTATTATCGTTTGTTTTTATCATGGCCAGATTCCAACCAGCTAATCCACTCTGGCATGCCCTTGCCTGACAACGAAGATAAGGAGATCGTCTCAATCGCAGGATTTATCTTGCGAGCATTTGCTATACAGCGATCGACATCGAACGGCACATACGGCAACAGATCGGTTTTCGTAATCAGCATCAAACGAGCGGCTTGAAACATATCGGGATACTTCAGGGGTTTGTCATCGCCTTCGGTCACGGACAAAAGCACAACCTTGGCAGCTTCCCCCAGATCGAACGCAGCCGGACAAACCAGATTGCCCACGTTCTCAATGAACAGCACGCTGTCATCAGGAGCGCCAAGATCATCAAGCGCATGACCGACCATGTGCGCGTCAAGATGGCATCCACGACCTGTATTTATCTGCACTGTTTTAATTCCTGCTTTTCTTAGGCGTTCCGCATCGATATCCGTGCTTTGATCTCCTTCGATCACAGATGCAGGAAAGCGAATTTCAGAAACCGTTTTCGACAAAAGCGTAGTTTTCCCCGACCCGGGACTGGACACCAGATTCAAGGCCAATATGTTGCGCTTTAAAAAGACATGGCGATTGGCAGCCGCATAACGGTTATTCACCGCAAGAATATCTTCCTCAATTTTTATAGTCCGCTCATGCCCCTCTCCCGGAGCATGAACCGCGCCGATAGGATGATGATGGTGATGCTCATGATCGTTCTCATCAAGCCCCAATCCGCAACCGCAAGAAATGCACATTTTATTCCTCCGCTTTCAAGGCAAGATCCACATACGCGCCTTCAATTAATTGATTGTTCGATATGCCCAGCTTTGACAGAATATCATTTGCGGTCTTTATCCCGCTTTCAGCAGTCTCGGTGTCCGACAAAACCACCTCGAGTTCGAGAAAGTCTCCCAATCCTTCAACTTTATCCAAGTGTATTCTGGTATTGCCGCACATATAAAGAGTTCGGCGCTTTACAACTTTACCCAAAATTCCGCAGGACGAGGCCAATACATCACCCAGCGCACGCGGCGAGGAAGTTTCATAGATTGTGTAAATGCATTCCTTGGGTCCGCTTTTATTCGGGCGACTATAAGAAATCAACTGGCCCTCAGCTTCAGAAAACATCCGCAGCTTTAATCGCCCGCTTGAGCAAAAGAAAAACGTGTCGTCCTGAAAAATTTCCTGCGGTTGGCTATCCGCGATTTTCTCAACCGCAGGCAAAAGAGCGCCGATACTGCCTATCTTCGCTTTTATCTCTATATTCCTGCCCATCACGCCACGTCCATTTCAACGACCCTAAGCGCGACGCCGTGAGATTGTATGAATTCCAGTTCTGCATCTTGAGCTATCGTGTCTTTTGCTACCATGGGAAAACAAAAGCGCATCGACTCTTCACTTGCGCCGGAGACTTCTCCGATCTCTATCTTGATTTTGCGCACAACGCCAAAATTGTCGCGCTTAGCTTGCTCTTGCGCTATTCGCACGATGCTTTCGCATAACGACACTTCATGCATTTATAAAATCCTTGAGCACCATATCTTTAACCTCATGCATGGCCGCTTCAACTTCTGGAGACAGCGACGCCCCAAAAGAAAACTCTATGCCCTCGATGCCGTATATAATCAGGGATTTTGGCAGTCTTTTCATGGCTCGCGACATTTCCACCGCCTCTGAAAGGCCGAACAGATGGCTGGAATACCGGAAGGTCCCCGCTATAAGCCTATCCGCATTGGCGTCAAACCGCCTGAGCGTCCCAATCTTTGCCCCGGATTTCATGGCATCCACTATCACCGTAAGATCGGTATCGCGCCAAAGATCCATAAGCGATACGCCCTCTCCGCTGTGGTCCAGAACCTCCACACTTAGGCGGCGCATATCCTCGTTATCGGCAAGAGCTTCCGCGACCATGGGGCCGACAGCATCGTCACCGCGATTGCGATTGCCGACTCCAAGGAAGAGAAACCCCATGATTAATCCCTAATCACCGTCAGATTAAGGAAATGCGTAGAGCAGGATATACAGGGATCATAATTGCGAATGGTCTGCTCACAACGCCACTTAAGATCCTCGTCGTTAAGATGCAGGTTTTTCTCGACAACGCCCAAAAGATCGCGCTCAATCTGCGGCTGGTTCTGCGCCGTGGGAGGAACGATAGTCGCCGCCTTTACCAGCCCCTTGCCGTCAATGGTATAGCGATGGACGCATATGCCTCTGGGAGCTTCTGTGCAACCGTAACCTGTTCCTGCCGTTGGAGAAGCATCAACAAACGCCCTATCCGGCTCCTCGTATGCCTCGACCAAGCGCAATGCCTCCTCGCACGCATAGAGTGTCTCGATCATGCGAACCAGCAAGCTCTTGTATGGATTGTTGCAAACAGCTCCCAGCCCGACTTCCTTTGCTACGGACTTTGATAAACTGGTAAGCTGGTTGAAGTTGTTGTTATACCGAGCGATAGGACCGGTAAGGTATGGTTTCTTGTCGGCCCTTGTATGACCATGAAGAGCGGTAGAATGCTCGATATGGCTTTCCTCGAAATAATCGAAAAACTTGTTTATTGGGATGTCGATCCCGCGATTGCTTACGATGTTTCCTTCCATGATAGCGTATTCGTCCGGGTGGCGGAGCGAAACGCAATGATAGTCATATTCGTAATCCGGAAAATTGAAAGTGCCAAACAACCGCGTGATGGCCACTGAAGCTTCGATCCCCCATTTTAACGGCTCGATCAAATGGTGGATTTCTTTTTTGCTTGGAATTTTATAAAAGCCGCCGACGCGAGTGTTAATGGGATGTATGGCGCGTCCTCCGCCAATTATCTCAAGAATATCGTTGCCGATTTTCTTTAGCTTCAATGCGTTTTCCACTACAGCGGGGTTCGCCGCCGCAAGCTGCAAAGAATCCTGCAAACCAAGAAAATCCGGAGCATGCAGCATAGCAGCGTGCAGAACGTGGCTCTCGATCCATTCACCGCAGTACATAAGGCGACGCAAGTCGCGCAGTGGGCGAGTTATCCTTATTCCCAATATCTCTTCCATGGCATGCTCGGCCCCCATCAGATAGGCTATCGGGCAAATGCCACAGATGCGAGCCGTTATATCGGGAACCTCCAGATACATGCGATCGCGCAAGAAGGCTTCGAAAAAACGAGGCGGTTCGAAGATGCGGAATTTTATCTCGCTCACCACGCCGTCGGTGACGCGAACGGTCAAAGCGCCCTCGCCCTCGACCCTCGACAGTTCATCGACTTTTATGGTGCGTGTGCCGGACGGCTGATTTGTATCGCCCATCATGTCAAATTTCCTTCTTCTTGCAATTTTCACTGGCCGTACGGAAAGCCTCGGCGTTGCCGTTGAAGTTGCGATAGAAATCGCAAATGCGATCTTTATCCATTCCCATCTTCGACAATTGATCTGTCATGCTGGCAGTGTTTGGCGTCTCCATAGGACCGAAGCAACCAAAACAACCGCGATCGTACGCAGGGCAAAGATTGCCGCAACCGGCATGAGTGACAGGCCCCAGACATGGAATGCCGCGAGAAACCATGACGCACACAGTTCCGCGACGCTTACATTCAAAACACTGGCTATAGTGAGGAACATTCGGAGTCCGTCCGTTCAACAGAGCGTTGATTACTTCCAGCAACTGGAATTTATTGATCGGACATCCGCGCAGCTCAAAATCGACCTTAACGTGATCCTGAATTGCCGTAGAAGTCTTCAGCACGTCCAGAAATTCAGGATGCTGGTAAACTGTGCGAGCATACTCATTTACATCGGCAAAATTGCGCAGGGCTTGAATTCCGCCCGCCGTAGCGCAAGCGCCAATTGTTATAAGTATCTTCGACTGATCGCGGATTTTCTTGATCCGCTCAACGTCATGAGGAGTTGTGATAGAACCCTCAACTAAAGAAAGATCGTAAGGCCCCTCGATCACCGCCCTCGTCGCTTCAAGGAAGTAGGCGATCTCAATGGCTCCCGCCACAGCGAGAAGCTCATCCTCGCAATCGATAAGGCTCAACTGGCAGCCGTCACAGGAGGAAAATTTCCATACCGCAACCCGTGGCTTTGCCCTTTTGTTTTCTGATGTCATGGCTTAAAGCTCCTTAATTTTAAGGGCATCGACGATCTGATCGTAACGGAACACCGGACCATCGCGGCAAACGAAGTCCGTCCCCCACTGACAGTGACCGCAAAGGCCGACGCCGCACTTCATATTGCGTTCCATGGACAGATATATCTGATTCAAAGGAACGCCCCTTCCCACCAGAGACTTCGCGGAAAAGTGCATCATTATTTCCGGGCCGCAAACAAAGGCGACCGTGTTCGCAGCGTCAAGGTCAGCCGCATCTATCAGCTTGGTGACCAAGCCGACATTGCCGCTCCAACTGCCGGTAGCTTTATCGACAGTGACCTGAACGTCCATATCTCCACGAGCGCGCCATTTTTCGATTTCCGCGGCGAACAGAATATCCTCCGGCGTGCGAGCTCCATAAAGGATCGTGACTTTCTTGAATTTAGAACGATCGTTTATAGCGCTATAGATAGTAGGACGCACAGGCGCCAGCCCAACGCCTCCCGATATGATGGCGAGGCTTTTCCCCTCGGCCATGCTTACGGGCCAAGTCGTGCCGAATGGCCCCCGAACTCCGACAGTATCTCCGACTTTTAGAGCGGCGATAGCCGCCGACACTTTTCCGACAGACCTTGTTGTGTGCACTATCGCGGATTTATCGGCAGGATTGCCGCTGATGCTGATAGGAACCTCGCCAACGCCAAAAACATAAAGCATGTTGGACTGGCCGGGCAGAAACTGAACCGGTTGGCCATCCACAGGCTTTATCACCATGGTGAAGGTGTCGGATAAATTCTGAACAACCTCTGTAACGCGGAACGGACGCGGACGCATCGGATCAGCTTCGGCTGCCTTTACATTTTTGCAATCACACATTTAACCGACCCCTTTATCAGTTTTCTTTATCTCAGCGGCCTCTTCTGTAATATCGATGCCGACGGGGCACCAGGTAATACAACGTCCGCAACCAACGCACCCGGAAGTGCCAAACTGATCTAGCCAGCTCGACAACTTATGAGTCATCCACTGGCGATAGCGGGAGAATCCTTCCTTGCGGATGCTTCCTCCATGGATATAGCTGAAATCGACAGAGAAGCATGAATCCCACAATCTCCACCGCTCAGCATGGTCGCCGCTTAAATCGGTTACATCTTCAACCGTGTTGCAGAAGCACGTCGGGCAAGCCATCGTGCAGTTACCGCAGCTGAGGCACCTTTTTGCGACTTCTGCCCAGCGCGGACTCTCAAGATTGCGCTTCAACAAGGAAGCAACTCCCGGGATCATGGCTCGGCCCATATGGCTGCGCGCATTTTCGACGACAGCCTTGGCGGCCCTGATGTCCTCGCCGACGGATTCGCGCTTCGGCAGTTTATTCAAAATGGCCTCGCCGCGTGCGCTGCCGACTTCGACCAGAAACTCATGTCGTTTTTTATCCAGCAATTCCGTAAGAGCAAGATCGTATCCCGCCCCCACATTCGGCCCTGTCTTCATAGAGTCGCAGAAGCAAGTCTTTGCAGCCCTCGAGCAATTGACCGCCACGATAAACGCATTGGCGCGGCGAGCGCTATAACCAGAGTCCGCGTTGTCTCCGCTGTTAAGAACCTTGTCCTGAATTTGTATGGCGGCAAGCTCACATGCGCGCACGCCTATGAACGCGTAAGGAGGTTCTTTCTCTGTGCTCTCAACAATACTGAAGCCATCCTTCTCGCGCTTGGCCTCTAAAACCTTTTGACGCGGAGGAAAGAGATACTTCTTCCAGCTTGTAGGGCCGACCACATACTCAAAATATGCGCCGCTGGTTCCATCGACCAAACGATATTTTCCGCCCTCCTGCTCATCGGACTTGCCGATGGGAAGATCCTCGGGAGAAGAGATCGGTTCATACACGACAGCGCCATCACGCGCATGCGGACCGATGAGCTGGTACCCGTCTTTGGCCAGAGCGGCGAGAAGAGCCTTAAATCCGGCCTCGTCGAGCACGGCTTTTGTTGTTGTCTGAGTTATCATGTTTTTTACCCCATATGCACCGAGATGGCGCACCATCGACTGAAAATTAGGAACTATCGCGAAGAAGATTATACGGCGGAAGGGATGATTAGTATTCTTTGAATCAGTAAAGAGCAATTTTAATCAAAAGGCAAACAAGTATATACGCCCTCGGCGCACGCAACCATCACATGAATACCAGCGCATTTCTATTTGTTTTAATTTACTTTTTGCGTTGCGGTATATTAAGCCCCAACCCTTGTCATAGGATTGCCGCTGAATTCATAGCTTCCCACATGCACCAGCTCTCCCCTTTGATCGAGCCATATCTTTCCGCCCATTTTCCGCCAGCGGTAACAAAATGTGAAATCCTCGCTTAAGTAAGTGCCGGTATCTGGATCGATCATGCAATCGAACAAATTGTATTGATTGGGGCTTGGATGTTTGGGCAACGGGTATGTTTGCATAGCTTTATATTTAGTCTCTGGATAAGCCTTCGCCATACTCTCTGCGACCGAACGCTTCATGAGCATAAAGCCGGTTCCCGCATAAGTCCCGGTGACGAAACCATCGATCTCTTGCTTTTCTTCTCCCTTGCAGGGGATGCCCACATAGTTCAAACCAAGCTGAGGCAACTCATCTGAATTAGTATCCGCAGAAATTCTCTTCTGCACTTGAGGCCAATGAATAACCCTGATCGGATACATTCCCGCCACAAGATCCTTATCGAAATCCAGCATGCGCTCGACTTGCTCTGGCTCGAAACCAGTGTCGGCATCTATGAACAAAAGGTGCGTCATCCGCGGAGTATCAAGAAAATTCGCCAGAATGGTATTTCTGCTGCGAGTTACCAGAGAGTCATGAGCAAGCAACGCCAGATTAAGCTCTATGTCCCGGGACGCAGCATAGGACATCAACTTTATGATCGACTGCATATATACATGAGTGACCATCCCTCCATAGCAAGGAGTACCTATAAGAATGCTGGCTTTGGGCATATGATCTCTCCGTTCTTTATTTTCTGTTATTCAGTCTTCCCTGCAATTCTTTGCGATAAGCGTCAAGGTCGGTAATGCGCTTCTGAGCAACTCCGGTAAGCATAGCGGCTTCCGCAACAGCTACAGGAACCCGACATATCAGGCGCGGATCGAATGGAACCGGAACGATATACTCCGGGCCATAGCTCAAACGGCGACCGCCGTAAGCCGCACATACCTCTTCTGGAACAGGCTCTCTGGCCAAAGCAGCAATAGTCCTTGCCGCAGCGATTTTCATCTCGTCATTTATAGTGGAAGCCCTCACATCCAAGGCTCCACGGAAGATATACGGAAATCCAAGAACATTGTTTATCTGGTTGGGATAGTCCGATCTTCCTGTAGCCATTATTGCGTCACCGCGAGCCTTTTTGACTTCCTCGGGAGTAATCTCGGGATCGGGGTTCGCCATGGCAAATATAATGGGCTTATCCGCCATCGATTTGACCATCTCCCTAGTCACGCAGTCTTTGGCTGAAAGCCCCAGAAAAACATCGGCTCCGACCATGGCTTCTTTTAAGGTTCGACATTCGGTATTGACGGCAAACCCTTCTTTCCATTGGTTCATGGACTCTTTGCGTCCTTTATATATGACGCCCTTGGTATCGCACATAAGCAGGTTTTGAGCAGGCACTCCTAGTTTCTTGAACAGATTGGAACAGGCAATCGCGGCAGCCCCAGCTCCGTTCACAACCACCTTTATATTTCCGATGTCGCGCCCCGTAAGCTCCAACGCATTAATCAGCCCGGCAGAAGCAATAATGGCGGTTCCATGTTGATCGTCATGAAACACGGGTATTTTCATTATCTCACGCAGCCTGCTCTCTATGATAAAGCACTCAGGAGCTTTGATATCCTCAAGGTTTATGCCTCCAAAGGATGGGCCTAGAAACTTCACGCAATTGATGAACTCCTCGACGTTTTCGGTATCCACCTCAAGATCGATTCCATCCACGTCGGAGAATCGCTTAAATAAGACAGCCTTCCCCTCCATCACTGGCTTCGAGGCCAAAGCCCCCAGATTGCCGAGTCCCAACACAGCGGTACCATTCGATATGATGGCCACCACATTCCCCTTAGCCGTATAGTCATATACGGAACTGGGATCCCTCTGGATTTTAAGGCAAGGAGCCGCGACGCCCGGAGAATAGGCTAAAGAAAGGTCTTTTTGCGTTTTTAAAGGCTTGGTCGGAGTCACTTCAAGCTTACCGGGCCGACCGGTCGCATGAAATTTTAGAGCCTCAGCGTATATATCGTCCGACATGGCAGATCATCCTTGTAGAAAAACAAATCTCATACCCATATATAGGGCCTATACTCATAAATAGCATGAGGTTATGTTTGTGCAATACGATGAAAATAGATTGTTTGGAGTCTGCGTTTAAATAATGGCTGGTTTTAACTTATCCCGCAGGGCAATAAACTTCCTTATCGCTTTAGGAGCGATGGTCGTCGTCGTGGTGTGCCTTATGCCCGGCCTGGCGGATGCCGCTGTCGATTCCAGCGGCATAGCCAATACCCTGTTCCCCAGCGCTCCAAGATCGCAGTCGATAAACGACCGGTTCTCCAGCCTGATATTCGGCATATTCATCGGCACTATGATGACGGCTGCATTGTACCTGTTTTTCATATGGATCGTAATTCGAGATCGGGGCCAGGTGTTTCTTATGATGCTGCTGGTTTGTCTGGGCACAAATATGGCCAGCACAAACGATATGCTTATGGATCAGATAGGGCCTCAAAGCATCGCTATGCGCAATCTGCTGCAAAATTACAGCATGATCCTATCTTATATTTTAAGTATTTTCTTCACATACTATTTTCTCTCGATATATGCCAACGCGCCTAAGCTGAGGAACTTTCTGTTTTCATTTGCGCTGTTGTTGGTTCTTCTGCTCGCCTATTCCGCGTTCGATCAAAAGCTTGTGCACTTCGCGCTCCCCACCATAGGGATCATAGCGATCACCATCGTTCTAATCGCCGGGATCATATCCCTTAGAATCGGGGTCACAGGAAGTCTTACTCATATCGTCGCCTTCCTGTTTTTTCTTCTCGGATGCATCTCCGAGCCTATGTATAACGTCGGCTTCATCATAGATCAGGATAATGCCAGCCGACTGGCCTACATGTCGTATTCTCTTGCGGCCATGATGTTCGCTATCGTCATCGCGGGGCAGTTCGCCGCCCGCCAGGAAGAGAAAGAGCGAGCCTTAGCCATAAGCAACGAACGCTTTGCCCTGGCAGCAAAAGGATCAAACGAAGGCTTGTTCGATTGGAATCTAAAAACCGGAGAAGTGTTCTTCTCGGATCAGTTCAAAAGAATACTGGGCGTCAATCTTGAAAGCACATCCTCTGCTCTTAAAATATGGCTGAAGATGATAGTCCCCGCCGATCGCAAAACGATCCGTGAATCTCTGCGTAGATTCCGCCAGAACGCTCAAGTCGGAGCAATCAACCTCGAATACAGAGTAATGCGCCTCGACGATAGAAAGCGCTGGCTGCACACGCGAGCAGTGGCGACACGCGATTCACGCACTGGAAAGATGATGCGCCTGGTAGGATCTACGGGTGACATAACGGATCGCAAACAGGGGGAAGTCGCGTTGAGAGCCAGCGAGGCTCGCTTCCGCAGCATAACCGAAGCTCATCCGGTTCCTGTTCTGATAGTGGCGCTTAATAAGGGGCAAGTGTTATATGCCAGTCCCGGCGCGGAAGTCCTGCTTGGACTGCCTAATGGAACTCTTACGAGTCATTTTCTTGATCGCTTTTTGACCAAAGCCGATGAACGGCGGGAGCTTCTTGCTGCGATGAACGCGGGACAGGAAGTAAATCTCAAGGAATTCACCGTTACAAGAGGTGATGGCAACGCCCTGACAGCAGCGCTATCCGCACGCAGGATCAATTATCAGAATGAAGTTGCGATGGTCATGGGGCTTTATGATCTGACCGAGCGCAAAGAAGCTGAATCGCAAATAGCCAAACAGCAAGAAGCTCTCCAGCAAAGCGAGAAAATGGCTGCGCTGGGAGGATTGCTTGCTGGCGTCGCTCACGAGCTTAACAATCCTTTGTCTGTGGTTGTGGGCCAATCCACTCTGCTTATCGAGGGGTCAACTGAACCCAAGGTCATCGGACGCGCCGAGAAAATTTTCAAAGCGGCTGACAGATGCACTCGCATTGTCAAAAGCTTTCTGGCTCTGGCAAGGCGCAAGCCCCCGGAGAGAAAACCTGTCGATATCAATCAGATTATAAATTCATCGCTTGAGCTGTTGGGATACCAGTTCAGAAACGAAAACGTAGAGTTAAAGTTGGAGCTTGAGCCGACTCTCCCCGAAGTAAACGGAGATGGAGACCAGCTTACTCAGGTTTTCACCAATCTTGAGCTTAACGCCGCTCAGGCGATGATCGGATGGCAGGGGAAAAGGCAAGTTACTATCCGCACAGAATCTCATGGTATGGGCGAGGTTCTCATAACCGTTATGGACACCGGCCCAGGCATTCCCGCAGACATCAAATCCCGGGTCTTTGAGCCATTTTTCACCACTAAAAGCAGCAAGGGCGGCACGGGCGTAGGGCTATCGCTGTGTCTCAACATAATCGAATCCCATAGCGGACAGGTTGTGCTGGAAGACACGCAGGACGGTGGAGCTACGTTCTTTATTACTCTTCCGACGATCACTAACGCGCAGAAAAATCAGGAAGAACAGGAAAAGAGCGAAGACCATAAACTACCCCGCTTGAGAATACTGCTGGTCGATGATGAGATAGAATTGGCTCAAACGCTGGCCGACCTCCTGGAGCCGGAGGGCCATGAAATAGATTTGGCCTCCGATGGGTCCATAGCTCTTGAAAAGTTGCGCCGGAAACCGTTTGATGTGATTATAAGCGACCTTAGAATGCCGGTAATGGACGGACCTGGGCTTTATGCCGAGATATCCCGCACAATGCCTGAGTTTACGAAACGGATCATCTATATAACAGGGGACACCTTATCTTCCCATATACAATCGTTTTTGAGCCAAAACACGGTCCCTGTGATAGAAAAGCCCTACCGCCTCGTGGATGTTAAACGGACTATCGCCAAACTGTTGAAGGAAATTCCAGAGAATAGCAGTATAACAAGTGTCGATTCGACAAACGCCACCCAGTAAGGAAACCTTATGCGTCTTCTGATTATAGATGATGAAGAAGATATCTGCGACATGATCGCCGAGATAGCCAGCGATCGCGGTTTTGAGGTCGCATGCATAAGCAAGCCGGAAACCGTCGCCGATAAGCTCTCTGAATTTAAACCAGATTTCATCATGCTCGATCTCATGATGCCGGGCACCGATGGCGTGGAGCTTCTGCGCGTGCTGGTGGATAAGGTTAAAGACGTAAAGATATGCCTCATGAGCGGAAGCGACGCTCGCGTGCTAAACAGCGCTCGCCGTTTAGGTAGCGCTCACGGACTTAACGTAGTCGCCGCGCTGGAAAAACCGCTCGGAATTGCAACGCTGCGCGAAACCTTCGACCAAATGCTTGGCAACGGCAAAACCGTACTTGGAACCGATCTTGCGCACGCCATCTCTCTTGGCCAGTTCGTGCTCTATTATCAACCGATCATTGAAATTGCCACAAGGAATGTTAAAGGGGCCGAAGCTCTTGCTCGTTGGGCTCACCCAAGCCGAGGAATACTCCCTCCGGCTGCCTTTCTGGAGCAGATATCGTCCGAAGGCTTGATGCAGCCATTCACCGAGCAAGTAATCTCCATGGCCGTTGATCAAGCCGACAAATGGAACCAGGCCGGAGAAAAGCTTACTCTGTCGATAAACATCACGGCGTCATCTCTGCTGGAGCTTACCCTGCCCGACAGGATCGCGGAGATGTGCACACAGCGCAACCTTCCGGCAGATCGTCTTATTCTGGAAGTGACAGAAACCGAAGCCATGCGCGATGTAACTCGCACTATGGACGTTCTTCTGCGGATGAGGATACGTAACATCGGGGTATCGATTGACGATTTTGGAACCGGCCACTCTTCTTTGCGCGAGCTACAGCGCATGCCGTTCAGCGAAATGAAAATAGACAACGGATTTGTTATCGACATGGCAAGCAACAAAGATTGCGCTGTGATCGTAAATTCGATAATCGACCTTGGACACAATCTCGGCCTTAAAATTATTGCCGAGGGCGTGGAGGATATCCGCATTTGGAGAATGCTTGCGGAAAAAGGCTGCGATTACGCTCAAGGATTTTATATGGCAAAGCCCATGCCTGCGGATGAGTTTGATCGCTGGCTGAAAAGCTGGCGCGAGACAACCGCAAACCCAGCGATGCTCCCCTGATGAGCACAAGCTCGGCCCCTTCCGAATCCACGGACAAACTGGACTATCTGATAAAAAAGGCTCTCAAGGCAGGAGCGGATGCGGCTGACGCCGTTCTGGTGGATGCTACGGCTCTGTCCGTCACATGGCGCGACGGAAAGCTGGAATCTCTGGAGAGCACTGAAACCGGAGATCTTGGGCTACGCGTATTCATCGGAAAGCAGCAGGCGATCGTATCCACGACCGACAGGCGCATGAACACGCTGAATGAGCTGGTGGATAGAGCAATCGCAATGGTGCGCGAAGCTCCTGCGGATGAATTCTGCGGCATAGCCTCAAGCGATCAGATATCCCACCAGTGGCCAAAGCTGGAAATGGCCGACGACGCAAAAATGACTGCGGAGACGCTCATTGAACAGGCTCGCACTGCGGAAGCGGCAGCTCTTGCAATTCCAGGCGTCTCTCAGTGCGAAAGCACCGATGCCGGATCAAGCTCGAGCGCGATAACGCTTGTCGCAAGCAACGGGTTTGCCGGACATTATCGTCGAACAGGATATAGCGTAAGCGCCGCAGTTCTGGCGGGGTCCGGCACTGAGATGGAACGCGACTATGATTACGCATCCACGGTATTTCGATCCGACATGCCGGACGCGGCCGCCATTGGCCGTGAAGCGGCAGAGAGAGCTGTAAAACACCTTGGATCAAGAAAAATGCCAACTGCCAGAGCGCCAGTGGTTATGGAACCCAGGATAGCCAGCAGCATGCTTGGTCATTTGGCCGGAGCAATCTCCGGGGCAAGCGTCGCTCGCGGCACAAGCTTTTTAAAAGACAAGCTTGGAGAAAAAATATTCCGGGATGACATAGCTGTAATCGACGATCCGTTCCGCGCACGCGGATTGAGATCCAAGTCGTTCGACGGGGAAGGCATTGCTCCCAAACCATTAAACATAATCGATCAAGGAAAGCTGACTACATGGCTGCTTGATCTACGGTCTGCGAGACAGCTTGGAATGACCAGCACCGGCCATGGCAGCAGAAGCGCAGGCAGTGTTCCTTATCCCTCCCCCAGCAATTTTTATATGTCTCCGGGACAGTTAAGCCCGGAGGATCTCATAAAGGACATTAAGCAGGGATTCTATGTCACTGATTTGATGGGGGACGGAGTCAACGGTGTCACTGGGGATTATAGTCGCGCAGCCTCTGGGTTCTGGATAGAGAACGGACAGATAAGCTTCCCAGTCAACGAGATGACCATCGCCGGGAACCTGAAGGACATGTTCATGAACCTTTATGCGGCCAACGATCTTAAATTTAAGGACGGCATAGACGCCCCCACCATCCGCATAGATGGAATGACCATAGCGGGAGTATAGGCGCATGATCGGCATCTCATCCGCAGAACGTCTTGGATTAACCGATAAGCTGCGCCTTATGCACTGGGGGTTGGTGCTGCTTATTGTGGCGATTGGATCGACGGGCGTCGCCTTGCTCTATTCCGCCGGCGGGATGAGCTGGCAACCATGGGCCGGAGCGCAACTAACCCGCTTTCTGGCTGGGCTTGTCGTCATGATGATAATCGCCCTTATAAACATTCGCCTGTGGTTGAAAATAGCATACCCGCTTTATGGAATAATGCTGCTCCTGCTTATCGTGGTCGAGCTTATGGGCCACTCTGGAATGGGGGCGCAGCGCTGGATCAACATAGGCTTCTTCGTCCTTCAACCGTCAGAGCTGATGAAAATAGCGTTGGTGCTGGCGCTGGCAAAGTATTTCCACGGGCTGGAGCTGGACGAAATTGGACGACCGTTACTTCTCATCCCGCCGATAATTATGGTGCTGGCTCCTACGGCTCTTGTTCTAATGCAGCCTAATCTTGGGACTGCCATGCTGCTGCTGGTTGCAAGCACCGCCATGTTTTTCGTGGCTGGAGTGCGCTGGTGGAAATTCGCCCTCTTAATCGCCCTAGTAATAATTATCGCGCCGTTTGCATGGAATCATCTGCATGATTATCAGCGCGCCAGGCTAACCACATTCATCAACCCGGACGCGGACCCCCTCGGAGCCGGATATAACATCCTTCAATCCAAAATAGCTCTGGGATCAGGTGGACTTTTTGGCAAAGGCTTTGGACTTGGCACGCAAAGCCAACTGCAATTTCTCCCGGAAAAGCATACGGATTTCATATTCGTCGTGCTGGCCGAAGAATTCGGCCTTGTCGGAGCATTTGGCCTGCTTGTGCTTTATTTTCTGCTTCTTTCCTATGGCTTCATGATAGCCCTCACAAGCCGAAACCAGTTTGGAAGACTCGTAGCCTTCGGCCTTACCACCAGCTTTTTCCTGTACGTTTTCGTAAATGTAGCAATGGTTACAGGGTTAATTCCGGTCGTAGGAATTCCTCTTCCCCTGGTATCCTATGGGGGAACCGCAATGATGACTCTTCTAATAGGGTGCGGCCTGCTTTTGGGGATTTCCGTACACCGGGACGTCAGAATATCCAGGACAGGCATAAGCGAATTATAGCTAATTTTTTCCCGTTATAGTTACCGTTACCCTTATTTTGCTAGTACTTGCCCTTTATGGGTACCCGTAATTACTTTCATGATTTTTAAGCGAAATTTTTGCGTTTTAAAGTTTTTTGCTTTCATGAATCCGCATTAAGGTGAGCTTAAGAAATTCGGGACTATAAATTTGCTGCTTAGAAAAATAGAAGGAATTAGTACAGTGTTGGTTGAATTATCTCCAGTTGCTTATTTGACGTTATGCGGTCTAGTGCGGGATGCTCTGGAAGTGAGCAGCGACGCCTCGTTCTTGCTGCAAAAAGTTGCTAAAGAATTATCTAACGTCACGGTCGATGAAGACTCAGAATTCTCCGAACAACCCGACCGCGTAGAAGCCCTCCGCCGCGGCGGATTTATGGCTGGCTGATCTGTTCGGATTTATACCCGACTTTTATCCTTTATCGCACCCAGGACGGTTTTTGTTTGGTTTTGCGATGCGCTTTCTGGCCGCTTCTCCATCTGGCTCAAGCGCTTCAGACATCAGCTTAAGTTGAGCAGGAGCGTCAGGGAAAAGATCGGCGTTATTCCGATTAATCTCAACGGCCTCAGAAATCAATTTCAGCAAAGCATTCGCAGTGAGCCGATTAATCTTCTTTATCCGCTTAACCCCGTCCTCACTAAGAGTAAGTCTCGGATCTTTATATCCCACCAAAGCCACCATAGGATCGGGCTGATCGCCTGTCAGAGCTTTATATATTTCTGCCGGGGATCTTTCATCCATGGATAGGCCAGTAAGCCTCGATAAATAAGAGTTTTCAACCACCATCTCTCCTTGAACATCAAGCAAGGAAATACGCAACTTTTTCTCAGAACCACCCTTTGGCCCCAAAGAACACCATTTGAAAATTTTCCTTTCCGGAAATTCCTCTATGAAACCCTGTTGCAAAGCGTAGAACAGGTTAACGCTATCGACACCAAAAGAGGAAAAACTAGACAACTCTTTCTTTCTAATGGCAATCGGGCAGCCCTTGACGATCTCTATTATTATGCTCATAGGCGTGTCGTCATGACCGGAAAGAACGCCTCTTTCACGGTAATTCTTCTGTAGAGCAATTGCTCTCTCTAACATCTTCCTCGAATTTTCATACGATGCCCCGCGGGCAACAACTTCAAACAACCCCATTATATTCCAGACGCTCTCATTAAGCTTGCGACGCTCATTATGAGCTTCCGTAGCGCCAATATCCTCGACAGTTTTCATCAATCTGTCTATTTCATCAGACGTTACATCGGAGCGGTTTTCTGACCAGTGAGCAATAAAACCACCGTCAGTTTGGTGTCCGTCTCTTTTCTGAGTCACCAGTCTAAGCAAATATGCTGCATGACTGAAAATATGGCGGCTGGGGTAATCAATCGCAATATCGAAAGCCCTTGTCCTTACCTCTTCACGAAACCTGAGCGATAGATACTTACTGTTAATGTCATAAAAAAGAACGTTTAACAGACCATAATCGTCCTTGTGTTGAACGAATTCATTCACCAAAACATCGGCGGCTTTTCCAAATCTTTCCGTAGCGATATTTTTTGACTCTTCGCTTGTCGCTTTATCTATATCGCTCTCAAGCAAATCCAAAAAACTTTTCAGACACAAAAGGGGAGACGAGCGCATATCTTTCTTTTTATATGAAATATTAAATTTGTTCGCAAAATCTTCTACAAATAACTTGTCCGCTTTAAATTCGTCCATCTCAAATCTCCGCCTATGATTGCCATAGGCTAATGACATCGTTTCTGCATCGCAAATAATTAGTTTGGTTAACGCGCCAAAGACATCAGCGAATCCCTCACATCCTTCGCGCTCATGCCACCTTCTCTTGCGGCGCGCAGAGTTGCGGCTTTGTCGCGTTTGGCAAAGCGCTTGCCCGTTTCGTCCAGCAACAGCTTGTGGTGGTGATATTCCGGCACAGGATAATCCAGCAAAGCCTGCAAAAGTCTGTGCACCGATGTAGAATTAAACAAGTCATTGCCACGCGTTACCAACGTTACGCCTTGCAGATAATCATCGACCGTTACGCTTAAATGATAGCTTGTCGGAACGTCCTTGCGAGCCAGCACTACATCTCCGAAAAGCTCTGGCTTGACTTTGACTTCTCCGGCTTCTTTATCTTTCCACGAAATGTTGCCGACCAGCGCTTTGGCTTTGGCAGAATCCAGTCGCCACACTGCGGAGCGTTGCTCCATAAATTCTTCTCTCTGCTCAACGGACAGCTTGCGGCAAACTCCGGGATACAAAGGACCGTCCGCCCCGTGCGGAGCCTGCCCTGCCGATGCTATTTCCGCAGCGACCTCGCTCCTTGTGCAAAAGCACGGATACAAAACCCCAAGCTCCTTTAAGCGCGAGAGAGCGTTTTTATAATCGTCCATGTGTTCGGACTGCTTGCGGATCTCACCGTCCCACTTCAGGCCCAGCCATTTAAGGTCTTCGATTAAATCATCGGAGAATTCAGGCTTACACCGAACGGGATCTATATCCTCGATCCTCAGCAAAAACTTTCCGCCCGCGCTGCGAGCAGCTTTTTCCGCGAAAAGAGCCGAGAAAGCGTGTCCTAAATGAAGATGTCCTGTGGGGCTGGGAGCAAATCGAGAAACGACCATGGTACTCCCGCCCTTCGCTATCTATCGTCCATTTTAAGAGCCGCGATAAACGCCGATTGAGGGATTTCCACCTCTCCGAACTGGCGCATACGTTTTTTACCTTCTTTTTGCTTATCCAGCAACTTGCGCTTACGAGAGACGTCTCCGCCATAGCATTTTGCGGTCACGTCCTTGCGCATAGCCGAAATAGTCTCGCGAGCGATCACCCGGCTTCCAATAGCGGCTTGAATAGCGATTTTGAATAATTGCTTTGGAATAAGCTCTTTAAGCCGCTCGCACAAACCGCGACCGCGCTTTTCGGCAACGCTACGATGAACGACGCAGGCAAGAGCGTCCACCGGCTCTAAATTAACAAGCACGTTCATCATGACCAGATCGCCTTCGCGATAGCTGTCCAGCGAGTAATCAAAGCTCGCATAGCCACGGCTGACCGATTTAAGGCGATCGTAGAAATCGAACACGACCTCGTTAAGCGGGAGAAGATAGATCAACATTGCGCGCTGCCCGACATAGGTAAGCTCTATCTGCTCCCCGCGGCGATCGTTGCAAAGAGCCAGAATGCCGCCGAGATATTCATCCGGCGTAAAGATCGTAGCCTTGATCCACGGCTCCTCCATATGAGCGATCTTCACCGGATCGGGCATATCAGCAGGATTGTGCAGCGATAACATCGTACCGTCAGTCAGATGAATGCGATATATGACCGAAGGGGCCGTAGTTATAAGATTAAGGTTAAACTCGCGCTCGAGCCGCTCTTGAATTATCTCAAGATGCAAAAGGCCCAGGAAGCCGCAGCGGAAACCAAATCCCAAAGCCGCAGAGCTTTCCGGCTCGAACTTAAAGCTCGCATCGTTAAGAGCGAGCTTGCCAAGAGACTCCCTCAAATGTTCAAAATCAGCCGCATCGACGGGGAACAATCCACAGAACACAACCGGCACAGAAGGCTTAAACCCGGACAAAATCTCTGTCGCAGGATGACGATCGTCGGTGATGGTGTCTCCGACTTTCGTGTCGCTTATCTGTTTTATACCTGCTGTAATAAATCCTATTTCTCCGGGGCCAAGCTCTTGCAGCTCAATCTTCTTGGGAGTGAATATGCCCACGCGGTCAACGTCGCGCACAGCGCCAGTTACCATAAAGCGCACTTTCTGGCCCTTGCGGATAACGCCGTCCATGACGCGAACAAGTATCACCACGCCAAGATAGCTATCGTACCAGCTATCGACCAGCAAAGCCTTTAACGGCGCATTCCTATTTCCCTTTGGCGGAGGCAGTCGCTCTACAATAGCCTCCAGCACATCGCCTATACCGACTCCCGTCTTCGCGGAAATCTGGACCGAGTTGCTTGCGTCAATGCCGATCACATCCTCGATCTGTTGCTTTACCCTCTCAGGCTCCGCTGCGGGAAGATCGATCTTATTCAGAACCGGGACGATCTCGTGGTTGTTATCGAGAGCCTGATAAACGTTCGCCAGCGTTTGCGCCTCTACTCCCTGTGAGGAATCAACAACCAGAAGCGATCCTTCGCAGGCAGCCAAACTACGGCTCACCTCATAAGCAAAGTCCACATGCCCAGGAGTATCCATCAAATTCAGCTGATAAGTTTCTCCGTCTTTGGCTTTATACTCAAGCCGAACCGTTTGCGCTTTTATGGTTATTCCGCGCTCACGCTCTATGTCCATGCTGTCCAGGATCTGCTCGCGCATTTCCCGAGCTTCAATTGCTCCGCACTTCTCGATAAGGCGGTCGGCCAACGTCGATTTTCCGTGATCTATGTGAGCAATAATAGAAAAATTACGAATATGCGATTGGTCTGTCATCTCAACTCAATTTGGCTAAAGCGCTTATTACAGCATCTCCCATTGCTTTTGTGCCTACCGGTTTTTCTCCGGGAGCGGCAATATCGATGGTGCGAACGCCTGCATCTAACACATTCCTAACCGCCAACTCCAGCATATCCGCTTCGTTAACCCAACCGAACGAATAGCGGAACATCATGCCAGCGCTTAAAATGGTAGCTATCGGATTGGCCAAATCCCTCCCCGCGATATCCGGGGCAGAACCGTGAATAGGCTCATACATGGCTCTGCGCCTGCCTTTTTCGTCCACATCGCCCAAAGAAGCCGAGGGCAGCATGCCGATAGAACCGGTTAACATGGAAGCCTCGTCAGAGAGGATATCCCCAAACAAATTGTCGGTAAGAATAACGTCAAACTGGCGCGGATTGCGCAAAAGCTGCATAGCGCAGGCATCCGCATACATGTGCGATAACTCCACATCGCCATATTCCTCGGCGTGGAGCTTGATGACCTCCTCGCGCCACAGGATGCCAGATTCCATCACGTTGCTTTTCTCGCACGAGCAGACTCTGTTGCTCCGTTGCCGAGCCAGCTCAAAAGCCACGCGAGCGGCGCGTCTGATCTCAGCAGTAGTATAGACCTGAGTATTGATCCCTTTTCTCTCGCCGCCGCCGATGTCGAAGATACCGCGAGGCTCTCCGAAATAGACTCCGCCAGTAAGCTCGCGAAGGATCATGATATCTAAACCGCGCACGACCTCCGGCTTCATAGTGGATGCGTCTATCAGAGCGTCGAAAACCATCGCAGGCCGCAGATTAGCGAACAACCCCATCTTCTTGCGTATCTCAAGCAATCCGGCTTCCGGGCGCTTGTCATAAGAAATGTTCGCCCATTTAGGTCCGCCGACGGCGCCCATAATCACAGCGTCAACTTCCAGCGCTTTTTTAAGAGTCTCCGCCGCAAGCGGAGTCCCGTATTTCTCGTACGCAGCGCCTCCGATTTGATCGTCAATGATGTTCATGCCCAGAGAGCGCTTATCGTTAAACCATTCCATAACGCGACGAGCGGTTTCCATAATTTCAGGGCCGATACCGTCGCCGGGAAGAAAGAGGATGTTCTTACTCATTTTTCAAATCCAAGGTTGTTCGTTACTGATTTTCTTTTCATATTCTTCGATTGAAGCAATATTTTGTTCCGTCAGGGATATATCATCAAGGCCATTTAACAGACAATGCTTTCTGAACGGATCGATGGAAAACGAGATGTCTATGCCGTCAGGACCGGTTATGCGCTGAGCCTCAAGATCGATGGTTATATCGGCATCGGAAGTTACCGCCACCTTCGTCAATCGCGCCACATCGCTTTCGGGCAGAATTATCGGCAACAGGCCGTTCTTGAAACAGTTGTTGAAGAATATGTCCGCAAAGCTCGGAGCTATGACGCAACGGATTCCAAAATCTTCCAGCGCCCACGGAGCATGCTCACGACTGGAGCCGCAACCGAAGTTAGCTCCCGTCACCAGAATTGACGCAGAACGATAGCGCGGCTTGTTAAGCACAAACGACGGAATTTCTTTTCCGTCCGCATCGAAGCGCAGATCGTTAAACAAATAACGCCCAAGCCCCGTGCGTTTTATGGTTTTGAGAAACTGCTTAGGGATTATAGCGTCCGTATCGATGTTTATCATCGGCAGCATAGCCATCACGCCTTTAAGCACCGTGAATTTTTTCATATTTATCTCCTCAAAACCAAAGTCTCGGCGATTATGTCGTGTAGCGCTTGGCGCTTGGCGGTGAACGCCGCCATTATAAAACCGACGAAGAAAATGAAAGCTGAAATATATTTGGAAAAGTACCTTGCCGTAGCCCGTTTAAAAGATATGCGCCCGCCTTCTTCCGTAGTCACATAAATTCCAAAAAGCCTTTTTCCAAAAGTAGCCTGCCATCTCGAGCTTTCCATCAACGAGAAATACAGCCACGAAATCAAAGTCATTTTGAAAGCCATCGAAGAACCAGAGCTATACTCCGCGCTCCATTCCGTTATGCCCGCAGCAATCGGCCATACCACAACCTGCCCTATGCCGGAGACTATTCCAAAAAACAGACAGATCGTGCCAACTATGAAAAACAGGATCATGTTATCGAGAGTGATCGCGAAAAACCTCATCCAGAACCCGGCGTATCTCCATTCAACAGTTTCCAGCGAGGTGTTCGGAATCGTGCTGCTTTTCATTTCATCTTCCTTACATCCGCAAGATGGCCCTTTATAGCCGCAGCCGCGGCCATAGCAGGACTGACAAGATGAGTGCGCCCGTCGCGCCCCTGCCTGCCTTCGAAATTGCGATTGGATGTCGAGGCGCAGCGCTCACCTGGCTGCAAACGATCCTCGTTCATGGCGAGGCACATAGAGCACCCAGGTTCTCTCCAATCGAACCCTGCTTCGATAAATATTTTATCAAGCCCCTCTTTCTCGGCCTGCATCTTCACAATCCCGGAACCGGGAACGACCATAGCGCCTACTCCCGGAGCCACCTTTCTTCCCTCAGCTACGGCAGCCGCAGCCCTAAGATCTTCAATTCGACCGTTGGTGCAAGAGCCGATAAAAACCCGGTCAATTTTGATTTCTTCCATCTTCATGCCGGGCTTAAGCGCCATGTACTCCAAGGATCGCAGCATAGCCTTTCTTTTTGTCTCATCCTTTATGAGCGAAGGATCGGGAACGGCTCCGGTGATATGAATGACATCCTCGGGAGAAGTCCCCCACGTCACCATCGGCAACATCTTCGAAGCATCCAGCTTGACAATCTTGTCATACACAGCGCCCTCATCGCTTGGCAGAGTGCGCCAGTATTCAATAGCCTTCTCCAGATCTTCATTCTTAGGGGCGCGAGGACAATCTCTAAGATAATTGAATGTCTTGTCGTCTGGAGCTATCAGTCCAGCTCTGGCTCCGGCTTCTATAGACATATTGCAGACTGTCATTCTGCCTTCCATGGACAGCGAGCGAATAGCTGAACCTGTATATTCGATCACATATCCAGTCCCGCCAGCCGTTCCAAGCTCTCCGATTATGGACAGCACCAGATCCTTAGCGGTGACTCCTGGAGGCAATTCTCCATCGACTTCCACCTTCATATTCTTCGAAGGCTTCATTATGAGAGTCTGCGTCGCCAGGACGTGCTCAACCTCCGAGGTTCCTATGCCGAACGCCAAAGCTCCGAAAGCTCCGTGCGTAGCCGTGTGGCTATCTCCGCAAACTATGGTAGCGCCCGGCAAAGTAAAGCCCTGCTCCGGCCCGACTATGTGGACAACGCCCTGTCTTACATCCATCATGGAAAAAAGCTCGACATCGAATTTCTTGGCGTTTCTCTCCAAAGCCTCAAGCTGGAGTCTGGATTCCTCCTCATGCACGCCCTTGGCGCGATCTTTAGACGTAGGAACGTTGTGATCCGCCACGGCAAGAGTGCGATCGGTATGCCGCACTCGACGACCGGCCATGCGCAATCCCTCGAACGCTTGAGGGCTGGTGACTTCGTGGACCAGGTGGCGGTCTATATAAATGAGGCAAGTGCCATCCTCCTGCCGCTTCACCACATGGCTGTTCCATATTTTGTCATAAAGAGTTTCAGGCTTTTTCATGATCTTCTCCTAACCAGCAAGCATTATAGCCGAAATTTGGCTTGCTCCGGATTTTTCTCCAACAAGACAGTTTCTACGATAGCTGAAAAATCTGCGCTCATCCGCAAGAGTATCCACCGGCGAAGGAGCTATGTCATCCAATCCCAGCGAGCGCAATTTGGCCATGATATACCCGGGTAAATCAAACATATGATATCTCTCGCGAATTGAGGGACGGAAAAATTTCCGGTTATCCCTGTTTTCATCGAGAAAAGGCGCCGGAAATTCCGGCCCAACTTCATAAGAGTCCTGCCAGATGCAAGGACCTATGGCAGCTTTTATAGATGAGCGTTTAGCCCCTATTGCTTCCATTTCAAGAATGGTGCTCTCTAAAATACCGCCGACAGCGCCTCTCCAACCGGCATGAGCCGCGCCTATCACCCCGGCGCTCTCATCCGCAAAAAGAACAGGCCCGCAGTCAGCTGTGAGAATGCCAAGCGCAATACCTTGTTTATTTGTTACCATCCCGTCAACGCGAGGACGATCTTTATCGGCCCAAGGAGCCGTCACATTTACCACATCCGAAGAATGAATCTGTCGGCAACTTACAAGATTGCCAGAAGTCGCCCCAAGATAATCCTCTACCCTCTTGCGGTTTTCTTGCACGCAAGTTTGATCGTCGTTGCTCCACAAGCCGCCATTGAGAGATTCATAAACTCCGCCGCTCACGCCGCCGAGGCGCGTAAAAAACCCGTGCTTCACGCCGGATATATTTTTCAGATTGTCCGAGACAAGAGCTTCCATAATCAGAACCCCGGAATTCCGCGTAGAGAAGGATCTGCAAAACATATCGCCTTGAAAAGCTCTCCCATCTGCGTTTCGTCAGTTAATCGGCTTAGAGCGGATGTAATTTCCTCGGCCTCTAGCGGCAGAGCCTGCCTTTGAAGCATCTCGGCGCGAATTTCTATGCCCATGGCGCGGAGAAATTCTCCCTGCCCCGTCGGGCCAAGCACCTGCGCTCCGGCGCTTAACGCTTCTTTTCCGATAGCCGCAAAATCCACATGCGCGGTTAGATCGACTTCTCCCGGATTTTCTAAAACCTCTGCGCGGCGATGCCCGGAAACCGCCTGCAAAGTGCTGAAGCCGGACGGAGAGACATATCCATAATCTATGATAAGACCAGCTCCGCCGTTTTTTGCGACATGCTCCGCCAGAAAATGAACCAGCACCGAAGAAACCGGAGAAAATTCACGAATAATCACCTTTTCATTCTCGGCGCAGGGAATAGAGGGAATGTTCACAAATACCAGATTGTCTCCATCCATCCCTATCTTGCGCTCGGACCAGGCGTCCAGATCGTTCGCCGATGGTTGTACCATCTGATAAATCGGCATAGCGTCAAAAAACTCATTCGCGATGACAATTGTCGGCTCTTCGGGGAGATCTCCGATATCGTCAAGATAAACCGGGTTAAATTCACGCAATTTCTCTTTTTGCATGGCGCACAAAGTCTCGTTGCTTTCAAGCATGAACAGCCGCAAAGATTTGTGAAAATTATTGATTTTGCTCGTGGCCCGCAAAGCGTCTTGCAACAAAGTGCCCCGACCGGAGCCAAGCTCCAGCAGAATAAATTTCTCGGGGCTTCCCATAGCGCGCCATACTTCCGCGCACCACAAGCCGATCATCTCCCCGAACATCTGGCTGATCTCGGGAGCGGTTATGAAATCTCCGCCAACTCCAAGAGGATCGTGTCTTTTATAATATCCATACACAGGATGCTGGAGCGCTAATTCCATATAATAAGCGACGCTTATAGGACCCTTTTCTCTTATAATATTGCGGATATGATCTATGAGTCCCGTCATGCAGGCTTCCTCCTCAACGATCTGTATATAAAGTAGGCTCCGAACGCAGCCATAGGAACGCAGAGCAACTGCCCCATAGTCGCTCCGGCAAACAAAAATCCCAGCTGTTGATCCGGCTCACGGAAGAACTCAACGAAGAAGCGGAATATCCCGTATCCGACGAGAAAGCTTCCCGACAGAAATCCGTACCTGGCTCTCAGTTTAGGAACCTGCGCGATTACAGAAAGAATTATAAAAAGAACCAACCCCTCAAGCATAGATTCATAAATCTGGCTTGGATGGCGAGGAATATCTCCTCCCCGTGGAAAAACAATGGCCCACGGAACGTCAGTCTCGCGCCCAAACAATTCGCCATTTATAAAATTAGCTAAACGGCCAAAGAACAGCCCTATCGGAGTCGCGCACGCCAGAAGATCGCTGAATGCGAAGAACAACATTTTTCTTGAACGCACAAACAAACAGGCGGCAATGATAACCCCCAGCATCCCGCCATGGAACGACATGCCTCCGCGCCATATTTTAAGAGCCTCTAACGGCTCGGTCAGGTAATAGTCGAATTGATAGAACAACACATACCCGAGGCGCCCTCCCAGCACAGTGCCGATGATCGCCCAAGTCATAAAGTCGTCATAGCTTATAGAAGGAGGTCCCGCCGGATTTTGCTTCGCCAGCAAAACGCAGTACCGCCACCCAAGCACAAACCCCGCGATATAGGCCAGGGCATACCAACGAACAACCAAAGGGCCGACGGATACTAAAACCGGATCAATTTGTGGAAATGCTATGGCGAATGAAGTAAACATGGCGCAATCTGGACCCTGGGGCTGAGTTCACTTATTGTTATCATAAGACGTGATTTTTTACTCGTACAAATAAACCAAGGAGCTGCTTTGCTATGAAGTCGAATCAAAACATGATTGAGGATATATTTAATATAGGCAAAAGCATACTTATGAACGCATTGGCCTCGCCTGAAGGATTGGGAAAACAGGCTCGCAAAAAAGCGGATGTAATAATAGATAAACTCGATCTCGTGACCCGCGATGAATTCGAAGCCTTGCTTGCGATGATATCAAAAGCCCGCTCAAAGCAGGATGACCTGGACGATCGCTTAAGTCTGGTTGAGGCAAAATTGAATCTGTCAAGGTCCGGCAAAACAAAAAGTAAGGTAAAGACTCGTTTACCTTCTGTTAAGCAAAGCAAACCGAAGAAGAAGCGAGGCTGACAGATTCAAGACTCTGAAATGACTCAAAGAATGAGTCATTTGAATCGCTTAGATCGATACCAGATCAATTCGGCAGCAGAACGTAAGTGTGACTCAAAACACACGGCATGCAGGGTATCTAAAAATATAACCATCTCGACTCTTGCGGCGCGACTCCTAACTTTGATACCCCATAGGAAGTCTTTAGCACTGGAGATTGTGCCGATGTCGTTCGCCGCCGCCCATGAAACTACGCCGCTTCACAATCCTCTCGATATTCTCGAGGAAATAGTGACGGCCAATGAATGGCTTTTCGATCGAGCCAACGAAGATGAATTGATTGTGGAGCTGGCTGGACGCTGGTGCCAATACAGAATGTTTTTTGTATGGCAACGTGAAATCGGAGCGCTTCAATTTTCTTGTCAGTTCGATATGCGCGTTCCTGAAAACAAGCGCGGAGACGTGAACGACCTTCTGGCGATGTTGAACAACCGCCTATGGCTTGGGCACTTTGATTTCGAGCCGCAGCAAAACACTCCATTATACCGTTATACGGTGCTTGCCCGTAACGACCGCATGCCGGGGACTGAAACTCTTGAGGACGTCGTGGAAATTGCCCTGACCGAGTGCGAGCGCTTCTATCCTGCGTTCCAGTTCGTAATCTGGGGCGGGAAAAAGCCGGGCGAAGCCATGGCCGCCGCCATGATAGATACAGCAGGACGGGCGTAAACTTTTTCTGCTATACCTAAATCCATGAAAAAAAAAGACACATCCATCAGAGAAAAACTGTGCGCTGCCGCCGTTAAGCTGGCATCCCAAAAAGCTTGGGAAGAAATTACTATTTCACAGATAGCCAAAACGGCGAAAGTTCCATTAAAGCAGGCCGCCGAGCTTTATTCCGAAACCGAAGAAATTCTTCCTTCATTGATGGAAGCAACCGACAAAAGAGTCAAAAAAACCGTCGGCATAAGAGATAAAAATGAAAGCGCTCACGATCGGTTGTTTGAAATTTTCATGGCAAGATTCGATGACCTTCAAAAAAATCGCAAAAGCGCAATATCTATAAGCAATGCTTGTAGAAAAGACCCTCGCCTTGCGCGCATCATGCTAAAATCGCAGTGGAATTCCATGCGCGAAATTTTGCTCATGGCTGGAATTGATGACGATGGATCAAAAAAAATTCTCCAAGTATGCAGCTTGGTCGTAGTGTATAATCTCACTATATACAGATGGCTAAATGACGAAACCGAAGACATGGCAAAGACCATGGCGGCGCTCGATAGGGGTCTAAAATTTAATTTTTTATTAACTAATCAAAATTGTTTTCGTTAACTATCTTATTGATTCGCATACATTTTTGTGCACTGCAAAAAAAGCGTGACAAATTGATTAAGAATCGTCATATTTACTGTTGTTAACCTTAATTTCAACGTGTAAAATACCTAGCGCACACAAACCTTAACAAGGACAATCCAATGTCAAAAATACCGAACCCCTTCCTGGAAACAGATTTCTCCAAGCTCTTTGATATGCCCAAGTTTGTGGGAGACTTCAAGGTACCCAACGTCGATGTTGACGCGTTGATGGTTGCCCACCGCAAGAATCTTGAGGCGTTAACCTCTGCCAATCAAGCAGCGTTCGAGGGGCTTCAGAGCCTCGCCCGCCGCCAGGCTGAGCTTGTTCGTCAAAATTTTGAGGATACCGCAAATTTGGTTAATTCTCTCGTGTCACAGCAGACCCCGGAAGAAAAGGTCGCGAAGCAAGCGGAAGTAACCAAGGTCTCTTTGGAGCGCAGCGTAGCCAATCTGAAAGAACTTACAGATCTGGCCGCCAAGACTAACTATCAAGCGATTGAGTTTATCAGCAATCGCATTAGTGAAGGCTTGGAAGAGTTGCGTTCTCTCGTTAAGAACCGCGCTTCCTAAGTTTTGTTAAGAGTTTGGTGCGAAAGAGAGGCGCGGATTATTCCGCGCCTTTTTCG
>JAQUWX010000003.1:32652-58229 GCA_028692635.1 Alphaproteobacteria bacterium
AGTTTATCAGCAATCGCATTAGTGAAGGCTTGGAAGAGTTGCGTTCTCTCGTTAAGAACCGCGCTTCCTAAGTTTTGTTAAGAGTTTGGTGCGAAAGAGAGGCGCGGATTATTCCGCGCCTTTTTCGTGGGTTATTTTGAATAATAGACTTCTTACATAACCAAAAAAAACACTCGAGTCATTCCCGCGGAGGCGGGAATCCAGCGTCGCATGTCCATGCGACGTATGACTCTATAAAATCCAGGCAAAAGCTCATGTTTTAAGACTCATACGGCCCGCAGACGCGGGCCAGCTGGATTCCCGCCTTCGCGGGAATGACTCATTTCTATGTGATTATGTAAGAGATATAATAACCCCACACACAATGCATAGATAATCCACAGCTTTCTTCCACAATATGTTGCAGCAGAGTGAGTCGTGTGCGATTTATTAATAAATCGTTTTCAGGACTAATGTTATGCGCGCAGCAAACGAAAAATTCGCCTATTTAGGACACTCGCGCCAGATATGGGCTGTCGCTGCCATCAATGGCGATCTGGATCGTCTTGTAACTTTGCATGACCACATCGCGGCCCGCTTCTCGGTTGGAGACCGGATCGTATATCTTGGAAATTACCTCGGCACAAAATCGAACAAGCGGCATGAGCTGATAGAGGAGCTGTTGGCGTTTCGCGCCGCTCTGTTGGCCAAGCCGGGAATGAAGACAAGCGACATCGTGCATCTTCGCGGACCGGCCGAGGAAGCGTGGCAACGTCTGCTTCGTCTGCAATTTGCTCCGGTTCCGACGCAGACTTTGGACAAGCTGCTGGATTATGGAGTGGAAGCCTACCTGCGCCTTTATAATGTAAGTCTAAACGATACAAAATTGATTGCTCGCGCAGGGAGCGTAGCTATAACGCGCTGGACCAATAAATTACGGGATTTACAGCGCAAATCCGCCGGACACGAAGCTCTTATGTGCAGCACTCGGCGCGCAGCGATCACGCAAGACGATCCATCGAAAGATGACGGCGTTCTGTTTGTGCCTGCGGGATTTGACGATTCAAGATCTCTGGACGATCAAGGAGACTCTTTATGGAGCGGATATTTCAATATATCCGAAGGCAGCAGATACTTCCGCGTTATCCGCGGCTTCAGCTTTGAGCATTCCGGCATCAATTTGGAAGGCACTGCCGTGACGCTTGACGGAGGATGTGGCTCTGGAGGTCCCCTGGCCTGCGGATGCTTTGACTCTGAAGGCAATCTGCTTGAGTTTATAACGGTCGGCGGGCGCGGAGCTGTTGAGTTGCTTCGCAGAAGTGAGACATTACCGCCGCCGGATCGCGCCTACAGCGCAGAAGACGATCAAACCGACAGCCAGTCCCCTCAATGGGAAGACCGTATTTCAGCTGCGGTTTGAGGATTATTTTTAAAAACTTAAGCAAAAGTAAGGATTTTACGTATATTAATGCGCGTTTATTATACATTTGGTCGCTATGCCTAGATCTCTCATACGCTCATCCAGTCCGCGCTCGGCGCGATCGAAATGGCTTCCCGAAACCGTCAGAGAAGCGGCGAGCCGCATACTTGCCCAATTTCGCGGCGGTTTGATAATTCTGGTCGCCGCAGCTTTTGCAATGGCGCTGCTCAGTCACAACACTCAAGACCCATCATGGAACACCGGGGTTCGCACAAACGCTCCCGTACATAACTGGCTGGGCGACTTCGGCAGTTATGTTTCGGATTTTTCATGGCAGTTCTTTGGTTTTTCAAGCTTCCTGTTTGCAGTTATTTTAACCGCATGGGGATGGCGCGTCGCATCGGGACGCAAGCTCGACATGTTGTTCTGGCGCAGCATTGTGGGACTGATATCCGTTATAACTTTATCTACAGCGCTAAGCGCATTGTATCCCGAGACTAAAGGCGATCTGCATCACGCTATAACGTGGTTAAGCGGAGGAGTGTTTGGAAAATTGCTAAGCGCTCCGGCTCTTGCGTTGTTGCCGGAATCTTTTGGAAGCTATGCTCTAGCCGTCGTAATGATAGCGTTGACTATGGGCACCATGTATATGGCCTCGGCTCTAACATTGTCAGAGTGGCATAATCTTCTGCAACTGGCTCATGTGGTGATGAGGTGGCTCGCGAGAAAGATGCACTCGTGGATGATGTCAGCATGGCAATTCATACACAGCGAACGCAGCGACGTAATCGACATGCTGGACGATACGGAGGATGAGGAAGAAGAGGACTACGAGCCCAAAGCTCCAAAGCCGGTCGAAAAGCCAGTTATTAAAAAAGCGGTCGAAAAACCTAAACGGTCAAAACAGAATATCGTGCAGCGCCCTGCTATCAGCACAAAGCAGCCGAGGCTTGCTTTACATTCTGACCATGATTTTCCGCTGCCTTCTCTGGAATTATTGCAGTGGCCGGACGTATCAAAGCGCCCATCCACAGAAATATCCGAAGAAGCTTTAGAGAAAAACGCCAAACTGCTGGAGTCGGTGCTAGGCGATTTTGGAGTGCACGGACAGATAACGAAGGTAAGCCCCGGCCCTGTTGTAACTCTCTATGAGCTGGAGCCATCGCCGGGGACTCGCGCAGCAAGGGTAATATCTCTTGCCGACGACATCGCCCGCAACATGAGCGCAACCTCCGTCCGCGTAGCTGTAGTGCCAGGTCGCAACGCCATCGGCATAGAGCTGCCGAACCGTCGGCGCGAGATGGTGTTCTTGCGAGAGCTGCTAAGCAACGAAGTATTTACAGATAACAAAGGGACCCTCCCTCTGGTGTTGGGCAAGGATATCGCTGGAAACTCAATAATCGCCGATCTTGCCCGCATGCCTCACCTTTTGATCGCGGGAACCACTGGGTCCGGTAAATCGGTGGCTATCAATACGATGATACTGTCGTTGATCTATCGGCTGCCTCCGCAAAAATGCCGTTTCATAATGATCGATCCTAAGATGCTTGAGCTGTCGGTGTATGAGGGCATCCCTCACCTGCTGGCTCCGGTGGTAACCGAGCCTAAAAAGGCGATCATGGCCCTTAAATGGACCGTGCGCGAGATGGAGGAGCGTTATCGCGCAATGTCCAAGCTGGGCGTGCGCAATATCGAAGGATACAATATGCGCTTGCGCGCTGCCTCCAAGAACGGCGAGAAGCTTATGCGCACGGTGCAAACCGGTTTTGATCGTGAAACCGGAAAGCCCACATACGAAGAGCAACCTCTGGATTTGACTGAGCTTCCCTTTATCGTGGTCATCGTCGATGAAATGGCGGACCTTATGATAGTCGCCGGAAAAGAAATCGAAAGCGCAGTGCAACGTCTGGCTCAGATGGCCAGGGCGGCTGGCATTCACATCATGATGGCTACTCAGCGCCCGTCGGTTGACGTTATAACCGGCACCATCAAAGCTAACTTTCCTACTCGCATAAGCTTCCAGGTAACCTCCAAGATCGACAGCCGAACCATCCTCGGAGAACAGGGAGCCGAACAGCTGCTGGGGCAAGGAGACATGCTCTATATGGCAGGCGGCGGCAGAATAACCCGTGTCCACGGCCCCTTTGTGCATGACGGGGAAGTGGAAGCGATAGTAAAATACCTAAAAGCTCAAGGCGAGCCAGAGTATCTCGACGAAGTGACCGAAGACGACGGAACCGATAGTTTCGGAGGAAGCGGAGATACCGGCGGAAGCATGGGCGGAGGCAGCGGAAATGAGCTGTACGATAAAGCTGTGGACATCGTGTTGCGTGAGCGCAAAGCTTCCGTAAGCTTTGTGCAAAGGCATCTGCAAATAGGATACAACCGCGCAGCGACTCTGGTTGAGCGCATGGAGAGCGACGGCATCATAAGCAGCGCCAATCATGTCGGTAAACGCGAGATATACGGAAGGAAGCCTGATGAAGACTAAATTTTGGTTGGCAATCGTCATGGCGCTGTGTTTGGGAATAACGCCGGTGGCGCATGCCAAGGCCGTGAAAACTGCGAAGACCGCAAATAAAGCCCCTGCCCCAGTCAACACGGCAGAGCAGGACAAAAACGACATTGAGCGCATAGAAAAATATTTAAACGAAATCACCAGCATCAAAGCCGACTTCACTCAGATAAGCGACAACGGCGAGTATCGCCATGGCGCGATATCTATCCTCAGGCCCGGGAAAATGCGCGTCACCTATGATGCGCCGAGCAAGGATTTCATTGTCGCTGACGGAAGTTTCATAAACATATGGGACGGAGAGATGCAGCAGCAGAGCAGCATTCCAATTGACTCCAATCTTGGCGATATAATTTTGCGCGACAATATAAAGCTTTCGGGAGACACTACGGTAACGGATATAGCCCGCGCTCCGGCTAAGATAGAAATCACGATCGTATCCTCGAAAGATCCGGGAGCAGGAAAATTAACCCTAATTTTTGAAGACCGGCCACTTAAATTAAGGCAATGGCGCGTGCTTGATCCGCAAGGACGCACTACTGGAGTAAGTCTGGAAAACGCTCAAGAAGGCGTTGAATTCCCAAGCGGAACCTTCCATTTCGTATCGCCGAACTTCGGCAACGGAAAACACAGCAAGATGAAATAGATTGATCCATAAATACTTTCATAACAAAATAGCGAAATGTTGATTTTTGTTATGGATTATTGATTTGGAAAACATATTTGACGCAATCAAGAAAATACTTCTTCCTATGTCGAGTAACGATCCGAAGACCGTTGAGGAATTTCTCAATGAATGCCCTCATCTGTTCGAAATCCAAGAATTTTTCAACGGACGAATAAAGCTACGCGTTGAAAAATCCTCCGAAGAATCCACCAGGGCAATTGACCGCTATTTTATAGCGCTCAAGCTTGATGCAGACCCGCTTTGGTCAAGGCCGTTCGACGGCGGAATCGCAATAGCGCAGTATATTCTCGATAATCCTGAAGCGTTCCGAGGCAAACAAGTCATTGACACAGGAACCGGCTGCGGAATAGCCGCTGTCGCCGCAGCTATCGTGGGAGCCAAAGTAACAGCCGTCGATATATGCAAGAGAGCAACTCTCGCAGCACAAGTAAACGCACGACTTAATAACGTTTCCGTAGAAGCCAAACGGGCTGATGTCTTTAACAGAGAAATTTATAAAAACGCGGAAATAATTATCGCAGGAGATGTCTTTTACAAAAAATTACGTGGCTTTGATACGTTGCTTATAGAACAAGCAATCAAAGGTAAAACTGTATACGCGGCCAGTGTTGACGTAAATCTTGGAGAATTAATGGCGCTGAATAAAGAAACAAAGCTGCAAGAAATCAATCCCTGCAAACAACCCAACGTAAGCCTTATCAAATTAAACATAGACGCTTGCTCAATGGCAAATGCGCAAAAACCCAGCCAAAGCTGGCGCAAAATATTGCTTACAGGCAAGACTCTCTAAACCTTATGGTATTCCTTATACCACTCCACGAATCTTGGGATTCCTTCGCTTATCTTTGTTTTCGGCATAAATCCGAAATCGCGGGTGCTTGCTTCGATATCCGCAAAAGTTTCGGGAACGTCTCCCGGCTGTAGCGGTTGAAAATCATATTCAGCCTTCTTGCCGACGGCGCGCTCAATAGTCGCGATAAAATCCATAAGGTTCTCGGCGCTGGAGTTGCCAAGATTATAAACATTTGCCGGAGGATTTGCCCCCACCCTTACCGGAGGCTTTTCCATGACGGATAGAACCCCGGAAACGATGTCTTCAACAAAAGTGAAATCGCGCCGCATTTTTCCATGATTGAAAATGCGTATAGGTTCTCCCGCAAGTATCTGCCGGGTAAATATATAAGCGGCCATGTCGGGACGGCCCCAGGGGCCATAAACCGTGAAGAACCTCAATCCCGTTATGGGCGTTCCATATAAGTGAGCATAGGTCCAGCCCATCAACTCGTCAGAGCGCTTGGTGGCGGCATAAAGAGATACCGGTCTTTCCACAGCGTCCTCAATCGAGAACGGAATTTTCGTGTTGCCGCCATAAACCGACGAAGAGCTTGCATAAACAAAGTGCTTCAGATCCGGCAATTTACGAGCCAACTCCAACATCACCACATGCCCCATGACGTTAGATTCTATGTAGGCATAAGGATTGGTCAGCGAATACCGAACTCCGGCCTGAGCCGCCAGGTGCACAATATGAGAAGGCTTGGCGCACTTATCCAAAAGCCCCATCATGGATTCTCTATCGGCGATGTTTATCTTGTGAAATTGGAAATTCTTATTGCCCTCAAGGCGCTTCAGCCTGGAGAATTTCAAATTCACGTCATAATAGTCGTTAAGATTATCGACTCCGATAACCTGATCTCCACGCGCCAGCAAAGCCTCAGCGACATGCATTCCAATAAAACCAGCCGCCCCGGTGAGCAGAACTGTTGCCACTAAAGACTCCAGTACCGCAGACCCTGCGGTATTTTTGTTGCATCAATTGCCGACTTGACGTCGATCACTACGCCATCCGACTGTAGCGCAGGCCAGAATTTAGAAAGATTTTCCATCAATTCGCTGTGCGGCACTGCAAGTATCAAAGCATCCAGATTTTTCAGATCGTCGAACGACCGTAACGTCAAACCATATTCATGATGAGCGTGATCGGGATCGACGACAGGATCATGAACCAGCACTTCCATGCCATATGCTTCAAGCTCTTTAACGATTTCTGGGATTCTGCTGTTACGAAGATCGCGGACGTTCTCCTTAAAGCTAAGCCCAAGTATGCCGACACGCGTTCCATGACGAACCTGCCCTCTGTTCACCAGAAGCTTTAAAAGCTTCTGAGCGATAAATACCGGCATGCTGTCGTTTATGCGACGGCCCGAGAGTATCACCTGCGGATGATAACCAAGCTCCTCGGCGCGAGCGGTCAGATAATATGGATCGACCCCTATGCAGTGTCCTCCCACCAGACCGGGAGAAAACTTCAAAAAGTTCCACTTGGTCCCAGCAGCCTCAAGAACATCGTGCGTGCATATATCGAGCCTATCGCAGATAAGAGCCAATTCATTCATCAACGCAATGTTGATATCGCGCTGCGTGTTTTCTATGACCTTAGCGGCCTCGGCGACCTTGATGCTTGAAGCGCGATGAAGCCCGGCTTCGATAATCTTGCCATAAACAAACTCCAGCCTGTCCAGACTGGCATCGTCGTCGGCGCTGATAACCTTTACTATCGTCTCGAGACGGTTCTTCTTGTCGCCGGGATTGATGCGCTCGGGAGAATAGCCAAGCTTGAAATCCACGCCGGCTTTAAGACCGGATACTTCCGCGATTTTTGGTCCGCAAAGCTCATCTGTCAGTCCGGGCCAAACGGTTGATTCAAACACAATCAAAGGAACTAGAGAATCCTTAGCATCTGCTTTACGCTTTTTAAGAACCTCTCCCACAGTATTGCACGCGCCTATCACAGGAGTTAAATCTGGGCGCTTAGCTTGATCTATGGGAGTTGGCACTGTCACAATGAACAAAGTGCTGTCCACCATAGCATCTTTAACGTCCGTCAAAATCAGCTTCTTTTTCAGAAGATCTTTCTTTGATATCTCTCCGGTCCAATCGTTCCCCTCGCGAAGAGCGGTGACCCGCTTCGAGTCTATATCGAAACCCACGACTGAATCAAAATGTTGAGCAAGCCCAACCATAAGAGGAAGACCTACATAACCCAAACCGATAACGGCGATTTTTTCTGACATGATTTTCCACTGAAAAAGATAATTTATGAAGGCGCTATGGATAAAACACGAGGGCTGCTTTTGCAATTAAGATTTAAGCAAAATACACACACAAAGATGTACTACATTAACTCGTTATAATATATTGATATATCTTCACCAAAAGCATAAAAATACAATAGTCTAGCTAACCTTAGCCTTACAAATTGACCGCCCGCGGGCTTTCTAAACCCGACGCGAAATGAATTAGATCGGATTTGTATATAAAATTGTATCTAATGCTAGCAAATTAATAATGATTAACAGTTATAATTACTTATGGTAGCGAACAGTATGTACTTAACCTCCAACCTTTAAATCTTGGTTTTCTTTACATGGTAAAAAAGAAAAAAGGCGGCATAACAACGCTGACACAACATGAGCTGGATGAAATAATCGCCAGGCATGAAGCGTTTCATACCGGTCGTTCTGGAGGAGTGCACGCAAAACTGGCACATCACGATATGTCGGGTCTAGACTTCAGCGGACGCGACATGTCTCATACCGATTTTACAGGATCTGTCCTGCATGGAGCTAATTTTGAGAAAGCTAAACTAGATTTCTGCCTGTTTTTTGCTTGCGATCTTAGAAGAGCAAACTTTAAAAACGCCAGCATGTTACGCGTTGACCTGCGCGGAGCCAGCCTGCGCGGAGCTATCATGACCGGAGCCGACCTAACCGGAGCCGATTTGCGAGAAGGTCGTTTTGCAACCTATGACCCACAAAAAGGTTTGAGCTTTCAACACGACAAGGAAGCTTGGTCGGAAGGACCGGGAAACGTAGATATGCGCGGAGCCAATCTTGAATCGGTAAAAATGGCCAGCTCTGTCGCCATAAACTCTAATTTTGAGGAAGCTAATTTATCAAAAGCAAAAATCGTCCATGGCAACATGAGCGGAGCTAACTTGTCCGGAGCCAATCTGGCAGGAGCGGATCTAAGCTCATGCGAAATGAGCGACGTAAACTTGAGCCACTCCAATCTATCCGGAGCGCTCATAAACTTCTCCGACCTTGTTAATGTCGATCTGACAGGAGCTCTGACAGATCAAGCCGCAGGAAAAACCATTCATCAACTGCCTGTTTCTTTCGAAGATATGGTCCGCTCTCACCACATATGGCTCAAAAGCAAAGGCATCGAAGGAAGGCGCCTTGATCTGACCGGATACGACCTGCGTGGATCAACAATATCGGGAACCGACCTTACGATGATGATAGCGGAAAATGCCATTCTGTACGGCCTGGATCTTTCTCACATGAATTTGCAAGTCGCTCAATTCAGGAAAAGCGATTTGCGCAATTGCAATTTTTTAGCGTCCGATCTGCGCGGAAGCGATTTTACTGAAGCTAAAATGGTCGGTTCGAAATTTTTTCACGCTCATCTACAGCCCCTTCTCGTAGATGAAAAACGCTCGCTGAAAACATCGTTCTATAAGGCTAATCTGCGCTATGCCGACTTTACTAAGTCCGATCTGCGTCAGGTCAACTTCTCTGGCGCCGATTTAAGCTTCGCCGATTTCACCAATGCGGACATAGTCGAGGCATCCTTCGAGGGCGCCAATCTCGAGGGAGCAAAAATAAACCTGGACCTCGTCAGATAAAAATTTCTTCAAAAGCCTTCGCGGGCGATATCTCGGGCGAAATATGTGAGAATAAGGTCGGCTCCGGCGCGTTTGAACGCTCCTAATGTTTCGCGAACAGCCCTCTTTTCGTCCAAAGCTCCAGCAGCGGCAGCGAATTTTATCATCGCGTACTCTCCGCTTACTTGATACACAACCAAAGGAAGCAACGTGCGCTCCCTCAACCGCGCCAGCACATCTAAGTATGGCAATCCGGGCTTCACCATAAGAAAATCCGCCCCCTCCTCCTCGTCCTGCAAGGATTCTCTCAAAGCCTCGCGACCGTTAAACGGGTCCATCTGATACGCTTTGCGATCCCCCTTCAGCTCACACCCCGCAGCAGAACGAAAAGGACCGTAAAAGCACGACGCAAATTTAGACGAGTACGCCATTATCGAAATATCCTCATACCCGGACTCGTCCAATGCGCTCCTTATAGCCTGCACCTGTCCGTCCATCATTGAAGACGGCGCAATAACATCCGCGCCCGCCTCTGCCGCAATCACGGCCTGCTTAGCCAGATTAGCCAGTGTATGATCGTTGTGAACGGTGCCCTCGCTCAACACTCCGCAGTGGCCATGATCCGTATATTCGCAAAAACAACTATCGGCTATGACCACCATCTCCGGAGCGGCATCTTTGGCCCGCCCCACCATGCGCGCAAGCAGTCCATTGCGTTTCCATGAATCGCTTCCAACCTCATCCTTATGATGAGATACGCCGAACATCATTATCGCTTTAACGCCGTCCTTATATATGGATTTTATCTCGGCTTCCATTTTGTTTTCCGGGATACGAAACATCCCCGGCATGGAACCGATGGGAGACGGATTATCCAATCCCTCTTCCACGAAGATAGGATATATCAAGTCATTCATGGTGACGCTGTTTTCTCTCACCAGAGAGCGAATAGCCTCGTTGCGGCGCAAGCGACGAAGACGAACGGCGGGAAACACAGGTTCACTCATAGCAAAGCCACCCCCAGATATAATGGCCCTTCAAACGCCGGGCACAGTATGAACAGAGTAAATTTCTTTGCGCTATTATGTGTTTTAAGCAAGCAAAAACGCCGCACCTTGCGATGCGGCGTTTAGCCTTTAATTGTATTCAACAATTCTTATTTGTTGAAAACGATCTCTGCGCGACGATTTTGAGCTTCACGCACTCCATCGGCGGTGGGGACCAGCAAGCTCTTCTTGCCAGCGCCAGATGCCTGTATGACGGAAGCCGGCACGCCCAGACGGTTCAGCTCAGCCTGAGTAGCAAGAGCGCGACGCTCGGAGAGCTTTTGGTTATACTTGGCAGTACCCATGGTATCGGTATGTCCCGTAACAACGATGCGGACATACTTGCCTTTCTGGAAGTCCTGCGCAGCAGCAGCGAGGATGCGCTTTGCTTCGGGCGTCAATACGGCGCGATCGAAGTCAAAGAATACCATGAAGCTTTGCGGAACCTGCTTCACCACCGGAGCAGCTACCGGAGCGGCAGGAGCAACAGGAGTGCGCACTGCCTTAACCGGAGCAGGAGCAGCCTCAGGCTCACCGAAAGAATAACGCACGCCAACCATTACGTTATGCGAAGCGTTTTCAGTCAGAGCCTTGCCGTTCAGCTCGCTCTTGAACTTGACATCGGGCGTACGGAAGTAACGATAGTCAGCCGTCATAGCCCAATTATCATCAAAGTTAGTGGCAATACCGGCAATTCCCTGGAACGCGAAGGCCACTTCGGTGCCCTTTACCGTGTCAGTATTTACAGTGTGGATCTTGCTGGCATCAACAACCGAGAAACCGATACCAACGCCGGCATATGGCGTAAACATGGTTCCTGTATCGAGGTCATAAATACCGTTTGCCATAAAGCTTGTGTTGCTGATGTGGCCGCCGTTGTCGGTAGCAGACGATCCCGTACCAGTGACCTTATTCACCTGAGATTGGCGATAAGCGATTTCGCCCTCGGCCCTCAAGCCGTTGTCCCAAGCATAACCGGCATTCGGAGCAACGCCCCAACCAGTGTCATACTTTACGGTATCTTTCACTCCATCAATCTTGCTTTTGGCATCGGTCTGGAAACTTGCCATCCCGGAAAGACCGAGGTACCAACCATCAACGTTTTTGGCTTGCACAGAGCATGGAGCCAAGAGAGACGCCGCAGCCACGGCCAAACCAATTCTTTTGATAGACATCATGATAGTTACTCCTCAATCGGGATACAAATTACGGAAATGCAGGTGCGAGAAAGAAAGTAACCCTTTCTACCTTCAATCTCAAGTTACTTTCCCTGGCTTTGCACATTAACAATCGTTGTGTGCTGTTTAGGCGACTAAATGTTTATAAATTGTTTACAAAATCTGTATTTGCAGAGAGTTTTTTATGTTATTGTTAATCTGTCAGATGGTCGGATGACTACCCCAATATTCTTGTAATGGAGGGGAGGAAAGTCCGGGCTCCAGGAGGACAGAGTGCCGGATAACGTCCGGCAAGGGTAACCTAGGGATAGTGCCACAGAAAAAGTACCGCCTGATTGGAAACGATCAGGTAAGGGTTAAAAGGTGCGGTAAGAGCGCACCGCGTTTTTGGCGACAAAGGCGGCATGGAAAACCCCACTCGGAGCAAGACCGCATAGGAACCGCAAGCGCAGTAGTGTCCAAAAGACAAACCTGTGCGCCGTTGTCCCCCACGGGACGGTTCGGGTTGGTCGCATGAGGTGCTTGGCAACAGGCATCCAAGATGAATGGTCATCCGTTGTTAGGACAAACAACGACAGAACCCGGCTTATAGACCATCTGACACTTTTATTTTTACAAAAACATTTCTTTCAAATCGACGCTTGAGCGTTCGCCGATTGAATCCCAGTTTTCTTCCAGCCATCTGTCGGCAGCGGCATATCCGAGTTTTTTTAAGTGAAGAAGAAAATCCAGATCGGTGTTAGCCCTACTGTTGGAACCAAACTCAAGCATTTGCGGCTCGTCTTTAATCACATGCATGTTCATGCGCTTATAGTGTTTGCTATTCTCGCTTTTCAGATGATCCTCATCGATAAGCTTGCGCACGAAATCGATAGCCCTTATTTCGCTTATAAGAGACGAGTTAAAACTTATCTCGTCGAAACGATTTATAATTTCCGTTGGCGAGTCAGGAGTCCCTGGCCGCGACATCGGTATAAGCTGAACGATGGCGACATCTTGCGACTGGCAGTGATATATCAGAGGGAATATGGCGGGATTCCCGGAATATCCGCCATCCCAGTAAGGCTCTCCATCTATCATCACCGCATGAAACGCGAACGGCAAACACGCCGAAGCCATCAACACGTCCGCAGTAATTTCATCACGCGAGAAAACTCGAACGCGTCCGGTTTCAACATTTGTAGCGGACACGAATAATTTGAACAACGCGCAATTGCGAACCACATCAATATCGAACAGCTCGTTCAGAAGATCGCGAAACGGATTTAGTCTCAGCGGATTTACCTGATGAGGAGAAAACATCATCCCCATACTATCGAGCATCATCGCTCCGATAGAGGAGTCAGTGTTCCAGTTTCCCATCATCTGATCGAAAAAGGAGCGTTGGCTCACTCCAAACACGCTCAATCCGCCCAGGCGATACCAGAATTGATCCAGCATTTTTATAGCGCCTGACGCGCCGCCCTGCTCATAGCCTTGGAGCATCATGGCAGCGTTAAGAGCGCCTGCGCTGGTTCCGCTTATGCCTTCTATTTGCAAGCGGCTATTTTCTTCAAGCAGTCTATTCAGCACGCCCCAAGTGAACGCGCCGTGACTGCCTCCACCCTGAAGAGCGAGGTTGATGGTTTTTGTTTTCTTGATGAGCATTAAAAAACTTTTCCTTGAGAACACGTATGGGGAGCACAGAACTCACCCTACGGGGTCCAGAACCTACATTGATGGATCGGCATATGAAAGGACGACTTGAAATATTAATAAAAAACCAGAACATATAATGAACATTTACTTGTGTTCTTCTTTTGTTTTCTTTGCGTCGTACACTTTTGTCCTCAAAACACCTAAGCTAATTAGCAATTTATGCCCATCGCAGTTCAAGAATTGGCAGGCCGCGTCCTGAAATCTAAATCAAGATCAGAATTTTACGCTAAGCAGCCTGACAATTCTTGAGTTGCGATGATTATATATTGTATATTCCCTTGATTACCCACCCTATCCCATGTTATCCCATTAAGTCCCATTTTCTTAAGTTTCTGCATACTCGTTCTAAGCGCCGAATCACCGCCTAACATTTTGTTTTTCTAGAGGGTTCTTCATGGCCGTCTTTTTGTCCAGCTTCGTAAACCGAATTGACAAAAAGGGACGAGTGTCTGTGCCAGCATCTTTCCGCGCTGTGCTGGGACCGGACGCTCCTGGAATCGTAGTGTTTCGCTCGCTGCAACACGAAGCCTTGGACGGATGCTCGATTGCCCATCTTGAGCTGCTTAGCCAAAGCCTGGAAAAACTCGATCTTGCTCCCGATGTTTACGAGCTTATCGAAACGACAATTTTCGGCAGCTCTGTGCAAGTTCCCTTCGACAGCGAAGGACGCATAACCCTTCCCCCGCAATTAGCCGAAGCAGTCGGCATAAGCAACGACGTAGCTTTTGTCGGTCGCCGCAAAACTTTTCAATTATGGGACCCGCGCAAACTTGCGGCGCATGACGCTGCGGCTCGCTCGGCAGCTCGTGCGAAAGATATTTCGTTGAGCAAAATTATCGCCCAGGCCGCAAGCAAACTCGAAGGCGGGGACCGGTAATATGGCTGATAATAACGCCCATATTCCAGTGTTATTGCGTGAAGTTATCGCTGGCCTCGCGCCAAAGGACGGCGGAATTTATGTGGATGGAACTTTTGGACGCGGCGGATACAGTCGCGCCCTTCTCGCTTCGGCAAACACAACCGTTTACGGCATAGATCGCGATCCCGAAGCTATTAAAGCCGGACAACGGATGGTAAAAGAATTTTCGCCGCGCTTTAAATTGATCCACGGTTCTTTCGGCAATATGGACAAACTGCTTGAAGACGAAAAAGTTGACGGAGTCGCTCTCGACATAGGCGTATCGTCGCCGCAGATAAACGACGCAACGCGAGGTTTTTCTTTTCAGGCCGATGGCCCGCTCGACATGCGCATGAGTAAGAGCGGAACCAGCGCCGCCGACATAGTGAACGGTTACGACGAGCGCGATCTTGCTAATATAATATTCAACTATGGCGAGGAGCGCTTTTCCCGCCGCATAGCGAAAAAGATCATAGAGGCTCGAGCGGAAAACCGCATCGAAAGCACGCTACAGTTGGCTAACCTGGTAAGAAAAACCGTTCCCCGCTCTGCCGATGGCATAGATCCCGCCACGCGCACATTTCAAGCCTTACGCATAGTCGTCAACGACGAGCTTGGCGAGCTTAAGCGCGGTCTTATTGCGGCGGAATTGATGTTGAAACCGGAAGGTCGCCTTGCCGTAGTATCGTTTCATTCTCTTGAAGATCGCTGCGTGAAAGAATTTATGCGCACCAGAAGCGGAGGCGCCGCCAAGACGTCGCGCCATATCCCGGCAAACGATCTGGGATGCGAACCGAGCTTCCGCCTGATTTCTAAGAAACCACAGACCTCCTCCCCCGACGACATACAAAACAATCCCCGGGCGCGTTCCGCAAAGCTTCGCATAGCAGAGCGAACCAACGCCCCGGCTTTCAAGGAGCAAGCAGCATGATCCGCGCTTCATCGATCTTTTTCTGGTTCGCCCTTACTATCGTGGCCAGCATAGGCTTGTATAACACAAGCTATCGCGTGCACGACCTGGGCCAGCAGCTGCGTAAACTGAACGCCTCCATCGAGGCCGAGCAACGCACCATTCATGTGCTTAAAGCCGAATGGGTTTATCTTGCCAATCCCGCTCGCATTGAGAAAATGGCGAAAAAATATCTGGCGATGAATCCATCGTCTTTGCAACAAATTGCCAACCTCAAGGATCTTCCTGAAATTGCGCCCACTCGCGCCGAGGCTATGGCGAATATGACGATAAGCGGAACTCCAATCGCCAGCGTCAAAACCTCCTTGTCGCCCTCGTCCTCCACTACAAAGACCAAACCGCAACGTATGGCCAGCATAGAGGACGGCAACCATATAAACACTCATATGGTTATGAAGCGTGGATCGGAAACTGCGGCTTCGTCAAGCAATGGCCAACTTAATCTGGCGAACTTCGGTAACGAGCCATGAATTTCTGGCGCTCACAAAAGCGCCCCAAAACACTCCCTCAGCCTAGCCTGCCGGGACTGTTTTCTCCGGCTTCCGAGAATGCTTCTTTCCGAAGGCTTGCCACTCCGGGCGAGCACGCTCTTGAAATAGCGCGTGCGCGTCTTGTCTTCACATCGATTATGTTCAGCATAATGTACGTCCTTATCGCGGGGCGCATTGTCGATCTTACCATGTTCAGCGACTCCCCTGACACCATTGCGACAACAGCGACAACAAGCGACTCCACCATCACCAGCCGAGCCGATATCACTGACCGTAACGGCACTGTACTGGCGACATCGCTGCCCACAGTCTCTCTGTGCGCCAACGCCAAGAAAATGTTCGACGCCGACGATGCTGTGCAAAAACTGCTGACAGTGCTTCCTGATTTGGATGGCAAAAAGCTTGTGGGCGAGATTAAAAATACCCGGCGCTGCGTAATGATAAAGCGCCACATAACTCCGAAACAATCGTACGCGATAAACAAACTTGGCATAGCCGGGCTTGAGTTCATGCCCGATGAGAGGCGCATATATCCTATAGGCCATATGACCTCGCATTTGCTTGGTTATACGAACATCGACAACGCCGGACTGGCGGGAGTGGAGAAATTTCTGGACGCTCGCCTGCAACAGGAGTCAACGCCAGTAGAATTATCAATCGATCTTAGGCTGCAAACAATACTGCACCGCGAGCTTAGCGACTCTATGGCCGAGTTTCGCGCCGTAGCCGCTTCCGGACTGATAATGGACATCTCCAACGGCGAAATTATTGGCATGGTATCGCTGCCTGATTTTGACCCTCACCGCCCCTCTGAAGGAGAGGACGAAGCCAGATTCAACGGCAATACTCTTGGCGTCTATGAGATGGGATCGACGTTCAAGATTTTTAACACGGCTCTGGCGCTTGAATCCGGACTTATGAAACCGTCGGACTTGTTCAACACCACTCATTCCATCGAGATAGCTCATCGCACGATCAGCGATTATCATCCCGAGAGCCATTGGCTTAATGTGGCGGAAATTTTCACGCATTCTTCCAACGTCGGTTCCGCTCTTATGGCCGAGCGGATGGGTGGCATACGTCAGCGCGCTTTTCTAAGCCGCCTTGGCCTGACGGGGAAAGTCTCTCTCGAGCTTCCCGAAGTCGGAGCGCCGCTAGTGCCAAGCGCCTCGAATTGGAGCGAGATAACCACAATGACCATAGCCTATGGCCACGGCATAGCGGTAAACGCCGTACAAATGGCGTCAGCCGTAGCTGGCATCATCAATGACGGAGTCAAAGTGCAGCCCACTTTGCTAAAAGCTTCGCAGCATCCTTCCGCCCCCAATAAAATAGTAAGCTCGAGAACTTCGCAACAGATGCGCGCTCTTATGCGCCTCGTGGTGACGCACGGCACCGCCAAGCAGGCGGATGTTTCGGGATATCTTGTGGGCGGCAAAACCGGAACAGCGGACAAACTTAACGGAAAACACTATAACGAAAACGCACGCAGAGCTTCATTCATAGGCGTTTTTCCCATAACCTCGCCAAGATACCTGGTAATGGTGATACTGGACGAGCCGAAGGCTACAGCTAAAACTCACGGATATGCTACCGCAGGTTGGACGACGGCTCCTTTGGTAGGAAAAGTAATTGGACAAATCGGTCCCCTGCTTGGCATATCTCCAATAGAGCCTGACATCGCGCTGGCAGCGGAACAAAAACTATTGAAAAACCTGGGAACCGACGTGCTCGACAGGATGAATATAAACACAGAGGAAGATTATGCTGCTAACGAATCTAGCAAAAGCCAGTGACTGCACGATAAAGCAGGAAGCTGCGCCTGAGATCACCGGCATCACAGCCGACTCTCGTTCAGTAAAGCCGGGATTTCTTTTTATAGCCATACCGGGAACTCGCAACGACGGACGGGAATTTCTGCAAGATGCTATAAAAAACGGGGCTTCCGCTGTTCTCATCCCGGAAAATTCTCCCGACATGTCGATACCTGCATCGGTAGCAGTTTTAACCTCGCCTGAAGTGCGCGTTTCCATGTCGTCAATCGCAGCCGGTTTTTACCAGCGCCAACCTTCAGTAATAGCCGCCGTCACAGGAACGAGCGGAAAAACTTCGACGGTCCAGTTTGCCATGGAAATCTGGCACCAGATGGGAAAACGCTCGGCCAGCATAGGAACGCTTGGGCTTATAACTCCTGAGATCAATCGGTACGGTTCTTTAACTACGCCCGACGCTATAACGCTTCACCAGATGCTGGATGAAATATCGGGACAGAACATTAGCCATCTCGCAATGGAGGCTTCCAGCCACGGGCTTGTATTGCATCGCCTGGATAACGTGAATGTAAAAATCGGAGCGTTTACCAATCTTTCTCGCGATCATCTCGACTATCACAAGACCCCCGAGGAGTATTTCGCAGCAAAGCTTTTGCTGTTCACAAAAATCCTCTCCCCCGGCAGCGCAGCAGTGTTAAACGCGGACATACCTCGATATGACGAGCTTGTTCGTCAGTGCAAATTACGCAACCACAAAATTATCAGCTATGGGAAACAGGCGGCGGACATAAAACTGCTTCACCATGAGCCGCACAATAACGGCCAGCTTGTCCGTTTCTGCCTTATGGGCAAGGACTATGAAGTGCTTTTACCTGTCATGGGATCGTTCCAAGTCTGGAACAGCCTGTGCGCCTTGGGAATAGCAATAGCGAGCGGCTGCGACGAAGCAAAAGCCGCTCACAGCCTGGAGAAATTAATCGGCGTGCCGGGACGCTTACAGTTAATCGGAAAAACCTCCAGCGGAGGAACCGTATTCGTAGATTATGCGCACAAGCCTGACGCGCTGGAAAATGTGCTTAACGGATTGCGTCCACATGTAAAAGCGCAGCCGGGCGCTAAACTTGGAGTTGTATTCGGGTGCGGAGGAAACCGCGACAACGGCAAGCGGCCTATAATGGGGGAAATCGCTCAACGTTTGGCGGATTGGGTTATCGTGACAGATGACAATCCTCGCAATGAAGACCCTGCGGCAGTCCGTAAAGAAATTCTGGCAGGTTGCGCTGAAGCCGCGAATCTGCGCGAAATCGGAGATCGTAAGCAAGCCATAAAGACAGGCATAGAAATGCTCAAAGCCGGAGATGTTCTTGTCATCGCCGGTAAAGGGCATGAAGTTGGACAAATTGTGAAAGACAAGGTGCTGCCTTTTGACGACACGGCAGTTGCAAGAGAGGCTATGGGAATTAAATTATGAAACTAGAATGGCACGCCGAAGAAGTAATACGCGCTGTTCGCGGACACTGTCTGCACGAGCAGAGCTGGATCGCGACCGGAGTCGCTATCGACAGCAGATCAATACAGAAAGACGATTTATTCATAGCGCTTAAAGGCCCGACGCACGATGCTCATGAGTTTATAGCGCAGGCTTTTCAAAACGGAGCCGTTGCCGCAATAGCTCACCGCTCTCCGACGCAGGTTCCATCTTCGGCTCCTGTTATATTGGTGGATGATACTTTTTCTGCGCTGCAAGACCTTGGCCGCGTTGGCAGACAGAGATCAAGCGCGAAAATCGTCGCGGTAACCGGCTCGGTCGGTAAAACCAGCAGCAAAGAACAATTGAAACTGATGTTCGGAGCCGTAGGCGAAGTTTACGCTAACGAAGGAAGTTTCAACAATCATTGGGGCGTTCCTTTGTCCCTCGCCCGCCTTCCCTCTAATGTGAATTGGGGAGTGTTTGAGCTTGGCATGAACCATCCCGGAGAAATAACTCCTCTGGCGAAAGAAGTTAAACCGCAGGTATGCCTCATAACCAATATAGAGAGCGTTCATCTTGAATATTTCGAAAGCACCAACCAAATAGCGGAAGCTAAAGCGGAAATATTTCTCGGCATGGACGCTGACGGAACAGCGGTGCTTAACAGAGACAACCCGCACTATGCCAGACTTCTTGCGGCCGCTCGGACTCAAGGATTGCGGCGCATACTTGGCTTTGGCCGCGACAGCAAAGCCGAAGCCAGAATGATAGATTGCGTAACCGACGAAGACGGCAGCACCGTAACGGCGGACATACTTGGCCACAAACTGCAATATCGCATCGCCACTCCGGGAGAGCACATAGCGTTCAACTCTCTGGGCACATTGCTAACCGCGGCTGCCGCTGGCGCTGACATAGTTATCTGCGCTGAAGCCCTGGCAACATATCGTCCCCTACCGGGACGCGGGATCAGGCGCGATGCGACCACGAGCAACGGCGGCAAAATCACACTGATAGACGAAACATACAACGCCAGCCCCATAGCAGTAGCAGCAGCCATAAAAGTGCTGGCAGGAACCGTAGTGAAAAAGGGAGGCCGCCGCATTGCTGCATTAGGAGACATGCGAGAGCTTGGCCCCACAGCTCCGCAGCTTCACGCCGGACTGGCAAAAGCCTTGGTAGAAGGAAAGATAGACCGCGTTTACTGCTGTTATGAAATGATGAAAAATCTTTATGACGCCCTGCCCTCCGGCATGAGAGGCGGTTATGCAGCCGATAGTGCGGAGCTGGCAAAGATTGTTTCCGCAGAAGTTCAAGAGAACGACGTAATACTTATAAAAGGCTCGAAGAGCACTCACATGGAGATCATAGTCCAAGCTTTAGAAGCCAACAATCAACCGCAAAAACTCGCAAGTTAAATTAAAGTCAGGCCACCAGCATGCTGTATCATATACTTTCTCCGTTCGCTCAGGATTTTATCCTGTTCAACCTGTTTCGATATATTACGTTCAGGACGGGCGGAGCGCTGCTGACATCGCTTGCCATATGCTTCATCTTCGGACCGGCAATAATTCGCTGGCTGCGCAGCAAGCAAGGCGAAGGCCAACCTATCCGCGACGACGGACCGGAAACTCATTTCAAAAAGCGCGGGACTCCCACTATGGGAGGATTGATGATCCTGATTTCCGTAACGATCAGCACCATCCTATGGGTCGATATCAGCAATTCTTATGTATGGATCGTTTCTCTGGTTATGCTTGGTTTTGGAATGATCGGCTTTGCGGACGATTATCAAAAGCTAACAAAAAGAAACGTGCATGGATTATCGGGAAAAGTCCGGCTGCTTATCCAGGTAGCGATTGCCACGATCGCAGTCGCCGCGATAATAAAAATCGTCGGAGGAGATCGGGCGACGCAACTTGCCATTCCCTTCTTCAAAGATTTCATGATTCAACTCGGCTGGTTCTTTATAGCCTTCGCCGTGTTCGTGATCGTAGGAGCCAGCAACGCTGTGAACCTGACCGACGGATTGGATGGGTTGGCAACTGTGCCGGTCCTCATCGTAGCTTTGTGCTTTTGCATAATCTCCTACCTCGTAGGCAACGCTGTCTTCGCCAACTATCTGCAAATTCACCATGTAGCCGGAGCCGGAGAGCTATCCGTATTTTGCGGCGCTCTGGTAGGGGCATGCCTCGGGTTCCTATGGTACAACACGCCTCCTGCCCAGGTATTCATGGGAGATACGGGTTCTCTCGCTCTTGGAAGCGCGCTGGGAACTATCGCCGTGATAATAAAACACGAAATCGTGCTGGCTATTATCGGAGGACTTTTTGTGGTCGAGACTCTTTCGGTCATCATACAAGTAGCTTCATTTAAAATGACCGGAAAACGCGTATTCAAGATGGCTCCTTTGCACCATCACTTTGAAAAGCTAGAATGGTCGGAGCCTACTGTCGTCATACGGTTCTGGATAATAGCCTGTATTCTCGGATTAGTCGGATTAGCAACGTTGAAACTCAGATGATAAAGATTCCATCTTTTGCCGGAAGTAGATTTGTTATTCTTGGACTCAGGAAATCCGGGCTGGCGACGGCTGCCTGTTTAAAAAGAAGCGGAGCTGAATTTATTCTGTGGGACGATAAAGAATCCGCCCGCGACAAAGCCCTGCAAGCTGGTTATGAGGTGAAAAACCCCATGACTGTAAACCTGAGCGGTTATAGCGCGCTTGTGCTTTCTCCGGGAATTCCGCTGACTTATCCTACGCCTCACCCCGTCGTGGTAAAATGCCGCAACAACGGCATTCCTATAGTCGGAGAGAACGATCTCCTGTTTCAAGCTTGCCCCGACGCCACATATATCGGAATAACCGGCACTAACGGCAAATCCACCACTACGGCGCTGATAGCTCATATTCTGGAAAGCTCTGGCCGCAATGTTCAGGTGGGAGGAAATCTGGGAACTCCGTCTCTCGCGCTTAAACCTCTTGGCAGCGACGGGTTTTACGTTCTGGAAACTTCTTCGTTCCAGCTGGATTTGATGAATGAGAATTTATTCAAAGTCGCGATAATTCTGAATATTACTCCGGATCACTTTGATCGGCATGGAGATATGAACGGATATATCGCAGCCAAGCACAAAATCATAAACGTGAGCGCCGCGCAAACTCTCATTATCGGCATAGATGAGCCTGAAACCCAATCGCTGGCCCAGGAAGCAAAGCGGCAACCAAATCTCCATGTCGAGGAAATTTCCATAAACCAGAGAGTAAATCGCGGAGTAATTCTGAAAAACGGTTTTCTGGTCGCCTGCAATAAGAAAAAAACCGAAAGAATTTTGAATATGTCGGAGGCTCCTCGCCTGCCCGGCGCTCACAACGCGCAGAATGCATGCGCGGCATATGCCGCCTGCAAAGCGATTGGGCTTAGCGACGCTGAGATTATATCCGGCATAAAAAGCTTCCCCGGCCTCGCCCATCGCCAGCAGCTTGTGGACGAGATGAACGGAGTTCGCTTCATAAACGACAGCAAAGCGACTAATGCCGATGCCGCCAGCAAAGCCCTGGGCTGCTATAAGAACATTTACTGGATAGTGGGCGGCAAGCCAAAAGTCGGAGGACTTGACGGTCTGGAGTCGTTTATGCCCTCAATACGCCATGCGTTTCTAATTGGAGTGGCGGCAAAAGATTTTGCAAAATGGCTGGACGGCAAATGCGCCTATACGCAAAGCGGCACCATGGATATGGCCGTAAAACAAGCTGCCGAGATGGCGTGGAAAGAAAACCTGCCGGGAGCGACTGTTCTTCTCTCTCCTGCATGCGCCTCCTTTGACCAGTTTTCCGGCTTCGAGGAGCGCGGCGATAAATTCGTCTCGTTCGTAAAAGACCTGAAGGACAAAAGCAGCTCATGACTATGCTCGCAAGATCGGATCAATCGGTATTGGGGCGCTGGTGGTGGACCGTAGATCGCTGGACTATGATCGCAGTTGCCATGCTTATCGGATTTGGCATTCTCCTTATCCAGGCGGCTACTCCGGCGGTCGCGGCAAAACACGGACTGGATAATTTTTATTTCGTCGAGCGCCATCTGATTATGCTGGTGCCTGCCATATTCATGATGCTGGGGATTTCGCTGTTATCTCTGAAACAGATACGCTGGCTGGCTGTTGGGTTGTTGGTGGTATTTCTCCCGCTGCTCGCAGCAACGCTGCTCATAGGCGTAGAGATAAAAGGCGCCACCCGATGGATTCAGCTTCCTGGCATCTCCATACAGCCGTCAGAGTTCATAAAACCTGCGTTTGCCATAATCGCCGCCTGGCTGTTCTCAAGACAGTGCGAGAAACGCGGTTTTCCTGCTTTAAGCGTCAACATGGCTCTTTATCTTGTCGTGGTTCTTTGCCTGCTTGGACAACCCGATCTTGGAATGACCTGCTTGATATCGGCCATATGGTTTGGCCAATTTTTTCTGGCGGGATTGCCGTTGCTTCTTGTTGGAATTTTCCTGCTTCTCGGTATTGGCGGCCTTTTAACGGCTTATTACATGTTTCCTCACGTTACGGCGCGCATGGATAAATTTCTCGGGCATTCCGGGGATACCTATCAGATCGACCGCTCTTTAGAGGCGTTCACGAACGGAGGACTGTTCGGCACCGGCCCCGGAGAAGGTACGGTTAAGATGTCAATACCGGACGCCCATGCGGACTTTGTTTTTGCCGTGGCGGGGGAAGAGCTGGGACTGCTCTGGTGTCTTTTTATCGTGTTATTATTTGCCTTTATAGTGCTCAGAGGCTTCTGGCGAGTGCGCAACGAAAACATTTTATTTATAGTTCTTGCAGTAAGCGGGCTTTTGATCGAATTTGGTTTGCAGGCAATCATCAATCTGGCATCTACGCTGCATCTTATGCCGACTAAGGGTATGACGCTGCCGTTCATATCGTATGGCGGATCGTCCTTGTGGGCTCTGGCGGTAAGCATTGGAATGTTGCTTGCATTGACGCGAAAGCGCTATGGTTTAGGCGACGCCTGATCCGTTAAAAGTCACTATGGCAAGGAAGCATTCATGGATAATCAATCCCTTTTAATCGCGCTCGCAGCCGGAGGCACTGGAGGCCACGTATTTCCCGCCGAAGCGCTTGCTCGGGAATTACTGGGGCGAGGCTTCAAAGTTGTCCTTATAACCGATAAGCGCGGAGGCAAATTCAGCGACGATCTATCCGTTCCCTTATATCGCATACGCGCCAGCAGTCTGGGCAAGGGCGTAATCGGAAAAATCCGCAGTATAATTGAAATGGGTATCGGAACTTTGCAAGCGCAGCGCTTGCTAAAAAAGCTTAAACCGTCTGCGGTGGTAGGGTTTGGAGGATATCCTTCGGTGCCTACTCTTTACGCTGCGGCTCGTTCAAACATTCCCCTGATCCTGCATGAACAGAACGCCGTCGTTGGCCGGGCAAACCGCTCTCTGGCTAACCGAGCAAAAGTTATAGCCACGTCGTTTCCAAACGTCTCTGGATTGAAAAACCTTGAAGCCTATGTAACGCACACTGGAAACCCAGTGCGTCCAGCGTTCGCTGCGCTTAGGGCTACTCCGTATCCAACCATAACTGACGATGGTCCTATGCGTCTTCTTGTGATGGGAGGAAGCCTCGGAGCACGCGTATTCAGCCACGTTGTGCCGAATGCTCTAGCCATTCTGCCCGAACATCTGCGCCGTCGCATAATCATCGCGCAGCAGTGCCGTCCGGAAGACCTGGAGATTGCCCGCGCCGCTTTTGCCGGAGCCGGAGTAGAAGCCGAGCTGTCATTATTCTTCCGCGACGTTCCAGAGCGCATGGCAGAAGCTCATCTGGTGATCTGCCGCTCGGGAGGATCCACGATAGCCGAGCTTACCGCCATAGGGCGTCCTGCCATCCTTGTGCCCTTCCCTCACGGCCACGCGGGCGAGCAAACAGCCAACGCAGAGGCCATAGCCGAGGCCGGAGGAGCATGGATTATCCCTGAGCAGGCTTTCACGCCGGAAGCTCTTGCCGTAAGGCTTGAGGCTCTGATGTCATTGCCCAGCAATCTCGCCAAGACTGCGGCGGCAGCGCGAGCTTGGGGAACGGTCATAGCGGCGGATAATCTGGCTAATTGCGTCGTTTCCGTTATAAAAGAAGCTAGTGGCGAGATAACGGCACCCGGCGCAATTTCATATTTAGATGAGCACGCAGCATGAACAGTCTTCCTATAAACATCAATCGCAGCTTCAGCCCTCTGGCTGTCGGAATAATACATTTTGTCGGCATAGGCGGCATAGGAATGAGCGGAATAGCCGAAATTCTGCACAATCTTGGATACAAGGTTCAAGGAAGCGACATCGCGGAAAACGGCAATACAAAACGCCTGCGCGAGCGCGGCATAAACGTAGCCATAGGGCATAAGGCGGAAAATCTTGGAGACGCTCAGGTCATAGTCACTTCCTCTGCGGTCAAGCGCAACAACCCGGAAGTCTTGGCGGCTCGCGCAGCACTGCTGCCGGTCGTTCGTCGGGCAGAGATGCTGGGAGAATTGATGCGCCTGAAGTGGTCTGTAGCGGTAGGAGGCACTCACGGAAAAACCTCAACCACATCTATGGTCGCCGCAATGTTCGATGCAGCCGGGCTTGATCCTACGGTCATAAACGGAGGAATAATCAACGCGTACGGAACCAACGCTCGCTTGGGCGAAGGCGACTGGATGGTGGTAGAGAGCGATGAATCCGACGGAAGCTTCACCAAACTCCCCGCGACAATCGCGATAGTGACCAACATCG
>JAQUWX010000049.1:0-5531 GCA_028692635.1 Alphaproteobacteria bacterium
CAGGACGTGATGCGCTTCGGATATCACGATTATCGCCAGCATATGCAATCCGTTTCCAGCAATTTCACTCCGTCCGGGTGGGAGAGTTTCACCAAGGCTATGAAAGAGGCTCGCATATTCGAGGCGGTGGACGCTCGTAAGCTGGTCGTTACGCTTGAGATACAGGCCGCTCCGGAAATAAAGAGCTCTTTTGTCAGAGAGGGGACTTATACCTGGTACTTACAATTCCCGATCCTTATTAAATTCGAAGGCAATGAGGCTCCGGCTGCAATAAGGGCCATGCTGATCATGCAGGTCGTCCGCGTCTCTACTTTGCAGAGCGCAGATGGTATCAGCATCGAGCAGTGGGTCGCCAAGTTGATGTAAAATCACATGGTTAAACCGGCGCAATCACCAGATAACAAGGTCGCTCCGGGCAGGAAAGATGGTCCGCCGAAGATTTCTGCCGCTCAAAAAGAAGTCTTAGATAAAGCGGTTAATAAAAAAGTCGATAGCGCAGCCCCTGTTTCCGCATGGGTAAAGGCGAGCAAGCGTCCCAAAGTAAAGTTTGCCGGAGAAACCGTGCTTATGATGCAGCGACTGCTGCATGACGATGGTTTGCTCGGCGTTCAGGTTAAGGACGAGGCTTTCGAAAAGCATCGCCGCCAGAGCCTTATGAGAATAGTGCGCTATCAAAATGGGGTCATTATCGGCCTTATAGCCGTTCTATTGCTCGGCGTTCCGTTCTTTGAGCCGGTTTATGATTATTATGCCCTTTCTTCCACTAGAAAGGTTAGCAGGTTGGTTTCTCTCGATGCTCCCAATCTTACCAATCAGACCATATTGTCCTGGGCCACTTCAGGCATAACAGAGATAATGACCTTCGGTTTCGGAGATATAGAAGATCAACTGGCTTCCCAGCGTCACAGGTTCACCGATAAGGGGTGGAAGAGTTTCGTTGATGCTGTTTACAGAAATAATCTCGTGGAAATATTCAAGGAGCGCCAGCTGGTTCTTACATCCGTTCCTGCCGATGTTCCCGTTATAACCTCTCAGGGAGTCGATCCCGATAACAAGAAGGGATATCAGTGGACGGTAGAATTGCCCATAATCATGACCTATACGACTAACAATAATGTTGCGAAGCGGGAGAAGAATATAATTAAATTAACCATAGTAAGGGTTCCGACCGACGAAAAAAGCGTCGGCATAGCTATAAAGTCGTGGAAATAAACATTTCGTTGGGCTTAACTGTGACGCGTTGCTAACACCTTATTATAAAAAAGTTTGGCACTGTGGGTTTAGGTAAACTTTATCTTAACTTTGCCCTGCTGAAAGACTATAGGGTTGTCGCTTGTTATTGGTTGATTCGGGGAACAAATTTGTCTGGAACTATCAAGACTTATTCCATCCGTTTTGTTGTTGGCTCGCTTCTTTTTGCGGCTTGTTTAATGACGTCCGCCGCTTCTCGTGCAGAAAGTGCTTTGGTCTCCCATAATACCCAGCTTGTTTCTCCTGCTGTGGCTGCTCTTGCTCCTGGCGGAGATTCTTCGTCTTCAAGCGATAATAGCTCGATAAAACTAAAAAGCCCGCCGCCGCCTTCGGCTTTCAGCGAAGATCCAGATGTTTTGGCAAGGCAGGCTGAGGAAGAGGCTCTTAACGCGGAGGCCGAAGAGGCTAAGCGTGAGCAGGAGCACAACGTAAAGTCCTTCGAAAAAGCCGAAAAAGGGTTGATGCCTCTTACTGGCGAGCAAATCCGTGATTTCATGCGCCGCTATGAGACAACCCAGCAGGCTGCGCAGCCTCCTTTTGCCGGTCCTCCTAAGGCCGAGGTGAAGATTGCTACTTTGTCGCTCGACCCTGGCATAGATCCCCCGCAGATAAATCTGGCTGCCGGGTACGTCACGACAATCAATATGACCGATTCTACCGGCGAGCCGTGGCCTATACTCGATGTGGGTATCGGCGGAAATTTCGAGGTTACTCCTACTCAAGCCGGATCTCATGTGGTGCGCATCGTTCCTTTGACGCGTGTCGCTGTCGGAAATCTTTCCGTTCTGCTTAAGGATTTGTCCACTCCAGTTATTTTCCGCCTCTCTGCCGGCGGACCTACGGTCCATATGCGCTATGATGCTCGCATAGGGAGAAGGGGGCCAAATGCTAAGATGCCTCTCATCGAGCGGGGGCGCAGACCTCCTAGCGCCGGTGACGATGTCATCATGGGTATATTGCAGAACGATCCTCCCAAAAATGCCAAGAGGATGAAGATAACCGGCGTGGATGCTCGCACTAAGGCATGGCAAACGGACAATAAGGTTTTCGTGAGGACCCCGTTGTCTCTGTTGTCTCCTGCCTGGAATGCAAGTATCTCCTCTACGGATGGCATGACTGTTTATGAAATTGGCGACGCTCCCGTTCTGCTTATGTCGGAAAACGGCGCTATGATTCGGGCGCACCTCTCTCGGGAAGATGAGCATGACAAACAACCTTGATGAATTCGATCAAGAAATAATTGACCGGGATCAGGATCTAGATCCTAGCAGCGTCGAAAAGGGCGGGCTTTTGTCTAAAGCTTCCCAGGCGTGGAAGACTCAACCTCTTTTCAAGCTTGGCGTCATAATGGCTGTGGTCGTGTTGGCTATAGTTGTCAGTTTGAATATGGCTGGGGAAAAACCCCTCTCCCAGAGCAAAGTCGTGAAGGCCCCGGATTTGAAGGAAGCTCCGGGCGGAAAGTCTTCCCCGTATTTTATCGAACAGAATAAGCAGGCTGCTAATCAACGCGCCGAACAGGCTATGCAGCAGGGCGGAAGCGCTATTCCTACCCCTGTCGGGCAGAATATGGATATGGGCGATCTTTCTGACAACAAAAACAAAGATCCTTTGACTGAATTCAGGGCTGAAACTGAGCGTTTAAAACAGGAATTGAAGCAGGAGCAGCGCCAAAATTCTCAGCAGTTGCAGCAGATCCAAAAACAGGTCACGACTACCCAATCTCAACAGCAGTTTGACGATTCTTTGGCTCAGGCCATGCAAAAGCAGATGCAATCTTTGATGACGGGATGGTCTCCGTCCAAGATTAACGTTGTCGCTGGCGTGGAGCCGATCGACGATGAAGGATCAAGGGTCGCATCTTCAACTTCGTCAAATAGAATTACCAGAGTTCCTAAATCAAATGCTGCGACAGTGATTCAGAGGACTGCTGAAAAAAAAGCCGTCACGCTTGTGTCTGCCGGAACCATAAGCTATGGGCAGCTTCTTATAGAGGCTAACTCCGATGTGCAGGGACCTATTCTGGCGCAGATCGTGTCAGGGCCGTTTACCGGCGCAAAGGCTATAGGTCAGTTTAAGGTTGAGAGTGATTATCTGGTGCTGCGCTTCAATCTGGTGAATTTTAAGGGCAAGGATTATTCGGTCAATATTCTTGCGCTTAATCCCGATACTACTTTGGGTGGTATGGCTAGCGAGGTCGATCAGCGCTACTTCTCCCGCGTCGTTCTCCCAGCCGCAGCTTCGTTTATGTCCTCGTTCGGGCAGTCTATGGGGCAGGGAAAATCCGATACCACTATAACCGGAAATGCTGTCGTTACCACGCAGGCAAGCAAGAGCCTCGAGGAAGGCATGTACTCTGGAATGGGACAAGCCGGGCAGACGGTGGGGCAGTTCTTCCAGAATCAAGCCAATAGTATCAAGCCCTTAGTTCGTATAGCGGCGGGGACTCCTATGGGTATGTTCTTCCTGACTACCGTTTATGATAATTCCCTTCAGAGCGGCTATGCTTCTGGAACCAACGCTAACGGAATGCCGGGATATGCTCAGGGGTATAATAATATGGGCAATCCTGGAAATATGGATGCAAACAATCCTTATGCCCCCTATACTTCCAATAGGCAGCAGGGATACAGTTCCGGCACGCAAATCTATGGCCCTTCCGGGTATAACTATAACAGCAGGACCAGCGGTTATGGTTCTAGCAGTCCTTATAACCGTTAGCGGTTAATCTTTTGATTGAATGAAGTTGAGGAGTTTCTCTATGACCGATAAGCAAGGCGAATACGGGCAACATGAAGATTTGCACGATTTCGGAACGCAGGCTGAAGCCTGGCAGGATGAGCATCCTCCTATGGATGATTTCTCTGATAGTGAAGCTGACGCTGCAGAATCAGAAATGTCCGACGCCGAGGGTGAGCCTGAAGAAGTTGCTCCCAAGAAAAACGCTGTGTGGATTCCTATCGTAGCGGCAGTCGTTGGCGCGTTGTTCATTGGCACTATGGTTTATATCCAATTCGGTGGAAGCAAAGACTCCGGCGATTATTCCGCTTCTGTTGTCGAAGCGGTAAAACCCGCTGTTACGGAAACCGGAAATGCTGCTCCCGCTTCTGACAAAGTTGGCGAGGTTTCTTCAACTACAAACAGCTCTTATCCTACATCGGGCCCAACTGACGGTCAGGCTCAATCAGCGGCTTCATCTGGGGTGGGAAATGCTGTCTCGACATCTCCAAACGTTGACAAATCCATAAGTTCAGATGCTCTAACTACAGTTGCTTCCGCGTTGCCTCCTGCTGCTGTCGCTCCTGTCGCTCCCGTTAAGGAGATTCCGGTTGAGACTCCTGTGACTCCGGCGGTGGATGCTTCTAAGACTGTTGCGGCTCCCGCTACTGTGGCTCCGCAGGCTGTCGTTAGCGACGCTAAGATGAACGATCTTGTGTCACGCGTGGACGCTTTGCAAAAAACGCTCGAGCAGACAACTCAACAATTGACGCAGATCGCTGGCACTGTGGCCAATCTACAGGCGGCTTCACCTCAGGCTGTTCCCGCTTCTACGGCTTCTTCGGATGTCGAGGATCGCTTGAATAAGCTGGAAAAGAAGTTGATGGAATCTGCGCAGACTACTTCCGCTACTGTTTCTTCGGAACAAGCCGCAAAACCAGCGGTCGTTTCCGATGAGCAAGCTGCTTCTCCGGTCGATGAGGCGGTTTCAAAGGCCGTTTCCGTCAGCAAAAAAAGCGATGCTCGTAAGACCAGCGTGAAAGCGGAAAAGAAATCACGCCATACAACGACTACTGCCGGAAGCAAAACCTCGAAGAAAACTGCGAAAACCAGCAGCAATGGTTGGGTTTTGCGCGCAGCTACTTCCGGCTCAGCTTGGGTTTCGAAAAGCGCAGATTCGGAAGAGTTGAGGCAGGTTGAGATTGGCCAGGTCCTCCCCGGAATAGGCAAGGTCAAATCTATCCATCAGGTTGGCGACAACTGGGAGATAGTCGGGGCTAAGGGAACAATACGGTAAGAAAAGAAACCGTAAGTTGGTTAAGTAAAAGTTTATGGCTGTCTAAAGGCTGTTATGGAGGGAATCTATGAAAATAATAAACTACTTTTTAATGGTTTCGTAGTGAAGTATATATATAAAAATTAGTAGAAATACTTGATGTATTTTAGCTCTACTGGGGCAACATGACACAGCCATATGCCATAAATACAGCGGTTTGCCGGCAGACACGAATTTTTACATGGCTGGTCTGTTTGACCACGTTTGTATGCGTGGTTTTAAGTCCTGA
>JAQUWX010000049.1:5631-13196 GCA_028692635.1 Alphaproteobacteria bacterium
TATTTTAGCTCTACTGGGGCAACATGACACAGCCATATGCCATAAATACAGCGGTTTGCCGGCAGACACGAATTTTTACATGGCTGGTCTGTTTGACCACGTTTGTATGCGTGGTTTTAAGTCCTGATAGGGCATCCGCCCAAACGTTTGGCAATATTTTTTGCAACATAAGCCAGAATCTTACTCCATATACCGATTTCATAAGTTGGATTGCGTATATCGTCGGAATTTTTCTTGTGGCTTCAGGCGTTATGATGACAAAACGCCATGCTGAAAATCCCAATGATCCGGCTTTGTCTCGGTGTGTGCTGCGTATGGTCGGCGGCGCGGGTAGTATATCGCTTCCGGCATTGGCTGGGATTATTCAGAACAGCGTGATTGGAACTGTGAGTATAAATGGGGCTGGTTCATGTTCCGCAGGGCCTGTTACATCGGATGTTAGCTCGCCCGATCAGCTTTTCTCAAATCTGTTCGATAATATTGGTAAGCCTATGCAGACCTCCTTGTCAGTGCTCTGCTTCGTTATGGGCGCGTTTCTTGTGTTCAGGGGATTGCTCAGGGCTTCTAAATACGGGACAGATGCAAAGGCTTCTCCGGCCAGTATTGGGGCTAACCTTATTATTGGAGCCATACTACTGTCCGTGGGGCAGATGATAAATATCGGCGTTATGACTATGTTCGGCGATCCCGGCATAACCCCCTTTGCTGGCATAAACTGGGAAAAACTAGCTCCGGATGGTGGCGAGGGTTTTGAGAAGATTAACAAAGTTGTCGCATCAATTATCACTTTCGTTCAGGTCATCGGAATGATAGCTTTCATTCGTGGCTGGTTGATATTAAAGTCTGTGGTTGAGGGGTCTGGCCAGGCTACTATGGCTCAGGGCATAACTCATATCATGGGCGGGGTTCTTGCCATTAATATCGGCACGGTTGCCGATATCGCGGACAAGACATTCGGTTTGAATATCGTAGGGGGATAATACAAATGCAACATAAGTCGTTTAATTCCGGTCTGCTTCTTCAGGGACTCGTCGCGTCTTTCTTGATCGTTCTGGCTGCGCCTGATTTTGCGCTGGCTCAAGAGGACCTCGGTTCTACCGTGTCCATGATTTCTACAAACCAGTTGGGCGGAATTCCTAATCTGATTTCTACCATCTGCTATATCGCGGGCATTGTCATGATGGTCGGCGGCGCTTTGAAGCTGCGCCAGCATTCAGAAAATCCGTCGCAGACTCCCTTGTCTCATGGACTTTCACGGTTGATCGTTGGCGGCTCTATTGCGGCTTTGCCTCCGTTGACGGCGTGGGTTAACAAGACGACTATGATTAACGGCGGCACTTTAGGTATTAAATCTTTTAATTAGAGTGTTGATTGAGAAAGCGTATTTGTAATAATAATTAAGCTCTTGTTAAGGGGCATAAATCATAAATATAGCTAGGGGCGAAGTGTATTTTTATCGCCGGTGTTTTAAAGGTGTAGGATGAATAGCAAAGGAGCACACTCCGTCAATCTGCTTCGCTTGGCAGCGTTGCTTTTGATCGTCTCGTTCTCATTGCCTCCCATATCTATCGCGTGGGCCGCTGACTCCATAGATTTTGAGAAAATGGCCGGCACTATGAAGACAGAGACAAATCGTATCCCGGACCTTATTTCGATTTTTTGCTATGTAGCGGGAGTAATCGCTATGGCTTCCGGCGCTTCGAAGCTTAAGGATCATGCTGAGAGCCCATCCAACAATAGATTGGCTCCAGCTCTTGGACGTTTGATAGCGGGAGGTTGTCTTGCCGCTTTGCCGCCAACGACAAAGTGGGTCATGACATCGGTCGGGATTAGTGGAAAAGGCATGCTTTCCGGTATAAACGTGCTTTGATAGAGTTTTATAGTGAAGACAAGTGGTGTTGTGTTGAAGTGTAAATAGAAGACCTAATTAACTCAAGATTTGTTAACTCAGAGGGAGGACACTATGACTAAGAACCAACAACTAATGCAAGACGTAGCAAAGTGCGCCGTTATGGCGGCTTTAGCCGTTATTGCTATGCCGGATCTCGCAATCGCTGCGGACAGGTTGTCCGGTACTGTTGCAGATGTCGGCGATCAAATCGCCACTCTTCCAAACCTGATTTCGCTGGGATGCTATGTCGGCGGTATCGTGATGATGTCGTCGGGCGCGTTGAAGTTGAAAGCGCATGCTGAAAATCCGGCGTCAGAAAAGCTGGCCCCTGGAATCTCTCGTTTGACCGTTGGCGGCGCCATCGCGGCTCTGCCTCCTCTTACGGCATGGGTCAAGAATACGCTCAGCGTAGGCGATAATACTGGCGTGGCGTACACTGGTTTTGGCACTACGTTCTAAGGTAGAAGACGTTGATAAATTCTCCCTCTCTTGGCGTCAGGCGATTGCCTGACGCTGGAGCGGCGGGGTCTTCGGGGGCTGTGAGTAAATCACAACAAGAGAAGATTCTGCGGCGGGACGACTATACCTGCTGTTGTTGCGGATTTAAGTCGAAGCAATACCAGCGCGTAATTAAGCTGAATAAAGAACCGGTGACGCTTTGCATGTTTTGCGAGCAATGCTTCTCGTTGGATTCCGTCGGGGCTATGGGCTCCGGGGTTCTGATCTGGTTGCCGGAAATTTCACAAGCTGATTTGAATAATCTGGCTCGCGCAATTTATGTTGCTCGCTCGACTGCTCATCCTTTGTCTGGGCTGGCTTCAAAGGCGCTCGACGCTTTGCTCGCCAGAAGGACGGATGCCAAGAAACGTCTGGGCAGCGACGATCCAAATCTTCTCGCTACGGCTTTCTATGAAAACTTGAGCGACGCGGAATATAAAGAACGTGAAGCTAAGCTCGATGGGCTTCGCCTGATGCCGTTGGATAAAATGATTGTTTCTACCCGCGCAGGGACAATGGATGTGTTCCCGCGTATCTTGGAATACTGGAAATCTCCAGAAGGCCCTTATGGAAAACTCCCGGTCGAAGATTGGGAAGAGATGTTCCGGGCGGCTTAGTCAGATAACAGATGTCAGGGATCAGATGACAGGAGCGCTGGGTTTCTTTGCCTTCTGGGGGCAATGTTGTGTATAAAGCAATTGATCAACGCGCTTTAGAAAAAATCAAATGTCGCCAAGAGCAGATCCCTGTTGAGCGGATTTTTGGTGTAACGGATTTTTGTGGAATAAGGTTATTTGTAGCAGATGGTGTTTTTAAACCATATTCTGAAACAGAAAATTTGGTTTATCATGCTATTTTGATGCTTAATAAAATTAATGGTCCGGTGCGTGTATTGGATATTGGTACCGGTTCCGGCTGCATCCTTTTAGCTATATTGCATGCTGTGCCGCAAGCGACGGGGGTTGGCGTCGATATGGATGAAAAAGCCATTAATGCGGCAAGAATAAATGCAAAGGCCAATTGCCTTGACGATAGGGCGGAATTTTGCATTGGCAATTGGTCGGAAAATATTGAAGAAAAATTTGATCTGGTAATATCTAATCCACCTCGTGTAGCAACAGATGATTTGCCATATCTTATTCCTGAGATGCGCAACTATGATCCTATTGCCGCTTTAGATGGAGGAAAGGATGGCCTTTTATTTTTTCGGCTGCTCGGGAAGGATTTTCATCGCTTGACTAAATTAAATGGTTTTGGACTATTTCAGGTCGGGATAAAGTATGCATATAAAACATGTAAAATTATGCGACAATTTGGAATTGAAAATTCTGAGATCAAATTTAATCACTTGGGAATGCCATGTGCCATTGCTGTTGTTAATCAAGAATGCGGTATAATTTCTAGTGTTTTTAAGCGGTTAGAACTTATTTGTAAGTCTCACAGAGTAGGGGGTGGTGGTTGACTCTGCTTGTACGAAGAATATAATAAACATACTCTATTTCTCACATTCTGTTTAGGGAGAATGAAAATGGAAGCGTTTCCGGTTAGTATCGTAGATGAAAGTGTTGATCAATTTGGTCCAGGACGCCCTGGTGGATTAGGGAAGGGTAATGGCGAGAGTAAAGTGCTGGGAGAAAATCCTACTGCTTGTGGAATAGGGCAAGGAGGCAACCCTAATGCCTGTGGAATAGGTCAGGGAGGCAACCCCAATGCTTGTGGAATAGGTCAGGGGGGCGCTGGGAGATTAAGCGTACATATTTTAAGGCTACATTAGTAATGTGGTAGTAAAGCCAGGCGATTGCTGAGAGATGTTCAGATGGATAGAAAGCAAGAAAAATCTGCCCAATCTGGTTGGGATGTGGCATCTGAAGCAATAAGACTTTCAATAAAACCACTTTCTCCAGAGACTATGGTCGCGGGGCCTATAATCCCCGCGCCTAGTGGTTTGGGCCGTTTGTTGTGCAACAGGCGCAGTGAGCGGTCTTTTTCTGACGCCCCAATCCCCCAAGATAAACTGGAAAGAGTCCTTGTTGATTGTGCGGGTGGTGTAAAATATGTGCCTTTTAATTTAGATGAAAATAATGGAGTCCTATATCGGACAATACCGCAGGGTGGGGGAATCAATTCTGTTGGTGTTAGTCTAATTCTTTTGAGTCCTACCGAAAAATTAAATGTAGGATTGTATAAGTTTTGTTCCTTCACCAATTCACTACATTCCGTTGATCAGCAGTTTGTTAGAGAAAACATTATCTCTGCGATGATGGGACACAAAGATATTGCTATAAAAAATGCATCAGCAATATTGATAATCACTGTCGATATCAGCGCCAAACAGCACAAATACAAAGACTTTGCAAATAAGCTTGTTTTGATTGAGGTCGGGTGCGCCTTGCAAAATGCTTTGCTATCAATCTGTGATCTGGGACTCGCTGGTTATGCTGTTGGTGGATTTGATAATGAAAAAATGGCACAAATATTTGGCCTTTCTGGTTCGACAGAAACCCCTTGTTTGACGATTGTTTTTGGGGTTCCTAAAGAAAAAGCCGAGATTGAATGAAGAATAAATCTTCAATAATAAAAATCAATCCTACGCTGGAAGCGCTAAATTTTAACGAGACGTTGGCGGTATTTGCGAATGATCGGACGCTTACGTTTAGAGGGCGTTGTAATGTGGAGTTTTTGGGCCGTCTAAAGACTTTCTTTCTATATCCGCGACGCGCAAATGATATAAAAAAAGATGCTCCCGACATATATTTAATGTTGCGAGAATTGTTAGAGACAGAAGTTCTTGTGGAGGAAGTAGAAAATAAAAACATAAGTTTTTATGGCGCGGGATCTATATGCGCAGCATTACAGAAAATTATTGATAAAGATAAAAAAGTTTCAAGACAGAAAACCCCTCTATTAATATGCATTCCTGATGATAAGGGGTTGTCGTATCAAACATCCGCATTAGCTGCGCTTAAACCAAAACAATCATTATTGGTTGGAATTTATAGGGGGACGAGCGTATTTATTCTTCCGCTAATTTCAGATATCAAGGCTGATTTATTGCAACTGTTTTTTCGTTTATTGTCAACCGAAGCGGGCATTGGAAATTTATACATGGCCAATGAATTGGCTAGTAAAAGCAAAAACTTTTTGGCCAAAAACAAACTAGAAGAAGTTACAGCTAATTGGGTTGCATCTGATCTTTATGCATTAATTAAACGTGGGGTGCTTAATGAACAAATGGCCCATGTGTATAGAGGTGGAAATATTGTACGAGAGGATATAATTTTTTCAGATGCGTTTGTTGATATAAAACCTCAAGATTCTATGGAAGATAAGGTTGAGGCCCTATCAAAAGCGTTTGTTGGTAATGGTAGAATTATTAGTCGTTTTTTTGATTACTCATTTGGTGGCGAGGGTTGCCCGTTTTTTGCTACTAGGGCAGATGTCGCACGCTCACAAATAACTTGTATGCAAAAATATGAGGCGCTTGCTAATTGGGGAACTGGAGAGACGCGAGCTTCTGCTCGGCTATCTGCTTTTATGGAAGCAATTGAGCGATATTCTATTAGTTCATTCTCTCTTAAAAACTTTCCTTTTTGTTCCAGCAATCTGGTTAAGGGGCCTATTTTGGATCGCATGACCGTGGCTGGTTATGGAAAACTGGATGTTCATATTGAAGATGTTTCTTCTGAAGAGGCGAGGCCATGGCATCCTGTCAGAAGTCTTTTAAGCGGCAAGGAATATTGGGTGCCAATGGAGCTAATTCGCTATCCAGTTGTTTGTGATGAAACGCAATATAATCCTGTTGATTCCTGTACAACTTCTGGAGTTGCTGCTAATTTCTCGCGAGATATAGCCGTGGAAATAGCTTGTTGTGAGCTCATTGAGCGTGATGCTTTTATGATTGCTTGGTTGAGAAAAGCTGCTCCTCCACATATAGATATAAATTCTGTACCAGAACGTGTTCATAAAAAAATAGACTTTATGAACAGAGAAGGGTGGGAGGTCGTTATTATTGATTTGTCTACAGGACTAGCCCCAGTAATTTGTGTTGTTATTAGCAGAAAAACTAATTCCTACAGATATGCCATTGGTCTTTCTTGTAAAGACAATGTTGAGGCCGCCTGTTTAAAGGCAATGGATGAGGCCCATCTGATTTTTAGTCATACAAAATCGAAGAGCCTTTTAAAGGTTGCGGGTCAAGAAATGGGAAGCGATCATTCGCCTAGTGCTCATTTAGAGCTATATGCATCAGGGTGCCACGATAAATTAATAATTGAATTTTTAAGTTCTACTGACACACATAATTTTTCCCAAGTTTGCAAGTTCTCAGGCTGCATTGTAGATAGGATACATAAGGCTGGTCTTGAGGTTTTTGTTGCGAGTTTAGATAATATGTGGATTAAAAAACAGGCGCCAAACATACATGTGGTTCGCGCAATAGTACCTGGTTTGGTGCCAATATACTTTGGTAATAATTGGCCTCGAACAGGAAGCCAGCGCATTATGTGTATTCCAGAAAAAATGGGGTGGAAAACAAAGGTAAAGAAAAAAAGTGAACTTAATAGATTTCCTCATCCGTTTAATTAATTCGCTAAACTCCCAGCTTTGCTGGGGCGATTAAAGGAAGTTATACAGCAACTGGAATATAAACCTCCTTTGGGAACCGCGAAGCACCCAAAGAGAACACAATGAACGAATGCAATCATCTTAACCACTCGACGTAGGAACGCAAATACCACGTTGCATTTATCCTAAAATATAGAAAGAAAGCCCCGTTCGGGGTTGTTCGGCAACGGCCAGGGCAGGTATTGCGTGAATTGGCGCAACGCAATGGGGAAAAATTTAAGTGGGGAAGCAGAGGGCAGATGTCAGGTATCAGAGGACAGGAGCGCTGGGTTCCTTTGCCTTCTGTTATGTGCCAGCAAAGAACTAATCTGTAGATATATTCAGAATATTGGTTGGCCGCATAAGGCGATCAGCGCTTGTTTTGTTAAATAATTTCATTGCTTGAATTTTTCTCGGTTCACATTCATTGTGTTCTAAGAAGGCGGCGAAAGCTGGCCTTTGGGGCGTGATAACCCAATACCATTACCGGTTTTGTGCAACCGGAAAAAGCACTCCTCGGTCTATTCGATCGGGGAGGCGTGGGCGTATGTTCAGGGCGAAAGCCTAAAGGTTT
>JAQUWX010000004.1 GCA_028692635.1 Alphaproteobacteria bacterium
GTTCTCAGGCCGGGATTAAAAAAGACGGTTTCAATCCACGCTCCCGTGAGGGAGCGACAGAGGAACAGGCTTCGTCGTTCAGTAGCGAGCTGTTTCAATCCACGCTCCCGTGAGGGAGCGACCCCCACCTTTAGTCATATTATTATCTCCTGTATGTTTCAATCCACGCTCCCGTGAGGGAGCGACGCCTTTTGTTTGTCTTCGAGCCTTTTCTTAGGCAGGTTTCAATCCACGCTCCCGTGAGGGAGCGACAATATGGATTTTATCAGCCGCCCAGCTAAATAAAGTTTCAATCCACGCTCCCGTGAGGGAGCGACACTTAACGAGGTTCTCAATGTTCCCATTGATGGTGTTTCAATCCACGCTCCCGTGAGGGAGCGACGGCTAACTTTACTCCTCCCTTTACCCGATGGGCAGTTTCAATCCACGCTCCCGTGAGGGAGCGACACAGTAGCTCCTGCCGCAATAGCCGTAGTCGTCTGTTTCAATCCACGCTCCCGTGAGGGAGCGACACCCTACAGATAGGATTTTTTGGTAAATTAACTGTTTCAATCCACGCTCCCGTGAGGGAGCGACTAAAACATTTGGCCCCTTGCGGTGGCAAACCTTGTTTCAATCCACGCTCCCGTGAGGGAGCGACTACGTCTAAGCAAGATGCTTTGCTGGCTAAACAAGTTTCAATCCACGCTCCCGTGAGGGAGCGACGTGGTTTCTCCTGTTGCTCAAACACAAGCAATGGTTTCAATCCACGCTCCCGTGAGGGAGCGACAGGGAGGAGTAAAGTTAGCCTGCATTGTGTTTATAGTTTCAATCCACGCTCCCGTGAGGGAGCGACTTAACCACGGAGGTAACAATGTTTGATCCAAATGTTTCAATCCACGCTCCCGTGAGGGAGCGACAATTGTTTATCTTGAGTCAATAAGTATAAGTGCTGGTTTCAATCCACGCTCCCGTGAGGGAGCGACGGTCGTCAGCGCGTCTATAAATCTTGTAAGATAGTTTCAATCCACGCTCCCGTGAGGGAGCGACAGGCACTGGTTGCATGTGGCTATTTGAAGGTGATGGTTTCAATCCACGCTCCCGTGAGGGAGCGACATAATTTGATTGTTTGAAAAAATAATGTAAGATGTTTCAATCCACGCTCCCGTGAGGGAGCGACCGAGATACAAACTTGGTATGTTTTGTTTGAGGGAAGTTTCAATCCACGCTCCCGTGAGGGAGCGACTGGCAACCATTGGCATCTTGTGAGGCTTACGATGTTTCAATCCACGCTCCCGTGAGGGAGCGACAGAGCGGTAAATTCTTGGGGTAAAAGCCTATACGTTTCAATCCACGCTCCCGTGAGGGAGCGACCAGCAGCAAGCGGAACATCAAAACCGAGGGCGAGTTTCAATCCACGCTCCCGTGAGGGAGCGACGGATCTTCTAATGTTATTATCGGATATAATGTAGGGTTTCAATCCACGCTCCCGTGAGGGAGCGACAGGTGTTCGCATAGATGTGCTGCAAAACATAAACGTTTCAATCCACGCTCCCGTGAGGGAGCGACCCCTCGGTCTGTCCGATTCCGCCACGCCCCAATCAGTTTCAATCCACGCTCCCGTGAGGGAGCGACGGGTCTTGCATTAACAACAATCGGCTATTTTATCGTTTCAATCCACGCTCCCGTGAGGGAGCGACTTTCAACGGTTGGCGATTATAGACCAGATGGCAAGTTTCAATCCACGCTCCCGTGAGGGAGCGACCAATATATGAGTCTCTCAAATCTATATATCTATGTTTCAATCCACGCTCCCGTGAGGGAGCGACCTTAAGTTTTGATCCCAAAAGCTTCAAAGCAAAAGTTTCAATCCACGCTCCCGTGAGGGAGCGACTGCCCGTGAGAATCGGGACTTGCGCCCCGCTTGTGTTTCAATCCACGCTCCCGTGAGGGAGCGACTTGCCGATGCCAATAGTTCTGATGAGTCTCGTACTGTTTCAATCCACGCTCCCGTGAGGGAGCGACGATCCATCGTCGAGCGCAGGATAAAAATGGCCAAGTTTCAATCCACGCTCCCGTGAGGGAGCGACCAACAGGATTGCGTTACTGCGACACAATGACGAGAGTTTCAATCCACGCTCCCGTGAGGGAGCGACTTAGCCCTGCCGCCAATGGTTATCGCGCTCTCCGGTTTCAATCCACGCTCCCGTGAGGGAGCGACTAACCATGATTGACACAATGAACCCTTTAATTGTGTTTCAATCCACGCTCCCGTGAGGGAGCGACGCCACGCCATGCCCTACCCGTAACCCATACATAGTTTCAATCCACGCTCCCGTGAGGGAGCGACTGCTTGTATACCTCAGCCTTCTGAGCCTCGCATTGTTTCAATCCACGCTCCCGTGAGGGAGCGACGCTTAATCACGTTAGGATACTTAGCTGGATGGTATGTTTCAATCCACGCTCCCGTGAGGGAGCGACAATCATGAGTACCGCCCAAGCCATAGCCCAAGAGTTTCAATCCACGCTCCCGTGAGGGAGCGACGCATAGCAATCAATCACGCAATCATAGAGATACTGGTTTCAATCCACGCTCCCGTGAGGGAGCGACAGGGGTACGAATGGGATTTTCCACCCGCATTAGAGTTTCAATCCACGCTCCCGTGAGGGAGCGACACGAGTATATCGTTCTTAGTCCGTAAACAAGATGGTTTCAATCCACGCTCCCGTGAGGGAGCGACTCGGATGCCGTACTCAGGAGTGCTGAACACAATGTTTCAATCCACGCTCCCGTGAGGGAGCGACTAGAAAACATGTTCAAGAAGGAAGTCCAATGACCGTTTCAATCCACGCTCCCGTGAGGGAGCGACTTCTTGTATGTATCGGCGAGTTCCCTGACAAACGGTTTCAATCCACGCTCCCGTGAGGGAGCGACGCTTGTTTAATAACATATTGAGTAATTTGGGAAAAGTTTAATTGAAGTGCGGAAGGGAAGGGAAGTGAGGTTAAAATAAGTTATGTTTTTTCGAGGGTAATAAAAATTGTTGTTTTGGTATATGATGTTAGGGGAAGTGCGAACATGCGGGCTATTTAATGCATGCTTTAGGTTCGCGCTATGCCATTATGGGAAAGTTGTCTATCACATCTCACATTCGCTTTTTCAAATAATCAGGGTTCCGTTTAAATCGGTTGAGGGTTTTGCTCCAACGTGTTTTACGCGGCGTTGCCAGTTGGCTCCGAGGTAGTAATATCTCAGGCTATCTTTCTCTGTGCTAATGATTTTTTCAAGCTTGTTTTTAAGTGATGTCCATTGGGCCGGATCCACTTCAACTTCGAAGACAGAGTTTTGCACTCGTTGTCCATAGTCTCGACAGGCTTTTGCTATGTGGCGCAATCGTTTTGTTCCACCAGGATCTATTGTGTTTACGTCATAGGTTACAAGAACCATCATGCTTTCTTTTCCCCTTATTTCCAGAACCATGGAGGATATGCATCTAGGTCGCCTCTTAAATGTCTGGCTAGAAGTTGGGCTTGGATATAAGGGATCAATCCCAAGGCAGCATTTTCTTCCAAAAACGGATGTTTGCGTTCTTCTTTTTTACGCTCTTGCCATGCTGTCAAGACGGTTTTTCTAGCATCATCGGTTAGCAAGCAGGCTCCGCCATCGCGAGTTTCAAAATCTTTTGCACGGAGTTGTCTTCGGTTGATAAGTGAGAGAACCAGCCTATCTGCAAGTATGGGGCGGAGTTCCTCCATGAGATCAAGAGCCAAACTGGGGCGACCGGGACGGTCTTGATGTAGGAAGCCGACTGCTGGATCAAGCCCGACGCTTTCAGCTGCGCTTCGGCAGTCATGGGTTAGTAGCGTATATAAAAATGACAGCAGTGCGTTTATTGGATCAAGAGGAGGGCGTCGTGAGCGGCCATCAAATGTAAATTCGGCATCCGGCGATCGTATGAGGTGGTTAAAAACGCCAAAATATAGTCTAGCAGCATCGCCTTCCATTCCGCGCATAGTTGCGAGGTCGAGGAAATTTTTGTTAATGTAATTTAAGCTGTGCGCTAATTGCTGAATTGTATGTGCCAGTGAAGATTTTGTTCCTGGATCATATATTTCTTCGTAGTCTCGCATGGCTCGCATGAGGACTGCGCGTTGATTGGAAATTTTTCCGATAATAAAACTTTTTACAATGTCTTCTGGAGTATCGGATGCTTTGTATTGAGCTCGGCGCAGAAGAACATTGCCGCTTATCGGGCCGTCGATGCGGGCCTGAAATTTTCCATGGCGGTTGAGAAGGACGACAGTAATTCCGTGGGAGGCGCAGGCTTCTATAAGTGCCGGAGAGATATAAATTCCTCCAAATATAATGACGGACGCAAGCATATGAAGAGGGGCGCGACCAACTGTTACCCCTTCGTTTTCCGCGAGTAAATTTTCTCCGTCTTTGCGAAGGCTGCATCCTTCTGTTTGAACATAGACAGTGTTTAGCAATTTTTTCATCAGAGAAATTCCTTCTCTTCCAAAGTGAGTTTTGTCATGTGTTCTCGCCAGGCTTTAACGGGTTTTGATATATCTTTGGGGCGACAGAGGTCATAAAGAGAACATGCGCGACAACGATCTGTGCGCGTGGTCGGCGGTGGAGTTTGCATGCTTGCAAAAACAGTCTTTAATTGGGAAATAATATTAAGAGTGAGTTCGCGTAATTCTTTATCAAAAGGAACTGCAACGCGACGCTTTGTTTCCGCATAGAACAAGGCTCCTTCTGGGACGGATTGTCCTGTCATATCTTCGAGGCAAAAAGCTTGCGCGCATAGTTGAACTTCGTCAGCTCGGTGTAATTTTGATTTTCCGCGCTTATATTCTATGGGGTAGGGGGTTTCATAACCGTCTTTTTGATGAAATTCCACAAGATCGGCCATGCCTGCTATGCCGAGTTTAGTGGACGCCAAAGGCAAACCGGTTGCCCGGCGCACGCCCTTTGTTTTGCGCATGCCGGGTTTATCTACGACGGAGTGAAGCGCGTGGCCCTCTGCGGTAAAGCGATTTTCTGCCCATAGCCGTTCCATGTGGATGAGTGCTGCTTGCCGTAAGCAATATACAGCGTGTTGTAGAGCCGAAATAGGTATTGGCTCCGGCGACAGTTCATCCACTGGTTTGGGTTTTGCGTCTGGCATGCTCGGTTATAAACGTTCGATAATGGTGACTCCTTTGGGCAGCCTGGTCGCGTCGATCTCGATTTTATAATCACCGAAGCTTCTGGCGGGAGGTTGGTTGTCGAGAGCTTTATCTCCTATGGCGCGGAATTCTCCATCGATATTGCGTCCGATCTTGATGCGCTCGAACAACGTATGCGCTGGGGCATTGCCTAGGGCGTCTTCGTGTTTAAAGATAATCAGCTTGCGCACAACCATCTCCCCGCGTGCGGCAGAGCGATCATGTTCGAACATATTTTCTATAGATTCAAGTAGGGCATTAAGATCATTTTCAGAGAAACCGGTGCGTTCAGAAAGTTTGGCCGAGATGAATCCATGAGCTCGATATAAGCCATAAGGTACAATGTGCTTGCGGCCCATGGTTCGGTTGTCCGTGCGTCCGTTTTCATCGTCGCCTTTTTGGCCGTCGGTCTTGTCTTTTTCGCTGGTCGCTGCCATGCGGGTAATGGTTATTTCTTGAGGCACTATAGGTTCAATGGATTGAGCAAAAGATACTTGAACGGGACCGCGCACCTGTCCGCAGTTGATCCCTGTGCCCATGACTGCGCCAAATGTGCGTATATCAAAGAAGTTTTTACACATGAATTCGCGCAGATTTTTGGCTTCCTCATCGTCTTGTGGCTGAAGATTTTTATCCTTAGCGACCTTTTTGTCGTCAGGACGTAGAGCCTTATAGGCTTCTCGATGTTTTTCGTTGAGGATGGAGCCTTCCTGAACATATATGTTGAATCCAGGATTCCCGTTTTTAGATAATTCGATGTAGTTGCGGACTTTGCGTTTCAGGCAGACATCTGAAACTAGGCCGTGGCCCGTTTCAGGATCCAACCGAGGCATGTTACCAGCATCTGGGTCGCCGTTGGGGTTGCCATTGGTAACGTCAAATAGTACGGCAAAGTCATAGCGATTACTAAGAGTGCTCATTTTTAAAACTCCTTATTGGGGTGTGACGTCGGTTGATTTGGTCTTAAAAAATTCGCTGCGTTGGTGGTAATAGCCAAGAGCGAACAATGCCTGCTCTTCGGAGGATAAGGCTGTGGGGAAGGGGTCTTTTGAAGGCGACATCAGGTCAAAAATCTCGCCAACTTGTTTTTCGAGAGTTATTTTATATCCAGTTTTATGTTTGCCAATTTTTGATAGATGATTGGCGGAGCCTTTATCTAGCAAAGCAAAAACCTTACGGGGTTGGGATGCCGCTGAGCCGTAAAATTTATCCTTAATGGTTGCGTTTACTTTATCTCCGAGCGCAGCGTATTGAATGCGTTCGTAAATTGCAAACAAGCGTCCAAGTAAATAACCTTTGTTTTTGTTTTCCGGATCAAGCGCCACGGGGGCCTCCTTTGATTTTAGATTGCGGATTAGAACGGATTTGAGAATGGAAACGCGGCGAGAATTGACGTTCTTATCTGAGCGTATGCGCATAAGGACATTTGTGAGAAGCGTTTGGGGATATCGTTTTCCGGTCAAGATTGAGCGAGTCCATTCTCCGGACAGGTTTGGAGGGACATTTTCTGATTTACCGAGAACGGCTATTTCTCTCAGATATTTCCACAGGCTTAGATTATTGTCCATATCTGGCGGCTCTATATGCATATTATCCAGAAATTTTTGGTAATTTTTTATCAAGACGCCAAAGGTATCTTCAAACCAGAAGCGGATAGAGATGCGGGCGGCGTTGGGCGCTAGACCAAGAATGTAGAAGCGCACGTCTTTGCTGAGGTCTGGGTTCGTTTCTATTAGGGGCTCGCCTTTGCGAATGGAGTCCAATATGGGAAGTATTTTATTTTTGGCTTCTGCGGTTTCGTTGACGTCTAATAAATACGGAAAGATGTCTTCGGTTATAGCCGCTGCTTCAGCGTTTGCTGCGTCGGCCCAGAATACGGTTGATGCGTCTCCAAGCTGGATGCGGTTGACGCTCCCCTTCTCCAAGAATTTATTTAGCGCAGTTGTGTAAGCGAAAGTTGCTGCTTCGGAAACAGGAGCATTTTCACCTTGTTCGTGGTTATAAGATGTAAAAGCGTCTAGATTGAACGATACGATTGATGCCCCTGATGATTGTCCTCCTCTGACTCCCTTAATGCTTGGGTGGAGGCGAGCTATCGGGGCCTTCTTTCCGGTCACAAGACATATGGCCTGTGTTTTTTCTCCCTCAGAAGCTAAGTCTGCCCAAATCTGTCTGGCTGCGGAGTGGTTGTGGAGATAGTCATCTTCCAGGCGCTCGCTTTCCAGAGCGAAGATCACGTTTTGATCTTTAATGTTTGTTTTTATCTCTTCAGGCCAGTTCAATTTTTCAAATTCATCAGGCTTCCATTTTTGCAGAAAGAGGAGAAAAGCCTTTAATCCTTTATCTTGAGTGTCTTTCAGCGCGGTATTGTGAAAATCTATAAAGGCTTTGTGTTCTTCTTGGGTTCTGTTGCCGCTTCCTGCCGTTATTCCTAGTACATATGATGTTTTATCCCATAGGAAATTTGGTTTAATGCCAGATGAGCGTTTTGCGGGCTGCGGCAGTGGCAGGAGTTTAGGTGTTGGTTTTTTGCCTGATGTATCGCGGATATCTCTCGGGGGACCTGCTATGGATCCATCAGAGTTTAAGGATATGACAAAACTCACTTTCTCGGTGGAAAATCCAAACGCTGGAACCTTATCGCGTTTTGCCAATCTGTAATAAGCATTATTTAAAGAAGCCAGAATGGTCATTGATGTATCTCCGGCGAGTTGGGGGCGGGGACTTTCATAATCCCGTTTTCTAGTCTGGCTCGAAAGAACATAGCAGAGCGATCTGTGGCATGGTTGATGTCCCATAGCATGAAGCCGAGATCGCGGGTTTCTGCAATGGTGGGTGAAATAGGATCATCCGGTTCTATCAATTTGAATTTTGCGGGAAATTCTCGCGTGCCGAGGCAGGGTTGGTGAAAGCACTGCCCCTGTTTGGCGCGGCGATTGAAAATATCCAAATGCTTGCCGGGATTGTCGTCGGGGCCTTTCTTCGACGTGAACTCGAAATGCGCTTTTATAATATAAGCGACATCAACAAGAATAGTAGAAGCGCGCTGTTGGCGATCGTCTTCGATTATTTGATTAAGCCCTTCAACTGTTTCGCGCTTCATAGCCGTTTTGATTTTATTGGTCGGTATTTTATGCCCAACTTCGTTGCGGCGGATTGATTGAAAACGAATAGGATTCAGGACGTGTATTTCGTCGATAACCCACTTGATGGCAGGTTTCCAGTGAATGGCTTCAAGTATGCCTCGTGCGGCAGAGGGCGTCATAACATCGTATGACAATCTTTCAACCTTCATTTCTGCGCGAGTGAAGAGTGCGTGATTTCCGCTAACCAACAATTTTATGCCTTGGGACATGGTGGCTCACTCCTTTTAGAGGCTGTCGTAAATTGCCCAGAGTATTCAATATGTATTCAGAAGATCTCTATGCTTCTCTATCTCAAAGGCGTCAACCCTAAAAAATCGTATTCTCCAAAACTCCAGCATCTTCCCAGATTAAGCCAGTCTCTGCTTTATAAAGGCTTGGGTCTGTTAATACGGCGAATTGGTCTTCCCACAGGTCTTTTCGATAAAATCCTATGCGGCCATTTTTAATCAGGCATTCAAAATCTTTAAGCGGTACCTGCACCATATAAGACTGAAGTTCTTGGACGGCCTTGCCAGGAGAGGCATATTCGGAATTAAGGCGATCCAAAATATCTTGAACGGAACTGTTATCATTAATGATAATCGGACAAAGGCTGCTGCTTATCATCTTAAAATCTTTCGCAATGGTTTTATAATCGCAGAGCAAGCGCCCCGCGCTTACGGAAAAATTTTTCAATATTCCTTTGTTATCCAGCTGTTCTGCTCCCTTGCGCCAAAAGACTTCACTAAAATAAGCCTTTATCGCTTCAGGAGAGAGAAGGTCGTCAAACCTATCCTCCATTGCGGCAAAATCGGCAGCCAGTTGCTTAATCTCCTTCGGTGGAGAAAAATCTTTGGGTTTGAATACTGTTACAATGCTTTCTTCCCACGAGCGTTTGTTCTCTCGATTGCATCTTCCTGCCGCCTGCGCAATTTGATCGAGTCCTGCTTCGGCGCGCCACACGCGAGGAAAATCCAAATCCACACCAGCTTCGACAAGCGAGGTTGCTATTAATATGCAGGGGGCGGATTCTTTTAGGGTTTCCCTCACCCTTGCTAAAATCGTGCGCCGATGCGCTGCATATTGCCGGGTTGTAAGATGGATAACGCCATCCAGTCCGGCGAGCTTTGCTTTTTGATATAAAGATAAAGCGTGTCTGCGACTGTTGACTATGACAAGCGCCTGTTTGTGTTTGCTTAAATCATTCACAAGCTGATCGTCGTCAAGTTCATGTCCCTTTGTGATGTTGACGCGCCTAAGCTGCTTGACAAGTCCGGCTGGATCAGGAGCAAGTTCCCGGTCCTTTATATCCAACCCTCCATGCTTGAAGTCGCGCTTGTCAAAGGCCGGTTGAGTGGCCGTGCATAGAACAATAGTAGTTCCATAGTTTTTTGCCAATTCATCCAAAACGGCAAGGCATGGCCTAAGGAGGTGAAAAGGCAATGTTTGCGCCTCGTCAATAATGATGACGCTTTGCGCCATGTTATGAAGCTTTCTGCAACGAGAAGGTCGGTTAGAGAAAAGACTTTCAAATAATTGCACGTTAGTGGTTACAATAATCGGAGCGGCCCAGTCCTCCATTGCCAAACGCAATTTATCCCGACATTCCCAATCGTATTTGTCTTTGTCAATGGATGCGTGATGTTCAAGGATATATTCGCTGCCCAAGACTTTTTTAAAAATGTCGGCGTTTTGGTCGATAATGGATGTGAACGGAATGGCGTAAATAATTCGCCTAAGATTGTGCGCTTTGGCGTGATCCAAGGCAAATCCCAAGGAAGCCAAAGTTTTGCCTCCTCCGGTGGGGACGGTGAGGGTAAACAGCCCGGGAGAGTTTGTGGCGTTGTTTCGGACATGATGAAGTATGTCGTTTCGCAATGTATTGATAGGCCCAGGCTTGCCTTTCATTCCAGCCATGTGATTGTTAAAGCTGGAGATCAACTCATGAATATGTTCGCGCAAATTCGGCCAATCGCGATTGATTGCGCTCTTTTCGTGTTTTGCGTAAAATCTCTCAGTATCCTTATAGTCGGCATCGACAAGACAGGAAAAAATCATTCTTCCTAGAAAAGCTGATGAAAAGCCCACGGTTTCCCGTTCCGGGCGAATATGCATAGGCCATAAAGAGCTGGCATTATCTTCAATCTCGTCTTTCCAGGATTGATCCAGAGGCGCGCTCTCGCTTTTCAGGCGTTTTTGCAAATCTTTATAATCGGCCAAGCCCGCATGATGTCCGGCAATAGCATAGGCGATCAAATCAAACATAAGTTTGTCTATAGGGGTCGCTGGGCGCTGCAAAATTTCTTTTGCGCCGGCGATCGAGTGATCAACAAGCTCTTTCGATCCTAAAAGCCTAGCTTGAAACTTGAGAGAGTATTTTCCCAGGTCATGCAAAAGCCCGGCGACCCGCACGGCATTCTCTGCTCCAAATTCACGAGCATATTCCGCAGCCAGTAAAGCTGTCGCCTCAAGATGGTCTTTGAGTGATTGCCATTGGGACTTGTCGCTTTGATTATCAAGGCTGTGCGCAAAAAACATGGGTGCCATTATGCTATAGCCCCCATAAATTTCACATATCAATTCTATCGGCTAACCAACTCGCTGAGTTGCAGCTAAGTCGGTTTTTGTAACTCGCTGTAATATAAAGGGCATTCTGAAATTACTGGCATCCCAGGTGGAAAGCTGCCGCCCAGTTGAACAGCCTCTGCTTGCATGGCGCAATAATTGGTTGAAGCCAATTTTGCTAAAAACCACCCCTTGTTTGCCATAAGATTCTTCGGATCAACCCACAATCATAATAACAGTTAGACAATAAAGAATACAATTACTCAAGTGTGCAAATTTTCAATTACAACTCGTTTGGTAAAACCAAATCCATTAAAATTGCTTTGTGATGCAGACATGTATGCGCCCATGCCATAAATGGCGATCCAGTCCCCTTCATGAATATCAGAGGGAAGAAGAAAAGGGCCTTTGCTATAATCCACGGAGTCGCAAGTTGGGCCAAAAAATTCATATGGTAATAATTCGTTTCTGGCGCAGAGGAGGGGATTTTCTCTTATCAACTCAACATCGTTTTTCCAATTCATAGAACAAACTTCAAACATATTTCCAAAACTGCCATCGTTTATATATAGTTTGTTTTCTTTTCTTAACTCAACCTTGACTATCAATACTTCTCCCGTTCCGGATAAAGCGCGCCCTGGCTCCGCCCAAACTTCACATTCGCTGGGCAAACTTAATAGAGCAATGCTGGATTCAATTTCTTCAAAGAACTTTTCCAATGAGGGTGGCTCAATGCCCAGGTGCGGAATGGGAAATCCACCACCAACATCAAACACATCTATTTTATCACCGTAGTTTTTAATAACTTTGCCCGCCATCTGAATGGCTTTGGCATATGATCCCGGGACTAAACTTTGTGAGCCAATATGAAAACTTATTCCAGTTTTTGAGGCTATTTCTTTTGCTTGTTTTAGCAGAATCGGCGCTTTGTCTGTGTGGATTCCAAATTTTCCCGCAAGGGAACATAGGGCGCTACCTTTGGGCATTGCCAATCGGACTATAATGGTCAGGTCTTTTGCAAAAGACGTTTCTTCCCACAGCTTTTTAAGTTCATCCGGCGTATCTATGACAAATTCTCTGATGCCATGTAGAAAATAGGCTTCTCTTATTGCTCTTCGACTTTTTACCGGATGCATAAAAGATAATTGCGCATTAGGACAAAGGGAGCTTAGCAATTCAATTTCCGGCAATGAAGCAACATCAAATCTATTTATTCCACTCGCATATAAAACCGATAAAATGTATGGATCAGGATTAGATTTTACGGCGTACAGCGCATGTCCTTTAAATTTTTGAATAAATTTGTGGGCATTGCGCCTAAGCATGCATGGAAATATGCATCGGAGCGGGGCTTCCGGTCTTAATCTAATAACTGCTTCATAAACACTATTGAACACCTCAAGCTTAGCTTCTTTTCTTGCAACATGCCCAAGCATCACCTCAGCCATAGCAATATGTTTGAATGACGGATTTGTAAACGGTTATGGCGTGTCTGATAGATGATAAGCTGGCGTATTCATCGGCTACATGCGCTATTTTTAAGTTGCCAGGACCCAAAATAATGCTGGGGGCCTTGGAAAAGGCCATGTCGCAACTTCCGTTAAAAACGCATTCTGGCTTGTCTGGATAGTTATCTCTGAAGGCTTTAACAATTTCTGACCCTTCAGGATTTTGCACTGGGTATCTGCGGTCAAAAAGAACTTCTATTTCTACGCCCGTTTCTTTTAGCGCTTGCATGATCCATTTGTTATTTTTTTCAGGAGTGGTGCGAATGTCGAGGGCTGTTTCGACAAGGGAAGGTATTTGGTTAGAACTTTTCCCTCCCTGAACAATGGTGGGCTCGATTGTGGCTCCACCCCATGGTGAATTATCTTTAAGATTAATTGCGCGAATAGCTTCAATGTCCTGAATAAATTTATCAATCGCGTTTTTGCCCTCCCAAGGCGTCGATGCATGACAACCTTTGCCTCGCGATTTCATTAGAACGTTCATTGCCCCACGCATGGAAGAAGCCATGCATAAATCCGTAGGCTCCCCAAAAATCGCAGCATCGTAACGAGGAAGATCGGGTTCAATTTTAGCAAAACCATTGGAACCAGTTTCTTCTTCGGCCACAAGGCAAAGTAGAATTTTACCCTGCTTCAGGGGAAGCATAAGTCGTGTCGCGCTAATAAGGCTGACCAAAGAAGCCCCCGCATCATTTGACCCAAGGCCATAGATGTTGTCGCCGACAATCTCTGCGCTAAACGGATCGCGTGTCCAGTTATCAAGCGCTTGGACCGTATCTATATGGCTACAAAGCAACAATGTGGGGCCTTTGGTCTGCCCCTCAATCTCAACAATAAGATTGTTCCCGGTGCGCGAAACGCTGCCGCGAAAATAGGACTCCAAAAGATTTTGTAGATAATTCGCGATTTTTTCCTCCTCTCTGGAAATGGAAGGAATGGCTATGATTGATTGAAGCGTTGCAACAGCCTCTTTAAAAATTATCTCGGTATCCATATTTTTCTCCTATAGCTGTTTAAACATGCGCAGCGCCTATATAGACGCCATCCATCTTTTTCTTCCCTACTGCATGATAGATTTTCTGCTCAAAACCATGCAAAAGAGAACTTCCAGCCGCGTCAGCGCCAGTATATGCTTTCGAGGATTCACCGTAGATCGCACCATCGGCTTCCAAAAGGTTATAGGGGCTTTTGACCATTACAGCTTTAATCATGCCGGGAACCAAAATTATGCGGCACATGCCTGTTACACGGCGCTGCGAACTCACGAGAAACGCTTTAAGATCATCCATATATGGATCATATGTTTTTGCCTCATGCAGCAATAAACCAAAAGTTTCAGCAATTTGCTTTTTGCCAGTTATCTGGTGCTGAGTCATAACGATAGCTTCTAATCGGCGGTGGGCCTCATAGATCAAATCTGCGGCAGGAGATTCAAAAGCAATCCTTCCCTTTTTTCCCGGAGTCGTTGTGCTTAGATAATAATTGCGGCCATAACCGAATTGATTGCCAATTTCTGTAATGCGCTGAATGATGGCAATCGCTTCAGTGATTTTATGATTTTTGTATCTAAGCTCAACCAACTCTCCTTTTTCGAAGGTGAGGTCAAGGATTGCCTCTTTGGCCTTTGGATCGGGCTTGCTATGCCAAGCATCTTCTGGAATAAGCCCATCGGCCTTGTGCGTCTCGCCGCCACCAATAGAAATGCCCCACAAACCCACATTATATGAGTAGGTCGCCTTCTTTTGGGTTATGGATATGTTGTGCTTGCGCAAATAATCGGCAGAGAATGTTCTTGTAATGTCGAATTCGCGGATAGGCGATTTGCTGATTATTTTGCCGCCGCCCAAAACCTGTGTAGCGACGTCAAATCTATACTGGTCATTTCCCGCGCCAGTCGATCCATTGATAAAATAAGCAGCCTTTTCCTTTTTGCAAACATCAAGCACTTCCTTTGCGACAATCGGGCGTTCTGCGCTGACACATAAAGGATATCCATCACGAGTGACATTCCCATAAATCAGATATTTGATAATCTGCTCATAAAAAGGTTTTGCTGCCTCAATATAAACATGCTTATCAGCGCCAACTTCCTTGCTTCTTTTGGCAATGGCTTTTGCTTCTTTGGAGCTAAATCCTCCTGTATTCACGGTGCAGGTGATAACTTTTTTAATGCCATAAGCCTCGCGGCAATAAGGCACGAGAAACGAGGTGTCTAATCCTCCGGAAAATGCGATGATTGCTGTTGACATGTTGCTCTCCTGTATAGTTCGTTAAGAACGCTCAATGATTGGCAGAAAAATACCATCGTCTCGCGTAACCGAAAAAGGAGGGGCAATAAAATATTGTTTGCCGTTTTTTATCCCTTCCTGCATGCGGTGCTTTGCCTCAATATCGTTTGCATTAAGCCAAAAGGTTGGAGCGATTGATGTTTGAGGCACGTCAACAGATTCAGAATCATAATTAACGCTCATTTTCAGTATTAAAGTCATGTCCTTGCCTGGATGAATGGGAACCATGGGTTGCTCAATTTCAAGCGACAGAGAAGCTCGTCCATGCGTCTTTATGGCGGGATTATCGTATTGGGCTATAACGCGACACTCTTTTCCTTTTGCCCCATGAGTTTCAAGCGACAAAAGTTTTGTATAAAGGCTGAGATTCTTAAATCCATCAACCTCTCGTCCCAGACTGAATAAAGAAAAATTCACAAGGCTTCCATCAACCGCTTGAGCATCAACCTGACCAGATACGGGAATATATTCAAGAAAATCGCAATCAATGGCTGCATCATTCTGGTAATGTAGAAGAAGTTCTTTTGGAATTTCTTCCTTCAATTTCATAAAGCCCACAACGCTTTCCTGCAACAAAACGCAGTCCACATAAACCCATCCCGGCATTTTATAATTGGGCGATTTAAAACTTAGTGAGTTAGAAAGAAGATATGCCTCAAGAAAATCCTTGTTTTCCTGCCTTTCCATAACAAATGGGCAAAGGTCGATGCCAAAAGGCTTCATATTAAAATGAGGCAACAATCTCTCTGAAGTTGCGATGTATGGCATATATCCATGATTCATTAGAGATAAAAGCCAGTCCGGCGTTTTACCCTCAATCTTTCTGCAAGCAGATTTATTGGACATTGAGCATCTCTCCCCGGCTCCAAACGCTGGGTATTGCGTTTAAGCTGTAAATAAAAAGATTGAGTGACGGCCTTCTCAGCGCTTTACGCGGGAAGGCAGACAACAAATATATTTTGGGCAGGGGGATATGTGCGCCTAAGCGGCGCGTCGCAGCGTACGGAGAGCAAAAATGTGAGCGACGTTTATCATGGTCAGGCATTATATACCAAGGAGCGCAATTATTCAACGAAATAGTCATGTGTTTTCTCATTTGCATTAATATTCGAATAGACATCTTCTAAAAAAGCTCACAAACCATGCAGCGCACTGATCCTCCACCATGCTTTTCAATGGTGGGTATTGGCGCTTTAATAAAGCCGGATACGTGTTGACTATATTGTTCGATTTGCTTTTCAGTCAGTGCGCTGTAGGCGCGTTCTGACAGCGCTAAATGGCGCATTCCATCATGCCCAACAACTTCTAGGGCATTTCCGCTGAAATTTTTAACTTGCTCAGATGTAAGGATGATGACTTCATTATGACGCTCAAGTTGCCGCAAGACTTTCTTGCGATCTGTCGGCACAATCATGTCCAAAGATACAGCGGCATAACCTGTGCCTATGTGGCAAATTACATTTGTATGATAAATGGGTCTGCCAGTATTACTGTCACAGGTATCAAAAATGACGGGTGTATAGTCAGCAATTCTTCCCCACAATTTAATAAGCTCATCATCCGTGCGGTGTGATCGGGCAACAAACGCTTCTTTATTAAGATGATCTAGAACAAAAACTCCCGTGCCTTCTAAACTTTTTCCTGTCCTTTCAATTCTTGAAAGATCGAAGACAAAATCATACTTATCTTTAAGTAAGTTTGTTATATCCTCGCGACGCTCACGTCGTCGGCTTGGCGTAGCCATTGGATATAAAAACAACCCCTTATCCGGCGTGGTGGATATCCAGTTGTTTGGAAAGACATCGTCTGGGCAATTTTTGCTTCCGATAAAATTAGTCACTTGAACGCCAGCGTTTAAAAATTGGTCGCGCAGACTTAACATTTCATGTCTAGCTTTTTTCGCAATTTCAGCTGCGCTGCTTGTGTTGGCCATGTGTTGAAAAGCATTATCAATGCCGGTTTCATGATTATAATTAAAGGCGACCGGCTCTATCATCATAATGCTGTTTGTGGATTGTCGTCTTTCTTGCATATATCCTCCTGCTAAAAATATGGTCTTATAATTGGTTTTACAAAGTAAATTGCCGCGCACTTTCCTTCGGCGGATGTGCCGACAGACCTCCAACGATGCGTTGCTGATTTATGTTGTTAGTAAGGCAATGAATGGCTCCGCCTGCGGCAATAAAACGGCTCACATCTCTTGTGATGACCTCGTAGCCTGCTTTGCGGATTCTTTCCTGAAGATCGTGGCTACATGCAGGCATAACAACTGTATTGTTTATACAAACAAGATTACAGGCCAATCTCTCTGCATCATTTTTTGAGACTGGAATAAGATGTTTATCAATAGGCAAATCATAATCAGCAAAGGCTTTCTTGTAAAAAAACTGTATAGCTTCCGGTAAAACGCCATTTTTATAAAAAACTATATGCCCCTTAGAAAGCGGCGCTAATGAAGTATCAATATGAAAAAATGGACGAGAAACCGGAAGGCTTATTGCCTCAACGCCCGTTGTTGCGCTCAGCGCTTCGTGAGCGCGTAAATCAGAACGCCCTGCAGCTGCACATTTCCTTTCCGGCTGTTTGCTATAGCCAGACCAAAATATATCTCGGAAAACGTCATAGACATTGTCTCCAGAGCCTTCCATGCGATAATGAGATTCCACAATCGCATGATTGGGAATTTTCTTTTCAAAAAAAGCCGCACTAATTGCTACTTCATTCTGGCGCTCTTCATTGGAGAAGCGGCTTAATAATGTTATGGATTTTGCCTGTTTTTTTCTATTTATATCCCAACCGTTGTTCGTAATGGACAAGGAAGGATCAGCCGTAAAAACCAGGTCAGGACAGTTATTTTCCGGATCAATTTCTATAATTTTAGCGCCAATAGAAATAAATGTGTTTTTAAGATTTTGCCATTGAGCTTCGGCTGTGCGTTGAAATTCTTTTTTATTTCTTTTGTATTCTATATAGCCTCTGGTTTCAAAATCATTGGCGGATCCAGAAGATTCATTGGGCTTTCTGATTTCGTAATAATCAGGAGGACACATAAGAAAAATAGGAGCTTCATGCGAGTTGTTGCCTTTTCGTCGTATTTTGGCGACATCCATAATGGACATTGAATTACTCCCCGCAACAATTATCAAAGTGTTACGGTTGAATTATCAAAATTTACTCACATAAAACTATGCTTGTAATTGGTGCATAGCACTCAATATATGAGTTCTTTTTGCTCATCAGGGGCTAATGATCTGTTTGCGCCCATGCCATGCCAACTTTTCTTTCAGTCATTCGATTTGGCGCAAAAGCACTCATATTATGAGTGTAAAAAGCTAAAAATGTCTCCTGACGCTTGTGTTTAAAAGAATGGAAGATTGCCGCTAATCGAAAGTCCTGAAAATGGCAGTTTTTATTTTATTGGATGATTTATATGCGGATTGATTGCGACCAAATTGTTTTTCAAAAATGCAGCGATTTAAAAAACTTCTTGTGGTGCAAAATCTCACAAAATGGGACTCCTGATTTGGGAGGTATAGAGGAGGAGATAATCCTTCTTAAAAGAAACGGAATGCCCATTTCATGGAAGAGGCATCAAAAATTTATAGCAGATTTAGCTCTTGCCCTGCCTAACGGCACAATACGAAATGATAGAGATGTCTGGGGAAACAATATGGTGTTTGGCGGAGAGTCAAGCATTGGCCGACTTCAGCCTGAAACAAACTCCACGCTTGTTGAATTTGCGCACGCGCCTGTTCCAGATTCTTGGACTCTATATCTACAATCACAAGAGTTTCTCTTTGCTCTTTTAATGGAGGCCAGGAGAAGTGATTTTGTCGTGCTTGGCGCTGGAATTGCCCCCACTATGTGTTGGGACGATTTCTATCGTTATGAAGCGATAATGCCGCATGCGACGTTTCCATATTCATGGGAACACATGAAAAATAAAACCAGGCCAGAGTATTGCAGGACTGTTTTTGGAACGGCCAGCACACACCACAGTCTAGGTTTTAATAAACCAGATATTATGATGGAGTATTTAAAAACTGCGCTTCGCCTTCAACCCACAATGATTGCCCTGACAGGTAATTCTCCATTTTGGGCTAGAGAGCGTGCAAGAGATAAAAACGGAAGAACTCTGCTATCTTTGCGTAGTTATTTGCAACTTGATTATGGGCGCACTTTTGGAATTGACGGAATAAAATATCTGTACCCCGATCAACTATTGGATGCAAAAATAAGTTTTGAACAGGTTATTGATTACTATCTAGATTCTCCTCTTGATAGAACATTTATCAACGGAGAGAAGGCCTATGTTGGTTCGCTTTCGATGCGTCAATACATTGAACAAGGATGTATTAGGGAAGGGAGGCGCTTTTTTCCAAAGGCAGACGCCATTAATATGATGTTTCGAACGCCGATTGTGGATGTTCGCCTATCCATGATAAATGCTCCGCGCATAGAAGCGCGTTGTCATGATTGCGTATCTCATCATGTTTCGGTTGCAATAGATGCTTTTTATCGGGGAATTGCAGCTAATTTAGATGAAGCCAGTTCGTTATTGGCCGGAATAACCCCTCAAGAAACGCGAAGGCAAAGAAAACAGGTTTGTTATACCGGCCTTGATACCCTCGTCGCTCATCCAATGTCCTGTATAAAAACACAGCAGGATATAGCGTTAAAAATGCTTTCAATTTCTCAAGAGGGTTTGGTTGCTAGAGGGCTTAATGAAGAAAGTCTGCTAACCCCGCTACAATATATTGCTGAATCGGGGAAGAATCCAGCGCAAGAAGTTTTGAGAAATGTAAGATTTGACGAAGATGGGGTCATTCCTCTCGATCAAGCATTCACTTTCTTTAGTTATGCACAAAGACCTTTGGTTCAGTCTGGCGTGTGCCGTGAATCCTCAGAACATTGGGCGCATTGTAAGATAAAATAATTGCGAAAGAATAATGTTTATATTTGGAGATCACATGACGCTTCTTGATATTAAGAACATCCCTCAACAAACTGATGAGCTCTGCCTATTTATCAATGAACTAGAGGCGGATAAACATTTGGCTCCTTATGAGATTGCTGTTCAAACGGCGTGGGTAAGGGGGCTTGCTCGCGCAAATTTATTCAGCGATATAGAATGTAGGGCCATTATAACTTCATTTGACGAGGCTCTAGAGCTTTTGAAAACAGATAACTTCTCTTGGAATATTCGAGATGAAGATATGCATATACACCTTGAAAAATTTATAACAGAAAGAAACGGTGATCTTGGAAAAAGGATGCACGTAGGTAGATCGCGAAATGATCTTGTGGCAACAACATTGCGGCTATACGTTAGTAATTCTTGCATAAAGTATTATAGAAAGCTCTCTCAATTTGTTGCGGCGCTCACTGATAAAGCGGAGCAATCATTGCCAATAATTGTGCCTGGTACAACGCATTTACAGCACGGACAGCCCGTGTATTTTGCCCATATCCTTCTTGCACATGCTGAAGCATTTATGCGTGACATGAAGCGTTTGTGCGAGATAAAAGAGGAAGCAATGAGCGTTATGCCATTAGGCGCCAGCGCAATGGCAGGCACGACTCTTTCCATAGACCTTGTTGCCATTGCAAATGAGCTTGGCTTTAAAAGTCCATGCCGCAACTCATATGATGCTGTTGGCGACAGGGATTTTATTCTTTGCCTATTAGATGCTTTTGCAAAAATTGCCCTACATTTATCACGATTGTCCGAAGATATTGTTTATTGGGCTTCAACCCCTGTTCAGCTTATTGAGCTACCTCCAGCTTGGTCAACCGGCAGCTCAATCATGCCCAATAAAAGAAATCCAGAGATTGCCGAACTAACCCGCGGTCGCTCAGCTCATATTATTGCCGCCCAAACTAATGGATATATGCTTATGCGAACTGCTCCGACTAGTTACAGTGGTGAAATGCAAGAGATTAAAGGCATTGTATTGCGCGCACAAAAAAATCTAGATGAGTGCTTTATGGTTTGGCCATCTTTTATTAAGGAAATGCACATAAATGAACGCTCAGCAAAGCATCTTCTTGGACTAGGACATATTCTTGCTACGGAAATAGCTGACGCGCTGACATTAAATGGGATTCCTTTTAGAGAAGCTTATGCAAAAGTCAAAGGCATGGTGGTATTGGCGGATGAAAGGGGATGCCAGGTGCAAGATATTTGGGAGGCAGATAGAGTGGAAATCATCTCAATAGAAAATGCTGTTGAAAAATGCCGTCAACACGGCGGAACGGCAAAAGTAAATATTCTTTCTGCTCTTCAGCGCAATCGCAAAGAAATTGCTCAACAGATAATATAAACTTAAGCTATTTTCGTTTTATTCTCAATCGTCGTTATTGTGTGTGTCGCTTTATCCCACAGTGATACAAAGTGTTGGCGAGCGGCTAACGCCATCTTGGGAGACTCAATGACAACCAACTTACAAAAAGGCTCTCCATTTGGAGTTGCGATCCCATATTTTTCTCCATATCCACAAAAAGGGACGGGGTCCATGAACGACCTTGATATAATCCGAAACTGAAATCGTGGAGTGGAAAATGGCACTTCAACTTCATTAGTAATAAGACATTTAACGATAACCGTTTTGTTAAGATCAACCAGACAATCAAGCCCCAGAATATTCGGTAAACCACAATATTTTGCAAACGCCTCAGCTGTAGGTGTTACAATCAACACATCTCCACCGTATTTTTGTACGGTTTGTTTCATGTCCTCGAAAAAATCTTTACCTCCACGTCCACCTTCAAAGATGAAGATGCCGCTTGGTCGCCTTCGAACACCATCAGATTCCAAAAATTCTATACCCGCTGATTCAAAACATTGCCATATGATATTTGTAGTTGCGCTGCGGGGGGATATATATCCTGTTTCTAATCGTCTGATAGTCGCAACCGAAATATCCGTAACTTTAGCCAAATCTCTTTGTGACCAATCCAATAAAGCCCGCGCCGCTTTAATTTGTCTTGCGTTTATGCTGTCTGCCTGCTTCATATTGCCCTCTTAAAACAGAGTTCCTAAAGCATCTGTCTTGCCTTCATATACACGTTTTTAGCTGGAGAGTGTTCGAGTCAACCATTTATGCCTCCATCTCGATTTCAGCGAAAAACATGGCGACAGGCATGAGAGTATTGACTTCTTCACTAGAGAAATTATGAGTACGAAGGTCTGTTCGTACGCACTTTCCCTTCGCGCTCACAATTGACGCGATGGCGTTGGTCATATTCTGATAAGGAGCGAAGTTCTTCTCTGGATTTTCGGAGAGAATATCCACAATAATCATGCCGCTGCTCCTTCTTCATCAATTTCAACATCAATCAATTGCAAAATTAGATCAGAGAGCGTCTCCGCAGAGAAACTCTGGCGGGCCTTGTTTTGAATGCGCTCTTCAAGCCGTTGATGGATTTTTAGAAGTGTCTGGCGATCTTCCGGCAATGTGGCCTCGCCTTTGTCTCGCAATGTCGCCTTAAAATTGTCGATCAAACCATCCACTTGATTGTCAGTAAGGTCATCGCTAAAACAGTCTTTCGCATCTCCGATATTGCTTGATTGCGAATTGAGGCAGAATTCTTCTATAAGCCACGCTATCCCTCGTGCGCGTTTTGCGCTGTCATTTTGATCAATCTCCCCGCGCATCAGAACGGCCATAAAACCGAGGGCGGTGAAAATGAGTTGTTGATCTGTGCGTGTCATAAAACCTCGCCGACTATTTTTGATAAATCTATAAGCGCGGATTCAACCACAACAAACAACAACTCATTCTGTTGCTTTTCACCATTCTTACTGGCCATTTTCGCCGGTTCTATATCTGTTTAGTGGGAGTTGGTGGTTTTCGCCATTCTTATTGGCGATTTTGTTTTGATGAGCTTCTGATAGTTTATTCTGCCGCAAAGAAACGCACAAAAAAATGCGGCCCGAAGACCGCATTATAGTTTTAGAAGGAAAAATTTAAACTTGTTGATGGCAATTCGTCATGATTTTATCGAGGAACTTTTTAAAGTCGTATTATTCCACAATGTCAGAAAATGCGTACGAAAAGAGTAAGCCAAACTTGGCGACTGAAGAACCACGAACCTGTAATAATCTCGGCCATGAGACATAACCAACGCATATTTATTGCCATAAACATAGTATTGTGACGGCCCCACAGGTTCTAAATTAGTTTGTCTGAATTCAACCATGGGGAGGGCGGGTTCTTTGTTCTCTGTATTTGGAACCAAGCATTTAATCTTGGCAAAGTTGCTTAATTTTTTGAGCCGCTCTATGCCATCTTTTTCCGCAATATCACAGGACTTGGTAAAAACTTCATATGAAGAAACACAAGCAAGAATCTCAGCGCCATCGGCTCGAATGGTTTGCATAATATCATTAAAGAATTCCCGGCAACTGTTAGGCTCATAAAGAATCTTAATCTCGTCAACACAACGCCGGACGCCTTCTCGCTCCGTAAATTCTACGCCGCCATTCTCAAAAACAGCCCGTATAATTTCTGCCGTTTTTCCGCGAGGAACAAAACCGTCCTCAAAATTACGAATGGTGGTGACTCCTAATCCGGTGCGTTCCGCTAAATCTCCCTGAGACCAGTCGAGAATTGCCCTTGCAGCTCTTATCTGCGTTCCGTGAATCTGTTGCATTTTATATACTCTTTTATTGAGTCAATATTATTAGTGCATAAAATCCTTGGGCTCTAAATCAATCAAATAGCGGATAACATCTTCATAGTCTTGGCTGCATATTTCTATAATATTTTTAACTGCAAAACGCCGCTCAACGAATGAGCAAACGACATCTTCATTGACATGCTTGTCATAGGCCACATACGCTATCAAAGCGCGAATGGATTTCCATTCATTTTCGTTGAGAGGTTCTTCCACATGTAAAGCGGCTAGTTCAGAAGACAAAGTATTAAGGTGGGGCCAAAAAATAGTATCTGTTGAATAGGTGGATTGTGCTGGCTCGCTACGCTCTACCTCAATAGGGGCAAACTCTGAAATTGTTTCTTGCGATGTGCTCATAATAAATGCCTCGCCTAAAAATTGAATAATTATGCAGCCATCGCTATCGGAGCTGTAGCTTGCAAAAAGGCCATCCATCGATCCTCGAAAGGAACCATGCCGTTATTCCGGATTCCGCGAGAGCGCTCCCAGTTTTCTATAATAGGCAACACTCCGATTTCGCCGTGACGATCTAAAAAGGCTTTTTCAAATTCGCTCATTTCTAATGTCCTTTTGCTCGCAATGATTGAAAAAATTATTAAAACCAATTTAAAATGTGCTTTATTACAAGAATGAACATAACATTGACACAAACTTGGTGTCAATGTATTTTTATATTGGTTTCATACACGAAAGTTTTGACTCTTGGTTCAAAACATATTATATGATGGATTATTACCAATAAAAGGTAAGTTCTTACCCATTATTGGTATTCAGATCGACAGGAGCCTACATGATTGATGCCGACCAACTACGAGCTGCACGCGCCCTACTTGATTGGAAAACTTCAGATTTGGCCAAAAAATCAGGAATTACCGTCAACGCAATCAACAATATAGAGCGCGGCGTTGCCCAGGGACGGCGCGATACGATGGAAAAGCTTCAAACTGCTCTTGAGGACGCCGGACTCGAATTTCTTCCGGATTCTGGTCTGAGAAAGAAAAACCGCATTATTGTGACGTATGAAGGAACTGGCGCGAATAAACTGCTGGTTGAAGATTTATACAATACACTCAAAAACACTGGCGGAGAGATTTTGATAGCGCACTTGGACGAAGGGGATTCTATTAGAAACTTGGAACTGGACTGGTTGCGCGAACAGATTATCAAGCGCAAGGAAGCCAACATAACACATAGACTATTAGTAAAATCCGATGATACAAATCTTATTCCTCCCCTTGATACATATCGCTGTATACCAAAAGAATTTTTTTCCCCATACCCCCTCTATATATACGGCTCCAAATTAGCCTTGGTATCATGGGAGCCCTCGCCTCGCGTTATCATTATTGATGATGCCCGTTTTGCTGAAAGCGAAAGAAAACTTTTTAATATCATCTGGGCTAATGCAAAGGAATTGCCACACAAGGATAAATAAAAATATGTTTTCGGACTATATAGCAGAATTGGATTTTGATGAACTGATTGAACAACAAAGTTCAGTCACGCGCATTACAGATAAAAATTTTTATAAATTTATTACAGCTCTTTCTAAGGAGGAAGACCGTGATAGCTATGCTGTATCCGCGGCATATTATGCATTTACCGGGCGACGCGGCCTATGGATATATCAATATGAAGGCACCTATATCCCCTTTTGTTGGCATCCGAATGTTGCTGGCCAGATTTTGGTTTTTCCTCCGCGTGGAGAGAAAGACTTTGCAGCAATAGAGCATCTTATCAAGGTGTTGCCCGAGTCTGCAGATAAACTTCTTTTGGCTAGATTCAAGTCAGAGGATATCCTGCGCTTGAAGATACAGAAAAGCTTTTGCCAACAACTAACGTTTGCCCCAATAGAAGAGACGGTGCTTGATTGGCAATATCCTGTTCGCATTTTATCCACAGAAAAAATTGTTAAGGTTCAGGGGCATGGCTATATGCAAATTCGCAATCATTTGCGTCAAGCACAGAAACGTTCGATTCATGTAAACACTCTATCAATAAGTCATCTCCCTGCAATTAAAGAGCTGGCCTTTCGCTGGGCAAAAATTAGATCAGATGACAAAAATGAGCTTATCGATTTGACCACCCCCTATACTCAAATTTTGCACTTGTTTAAGCAACGAAATATCAACCTTAGCGGACTCGTGTTTATTATTGATGACAAAATAGAGGCCGTTACGCTTTGGGATGTATCAAATGTTCATACTCCAACAGCCAATATTTTTATGAATCTTTGCAATACCGTTATAAAAGGACTTTCCGAATTTGCTATTAAGACAACTGCTGAAGAGCTTCAATCTTTGAGCATTCCTTTTATGAATCTTGGGGGATCGGAAACTGCCGGACTTGATAGCTATAAAAAGAAATTTATTCCCGCATATAGTCTTGATCTATACTCTGTAAAACCGCGCATCAAAGTTGTTGAGCAAATTATTAAACAAGTTAAATACCGCAAAGAACTTTGGGCTGCATAATGCATAAATTAAACAAATCTCAATTAAAGGTTGGCAAAATTATCGAGCCAAAGGGATTTCCTTCTGGTCATATTGTTACCGTTGAAAAATGCTCCCTTGAGAGCTTTATTGATGGTAAAAAGAAAAAGCGCTGGCCGTGTTGGACTGTAAGAACAGGTGCGCCGCGCCCACTACACAAATATTTGATTGTTGATCTCGGAAAAGACGGCATAATCTTATGGAAAAAATCAAAGCTGAAATTTGCTCCTAAGGGAGCCAAGCTTTGGGTTGAGCGCAGCGGCCTTGAGGAGATGGAAAACATCACCGGCTCTGGCCCCAAAAGCTACATTTATTCAATGTTGGTTTATATTCTGGACCCAAAATCAAAAAGCCCCAGCAAGTTCTATTGCATCGAACGCCTGCGCAATGACCGCATTTTTCGATACGAGGGTTTTCTAATAGGCTAATTTGAACCTTCGGTTAAAATCTCAAAAGTGGATTCAAATTAGCTCATACATTAACTATTTTCCTGTTTTTGCCAGAAGCTCGCTCAAACGGCAATCGAGGGCGGCGGATAGTTTTAAGCAAACGAGGAAAGTTGGGTTTCTGCGGCGGTTTTCTATGTGGGAAATGGCGGTTCGGTGCAGACCTGCTAAAGCGGCCAGCTTTTCATGAGATAAGCCAAGCTCTTTGCGCCGCGCAATAAAGGCGTCGATCACCTTGTTCTGAATCTGAATTGCAAGTTTCTCTTTCATGCTAAAAAACTTGCATAAGGCCAGATTCAATTATACGTTACTATAGTAACGTATTGGTTTGGGCTTGTGGCGAAGGAGAAAACGCATGGAGTGCACCACTTTTCTTGATTGGTTTTTGAATTGGAAAACTACGCTCTTTCTGGCTTCTGGTTGCTTTGGGCTGGCCGTGGGTGGCTTTGGTATTAGCCTTCACCGTGATATTACAATCCTTCGCCAACAGGTAGCGCGGATGGCTGTGGGAATAGATGCGGTTATTCAAAAGTTTGAAAAATAGTAGGGTATCTTGAGATATGAGAATCCCTGTAAATACCTGCTTGTTCCCCGATGTTTATTACCTAAAATTTACCCAAAAATAAGAAAAGCCGCACGATGGCGGCTGTAACTTATTGAAACCGTTGGCGTCCCCTACGGGATTCGAACCCGTGTTACTACCGTGAGAGGGTAATGTCCTAGGCCTCTAGACGAAGGGGACTTGAGCCGGATAGCTTTTATATGGATGTTCCCCATAATTCAAGCAAAGCTTTAGGCCGCTATCTTAAGGCTTTAATTTATATTAATAACCTCAAGGCTGCGCATGTGGGAGGCTAGGTTCTTGTAGTGGCTGTCAAAATCGTTTCGCATGTGGTCTCCATAGCCACGCATAAAGGTCATGCTCGATTTGACCTCATTGTCGGCGTCAGCTCGTTCGTGGAGTTTGCCTAGCGAGAGGTCGTCGTATCCTCGGAATACATTGCTTAAAGCGGTTTGAAATTGGCAAAATCTCTGTTCCTCAGGGATGATGCGGATTTCTTCGTTGCGAGCTGCTGCTTCGGGTATCTGGAGTCCTACGGCTATATCGTGCTGTATCTGATGGGAAGGTAGCATTTCCAGCAACTGGAGAAAGCGAGCTTCTGCTTTTGCCGATTTTGTGGGGTTGAACAATTGTCCGGCGCCGACGGTGATCGCTATGTGGGGGAGAGCCTCAGCATAATTCCATTGGCCTGTTCTTTGTTGGACGTCGATATCGTGTTGAGCTATCGCGCTTTGCTCTTCGAGATAAAGCATGCTGATGAATTGAGAGATAGCTTCTTGCAGCCGTTGATCGAGAATTCTCAATTCATCGTATTGTCCGGGATTTGTGTATGTCCCTAAAGTGATTATGGTGACGCGCATGCCGCCTGCTCGTTGGCGCATAAGCATACGATAGGCAAAATCCATTATTGTGACTTCCAGGGGATAAATTTCTCCGTTGCCGTTTTCTTGAAGAAGCTCGAACTGGCGGACTGCGGCCCACTCGACCTTGAACTCATCAAGTATGGATGTATCTCCGTTTTGAATGCGCTTTGCTATTTGTTCTTCGATAGAAGGAGGAAACCATACGCTGGTTGAAGCGCCTTTACCTATCTTCTGAAGGTATGAAAATCCAAACACGATTTTACGTCCTGCCGGACTTGGAGATACAAAAAGAGTGTGCGGCTTACTTATAAAATTTTGCCGTTGCGGAATATCTTGGAAAACAGTCTGTGATGATAAAGCCATTATTTGTGGTCTATCTGATACAAGGAATTGAGAATGGGTTTTAGAAGTTTTCTTTTCTACAACCAAGATAAAAAATTATTAATGGTGCGGTGCAGCAGAATTGAGAACATTATTTCTTGTTAAGATAGATAGTTAGGATTATGTTCCCCGGGATAATTTTTACTCAAGTCAAAGTCGTTTATAGAATTTCCGCATAGAATCTGGTGGAGGATCGCTTTATGTCCAGAGAGACGGTTGCAAACGCGCTTAAGGAATTTGGCGTGGAACGAGAAAAACTTATTGCGGTTATGCAATATGTTGTGTCGAAGGAAAAATGGCTTTCGGAAGAAAGTATGAAGCTGATCGCCAGTGCGTTTAACATTTCCGCTGCGGAAGTTTACGGCGTCGCATCATTTTATTCGTTTTTGGATACCGAGCCGCGTGGAAAGTATGTAATCCGCATATGCCGGACAATATCGTGCAGTATGGATGGCAAAGACACGGTTTTAGAGGCGTTGCAAAAGGCGCTTGGTATAAAGACTGGAGAAACTACGCCGGACAACAAATTCACATTGCTTGAGACTAATTGCATTGGGTGGTGTGACAAGGGGCCTGCGATGCTTGTGAACGAAGACGTGCACACATACCTTACGCCTGAAAAAGTTGTAGAGATCATAAACGATTATCGTGCGCGATAACGGTGGGGGAGTAATAATCCATGGTTGATAACGATAAGAAGAAAAAACTGGAAGAGCTGCAAAAGAAGGTAAGCTTTATCTTCCGCGACACAGATTGCCGCAGCGTCTTTGATAAGGTTCAAAAGTATTCTTCCGATAAAATTATTTCCACGATAACGGAATCCGGCTTGCGCGGACGTGGTGGGGCGGGATTTCCTACGGGGTTGAAATGGAAAGAAGCGGCTAATGCTGCTGGCGACATAAAATATGTTGTCTGCAACGCTGATGAAGGAGAGCCGGGGACTTTCAAGGACAGGCTTATTCTTGAGATGCAGCCCGATAAAGTGATTGTGGGCATGGCTATTTGCGCAAGAGCGATTGGCGCAAAAGAGGGATATATCTATCTGCGCGGCGAATATGCATTTCTCCGCAGTAAAATTCAGGCAAGATGCGACGAATGGAATAAGACGTTTAAGAACAGCAAGCTTGATTTCAGTATAAGCATTCGCATGGGAAGCGGAGCATATATTTGCGGCGAGGAAACCGCTTTATTTGAATCCATGGAAGGAAACCGCGGGGAGCCAAGATGCAAACCACCGTTCCCTGTAAAAGCTGGTTATATGGGCAAGCCGACGGTTATAAATAACGTTGAGACGCTGGCTTATGTCACAATGATTATGAACGATGGGTTGGAATTCTTTAAATCGATCGGGACTAAGGAGTCTTCTGGCGGCAAGGTGTTTTCTGTTTCTGGCGACGCTGCGGTCAAGGGAGTGTTTGAGCTTCCGTTCGGCATGAAGCTACAGGAATTTGTCGATCTTTTTGGAGACGGAGACACAAAAGCGGTTCAGGTCGGAGGGTTTTCCGGTCCTTGCATTCCGCGCAAGAATTTTGCGAACACAACTATAGGGTTCGGGCACTCTTCAACAGAGCGGATTGTGCCTACGGGTGGATCGATGATCCTGTATAACAGCTCGCGCTCGATGTATCTTGTGCTGAAAAACTATCTGGAGTTTTTTGAAGAAGAGTCGTGCGGGCAGTGCGCTCCATGCCGCATTGGATGCCAGCAGTTGCTGCTTGGCATTGAGGCTGTAAGGGAAGGCAAAAAGCCGCTGTCTCATATTGAGAAGTTAAGAGATCTGGCTCAAGTAATGTCGGTCGCTTCAAAGTGCGGATTGGGGATGTCTTTGGTGAATCCCTTCAATTCTATTACCGAGCATTTTCTCGAAGAGATTAGCCACTGATTTAAAAGGAACTGGCAAATGTCAAATATCAGTCTGACCATTAATGGCGTTAAAGTTAAAGTAGAGGCGGGCGCCACCGTTCTGGATGCCGCAAAGAAAGCGGGAATACGCATTCCCACTTTATGCCATCACGAGGATTTATTTCCGTCCGGAAATTGTCGTCTATGCGTGGTCGAGCAGAAAGGGGCGCGAGCTCTTGTTGCTTCCTGCGCTACTCCTGCGGCGGAAGGCATGGAGATTCAAACCAATACGCAGAAGGTGCGTGAGACGCGCAAAACCATCCTTGAGCTGCTGTTGTCTGAACATGGATCGGATTGCCTGTCGTGCTATAAAAGCGGCAATTGTGAGCTTCAGTCGCTTTCTCAGGAATATCTTGTTAAGAGAGGTGATTTTGCTGATATCTCGGATAAATGTCCGGTTGATTTGTCGTCTTCGTCGATCATAAAGGACGATAGTAAGTGCATTCATTGCATGCGTTGCGTCAGAACCTGCGAAGAGTTGCAAGGCGTATCTGCGTTGTGTAGCTCTAATAAGGGCAGCGAAAAGAAAGTTGAAACTTTCTTGGGCAATCCGATGCAGTACACAGAATGCACCAATTGCGGCCAGTGCGTTAATCGCTGCCCGACAGGAGCGCTGGTTGAGAGAAATTATATCAATGAAGTTTGGGACGCCATTAACGATCCTGAGAAAATAGTCGTTGTGCAAACGGCTCCCGCAGTGCGTGTAGCCTTGGGTGAGCCTTTGGGCATGGAGACAGGATCGATCGTCACCGGGAAGATGGTGGCGGCTTTGCGTAAAATAGGATTTGATGCGGTACTGGACACGGATTTCACCGCCGATCTCACTATTATGGAAGAGGGGACTGAATTACTTACGCGCCTGAAAGCGGCTCTTCTTGATAAAAAGCCTGCGACGCTTCCGATGATGACTTCATGCTGTCCGGCGTGGATCAAGTTCATGGAGCATGAGTTCCCGGAACAGCTTGACCATCTTTCTACGTGCAAATCTCCTCAGCAGATGTTTGGTTCTTTGGTGAAGACTTATTATGCCGAAAAGAAGGGGATTGATCCCGCGAAGATAGTTTCCGTTTCGATCATGCCGTGCACTGCTAAGAAATTCGAAGCCGGACGGCCCGAAATGAAAGATAGCGGATATCAGGATGTCGATTATGTGCTGACGACGCGTGAGCTCGCTCACATGATCCGCCAGCAGGGCATAAATTTCTCTGATTTAAGCGAAAGCGCTTATGACAGCATTATGGGAGAATCCACTGGAGCTGCGGTGATCTTTGGCGCGACCGGAGGCGTCATGGAAGCGGCTCTTCGTACGGCTTATGAATTGATTACAAGCAGAGAAGTCCCGTTCAAGAACCTTAACATTGAGCCTGTTCGCGGAATGAAGGGCGTAAGGGAGGCCACAATAAAGATCGAGAACGCGAACAAGGACTGGAAATTTCTGGAAGGCGCGGAAGTTAAAGTCGCAATTGCACATGGTTTGGCTAATGCGCGGAAGATAATGAACGATGTTCGTGCGGGTAAATCGTCTTACCACTTTATTGAAATTATGGCGTGCCCGGGTGGATGCATCGGCGGTGGCGGACAGCCTATTCCGACTTCTCCTGCTATAAGAAAGAAACGCGCTGCGGCTATTTATGTGGCTGATGAGAAGTTGCCGTTAAGAAAGTCTCATGACAATGCGGAAGTAAAAAAGCTGTATAAGGATTTTCTGGTAGCTCCGCTGGGGCACAAGTCACATGACTTGTTGCACACTCATTATACTAAGCGCGGCAAGAACTGATAAAGTCCCAGCAGGTAAAATTCACGGCATTTTGCACGCAAATGTATGTTGTGTGCGGACTATTTCCTTAATCATTTTTGGGCTTTACTATTGATGTGTTTTCAATAGGGAATCCAAAGCGATGAATAATATTCGCGTTATGACTAAATTGGCCGCGTTAACTGGCTTGTGCCTGGTCATGATTATATCCCTGCTTGCGATTAGTTTGTTCCAGATGAAAGAAACCATGCTGGCCGAGCGCAAAGTCGCTATTCGCCGCATCGTTGAAACTTCGGTAAGCGTTATGGCTTATTATGAGAAACAGTATCAAAACGGAGCGTTATCCGAAGAGCAGGCTAAAAATCAGGCTAGAGACGTGCTTCGAGATATTAAATATGGACTTAATGGATATGTGTTTTCCATTTCTCCCGACGGTGTTTTCTTGGTGCACGGCGCGCACCCTGAACTTGAGGGAAAAAAATGGACTGAAGAAAAAAACTATGTAAATACGACGTTTGTTGAAGATCTTATGAAAACCGGCTTATCCGGCGGTGGATACACCACATATCTATTTGCTAAACCCGGAGGCACGCAGCTTTTTCCCAAACTATCGTATTCGATCCAGTATAAGCCGTGGGGTTGGATAGTTGGGTCTGGCGCGTACATCGAGGATATCGATGCAGCTTTTGTAAGTCAGGCAAATAGTTGGGGAAAAACAATAGCTATTCCTGGCCTGCTTCTTATTTTGCTCACGATATATATTGAAAGAACCATATCAAAACCCATAAATGAACTTGCTCGAGCCAAAAGGCAAGCCGAAGAGGCGACGCAAGCCAAGACGGATTTTCTTGCCAACATGAGTCACGAAATTCGTACGCCGATGAACGGAGTTATCGGAATGTCGAGCTTGCTATTGGACACAAGTTTGAATGCCGAGCAGCGTAGTTGGGCTGAGATAATATATCGCTCTGGTGAAACTCTTTTGAGTCTTATTAACGACATTCTTGATTTCACCAAGATCGAAGCCGGGCAGTTGTCGCTCGATCCAATCAGCTTTGATTTATGTTCTGCCGTGACAGAAGTTACGGACATGCTTTTATTAAAATGTCAGGAAAAGAACATAGAATTGATAGTGCAATTTGACAATAATGTTCCAACACATATCAAGTGCGATATTGGACGTTTTAAGCAGATTTTGACTAACCTTGTAAGCAATGCGGTCAAGTTTACGGACAAGGGGCACGTTCTTGTTCGCATAAAATCAGAGCCTATTGAAAATAACAATTATAAGCTATTTGTTGAAATAGATGATACGGGCATCGGCATTCCGGCAAACAAAATACAATATATTTTTGAAAAGTTCTCTCAAGCTGAGGAATCCACCACCAGGAAATATGGCGGTACAGGATTGGGGCTTGCCATAGCGGCAAAGCTTGCCAGATTAATGGGGGGAGATATTGGAATTACTAAAAGTGAAATAGGGCGTGGTTCGACCTTCTTTTTCACGATTGTTTTTCAAAAAGGAGAGGGCATTTTTGATGCAGCTCCTTTGCCCGAGGTTGAGCTTAGCGGATTGCGAGTTTTGGCAATAGATGACTATCCGGTAAGCAGCGAGATAATCAAGCATTTCATGGTGAGCAAATCGTTGCGATGCGATACTGCGGCTAAATTAGCTGTTGCGCGCTCTATGATATGGAATGCTGCAAAGGATGGAGATCCTTATAATTTCATAGTGCTTGACTATAAAATGGGCGACGGGCATGCCCTTGAGTTCAGTCAGTTTATAAAATCGTCAACTGGCATAGGCGATCCGCAGATCATAATGATTACTGCGTTTGGTCAATTTTCAAGACCCGACAGATTATCAAGCAATGGAATATCGGCATATCTTGTAAAGCCGTTTTATCCCGTTCAACTTGAGATGGTATTGAAAATTTTATGGAATGCCAAGAAAACCGGGGTAGAGCTTCCTATAATAACGCGTCATGCGATTGCGAGATTCTTGTCTCCTAAAGCTGAGGCTGGGGAGGAAGCACAAACCCCAATAAGCGGAGCGAATATACTTATTGTCGAGGATATGGCCGTTAACCGCATGCTTATGTCGAAGATATTGGACAAGCTGGGTTGTAGCATTGAAGTCGCTTTGGATGGGGCGGAGGCTGTCTATATGGCAAGCAAGTTTTCATATGACATAATTTTTATGGATTGCCAGATGCCTGTGATGGATGGTTTTGAAGCGACAAGACAAATAAGGCAGCAAGAAAAACTTTTAGGAAAGCACACAACAATTATTGCGCTGACAGCCGATGCTATGATGGGCGACAGAGAGCATTGCCTCGAGGAGGGAATGGACGATTATATATTCAAGCCCTTCCGGCAAGAGCAGATTGCCGCGATGCTTAGAAAATGGATAAAATCATGACCATGAGACGGTAGTCGAGGATTTTTTCTCCGGCTGTAAAACGGTTGTCAGAAGCTTCATGACTTCTTGTAACTGCGCCCAGGGCAGTTTTCGTTCTGCGAAGCGCGAAGACATGGCATTCCAGCAATATATGGCATGATTAATTCTTCCAAGACAGTTTCCAAGCCGCCAGTAAGTCTCATTGCTGTTTTTAAGAAAAGCCAGGAAGGGACCGGAGCTTATTTTGTACTTGAACATTTTGTCGTAACTGTCCTGATACTCACGCACAATGGTTTCGGTTGTTTGCCACTCTTGGCGCAATTGATCCCTCACGAAGGTAAGCATACTGGCCATTTCTTTGGCGTCTGCTGCGGGAACTCCGGCGACAGGAGTCTCGTTATCTTTAAGCCACTTGATTAGATCGACGAAGTGCAATTGCTCGCGCTGATATTGGAATGAATAATAAACAATGCCTCTCCAGGACGAGAATATGTCTAAGGCTTTCTCCTGAGGTAAACGAAACGCGTCTATCAAAGGTTGAAGAGCGACAATATCCCGAGCTTCCCATATTTTGTCGATCAGAAGTCTGGCTCTTTCATCGGACGACGAATCGTCATTTGGAAAAGCGGCTCGGACCAGAGGCTCAAACCGTTGTAACATAAACGCCTCGATCTCATTCCAAGCCTCCTGGCTTACTTCGAAGTAAGCGGGGTTAATATCGATCTTTTGACGCAGAAAAATATCTTTCATCAGAAAGGGATCGAGCGAAGGCAATCTGTCTAAAATAGAGAGTATGCGTATATCTTCAGTCAGAGCGTCCTTATTTATGGCGCCCTCGCCAAAATGGTCCATGATGGAATTTTGTAAATGGCGGTCATGCACGAATATGGTGCGCCCACCCTCATAGATGTTTCCTTCATTGAAAGGAAAATACAATTTTGTCCCGACCATAGGCGTTCCTGGACGGCGATCTGCCTCTGGCACTGTATCCTTGATAAGCACGATAGTGTTTAAGGGCCTGTTGCGAAAAAACACTTTAGCTTCGGGATCGCTTGCTATTACCTTCTGCGTCATCTCATTGCAGTTGAACACGCGAGGCGAGCCTGTATCTAGCATTGGCTTGAGATATTTATTTGTCATGCTATCTGATAGGGGTTAGAGGCCGGGATGATTGTGGAAAGAATACTATATATCGTCAGTTTCCAAAGCAAACTATATGAAAAGAATATGCCTGTCTGTAAGCCGTCGGTTTTGAGGGCTAACAAAGCAGGAGAGATTGTGTAAGAGTCGGAAGAATCGCTTTTGGAACAACAAAAGGAGCTGTCCTATGCCCGAATTTTCCTCTCCGTTTTCCGGCCTGAATCTAGACCGCAAAGTTACCCGTGAAGAGCTGATCCGAGCCATAAGGTTCAATGTCTCTGCCGAATATGAGGCTATACAGATGTATATGCAACTTGCAGACGCAACGGACCACCCGCTGGCCAAGGAGGTATTGACCGACATAGCCAACGAGGAAAAGGAGCATGTGGGAGAATTCTTGAGACTACTGAAGGAACTGGCCCCGGATGAGGAGGGGTTCTACCAGAAAGGCTATGCCGAGGTTGAGGAGCTGATGGGAAAAACCAAGGGTAAATAGCGGTTTTTAAGGGGAAAAAGGCCATTAACCACGGATTAAGCTAGAGAAAGTAATATATTTGCAGCATCTTATGTTAAAATGCCTGCGTGAATTAAGCTTTTTTCGAAGGTGAATCTGGGTCATGACTGATAATAATGCATTGTTGCCGCGCATAAAAAAAGCTTGGAGGTGTTTATTTACCCCGGCGAGCGATTCCAATGCTTCTTCCATTTTTGACGGCGCTGTCGCACCCGAAGGGCTTCTTGAGAGGCTTTCCGTTCCCCGCTCTGATAAAGAAATTCAAGGTATTCTTAGCTGCTATGAAAACAAAACAGGAGGACGCTCACTCATAGTCGTTTCCCCTGAATCTGATAGCGCGATTGCCAGTGCTGGTGCATCAGTGCAGACATCAACACAACTGCTAAAACATTATCGGTCTAATACTGTTACAATAAAAGAAACGGGCGGCTGTTATTCGTTTGAAGACGACGATGGGCAAACAAATAATTACCGCGCTTATTCCCTTGGTTGTGGAGGAACCTTATTTATTGAAGCCAACGAAAACGATGTGAACCAACTATTTCGCGACAATATGCGATTTTGTATGGAACAGGCCCGGAAAATCGCAGCGCTTGAGGAGAGTATCGTTAAGGTTGGCAATCTGGCAAATATGGATCCTCTAACTAAGGTCTTTAATAGACGTGGCGGTGAGGAAGCTTTCGAAAGTTTGATGGGCACTGTCAGCAGAAATAACTTTGATTTTCATAACAAGAAAAAGACCGATCCCCTTTGTATCTCTGTAATGTTAATGGATATCGATTACTTTAAGCGGATAAATGATGAATTGGGACATGATGTTGGTGATCGCGTATTGGAGGCTGTTGCTGCCGCACTTAAAGATGCCAAACGTAATGATGATATGGTTGTTAGATGGGGGGGTGATGAATTTGTTGTTGCTGGCGCAGTTAAAAGTGATAGGGGCGCCGAAAAGTTTGCTCAAAAAATAATAAATGCAGTTAATAATATAGAACTCCTTGATAAGGATGGCGCTAGGATAAAATTTCCCGATGGTTCCGATCTTCGGATTGGTCTGAGCGTTGGGGTCGCCATGACATGGGATGTCGATGGTGGCGTGTTCAAAAAAAATCAGGAAGAAAAAATAGAGAAAGATAATGGCTTTCTTGAAGAGTTATGCGGTGTTGCCGACACTGCTCTTTATCAATCGAAGAGCACGCGGGGTGATGTTGCAAGGAGTGGGTACACTATTATTTGGGATTACTCGTGTCCTCCTCCCAGAGCTCAGGAGAAAGGAAAACTTTATGTTCTTTCCCCTACAGGTTCTGCTGCTACTGGCCTAAATTCATAACCCACTGATTCTCTCTTTTTGCGCCGCAGCAAAAATTATGGGTGTATTATCGTTAATCTGCGGCCCAAATTCTCAAAAATCACATAGCCAGAGCCGCCATTTTGGTGCTGAATTATGCTGCGACTGCTCTAAAACGAGGGCAGGGGGATGATAATGAAAAAATATAGTGGTTCAGGTGAAGGTAAGACTTGACCGGGACGCGATAATCATACAAAAAGCCCCCGGGTTTTAACCACTTTATCTTTGAGCCACATGCCTAGTCTTAAGGACCTTAAAAATCGAATTGCAAGCGTGAAATCCACGCGCAAGATAACCTCTGCCATGAAAATGGTTGCGGCCAGCAAATTTCGTCGCGCACAGGATCAAGCGGAGTCAGCTCGCCCATATGCCGAGCATATGGAGCGCATGTTAAATTCTCTGGCGAAAAAATTTGCCGGTGAAGAAGGTTCTCCCCGTCTGATGGTTGGAACGGGTAAGGAGAAAACCGTACTGCTGATCGTCTTTACTTCTGATCGCGGATTGTGCGGTGGTTTTAATTCCAATGCGGTGCGTGAAGCTCGTCGCATGGTTGGCCAGCTTGTGTCTGAGGGTAAGGACGTTAAGTTGTTCTGCGTCGGTCGCAAGGGTCGCGATCTTCTGCGCCGTGACAATGCCAGTCGGATTATCGGGATGGTTCCCGCTTTGGCGAAAAAGTATCTGGATTTTTCAAACGCGGATGAGATAAGCAAAACCATCCTTAAGCTGTTTGATGCCGATCAGTTCGATGTGGCATATATCGTTTATAACAAATTCAAGTCAGTAATTTCGCAGGTCGTAACTTCCAGACAGCTGATTCCTGTGCTGGCCGGAAGCGCATCGGCTGGAGAAAGCGACGGCTTGTATTATGAGTATGAACCGCAGGGGCAGGAAATTCTTGCCAAGCTGTTGCCGCGCAATCTGTCTGTGCAGATTTTTGGCGCGATGTTGGAAAGCCTTGCTGGCGAACATGGCGCTCGCATGACTGCCATGGACAACGCCACACGCAATGCGGGAGACATGATTAATAAATTGACGCTCAACTATAACCGCAGCCGTCAAGCGTACATCACCAAAGAGCTGATTGAAATCATCTCTGGCGCCGAAGCCGTTTAATTAAGAGGAAAGAGCAATGCAAAAAATCGGTCATATTACCCAAATCACTGGAGCTGTCATTGACGTGCAATTTGATGGTGAACTACCGTCTATTTTGAACGCGCTTTACACCGAGAACGAGGGCCGCCGCCTGGTATTAGAGGTTGCGCAGCATTTGGGAGAGAATACTGTCCGCACCATTGCTATGGACAGCACCGATGGTCTTGTGCGCGGTCTGAAGGTTACGGATACAGGCAATCCTATAACGGTTCCTGTCGGTCCTGAGACTCTGGGGCGCATTATGAACGTCATCGGAGAATCCGTTGACGAGCGTGGACCGATCAAGACGAAACAAATGTTCCCGATTCACCGTCCTGCTCCTGAATTCATTGAGCAATCGACTGAAAAGCAAATGCTTGTAACTGGCATTAAGGTGGTCGATCTTCTGGCTCCTTATTCCAGAGGCGGTAAGGTTGGTCTGTTCGGCGGAGCTGGCGTGGGCAAGACTGTTTTGATTCAAGAATTGATTAACAACATCGCCAAGGCGCACGGTGGTTATTCTGTGTTCGCAGGCGTTGGTGAGCGTACTCGCGAAGGTAACGACCTTTATCACGAAATGATTGAAGCCGGAATTATCAAGCTTGATGGGACCGGATCGAAAGTTGCTCTGGTTTTTGGTCAGATGAACGAGCCTCCGGGCGCTCGCGCTCGCGTTGCTTTGACTGGGTTGACGTTGGCGGAATACTTCCGCGACGAAGAAGGCCAAGACGTGCTGTTCTTCGTGGACAATATCTTCCGTTTCACTCAGGCGGGTTCTGAGGTGTCGGCGCTTCTTGGACGTATTCCTTCGGCGGTGGGTTATCAACCGACGTTGGCCACCGAAATGGGCATTCTGCAAGAACGTATTACGACAACCAAGAAGGGGTCTATTACTTCGGTGCAGGCTGTTTATGTTCCCGCTGACGATTTGACCGATCCTGCGCCTGCTACTTCGTTCGCGCACTTGGATGCCACCACGGTGTTGTCGCGCCAGATTTCTGAGCTTGGAATATATCCTGCCGTCGATCCTCTCGACAGCACGAGCCGCATTCTTGATCCGCTGGTCGTTGGCGAGGAGCACTATAACACTGCTCGCGAGGTCCAAAAGATTTTGCAAACCTATAAGGCCTTGCAAGACATCATCGCCATTCTCGGAATGGATGAGTTGTCGGAAGAAGACAAGCTTACCGTCTCACGCGCTCGTAAGATTCAGCGCTTCCTGTCACAGCCGTTCTTCGTTGCCGAAGTGTTCACCGGATTCCCGGGCGCTTTCGTCAAGTTGGAGGATACCATCCGCGGCTTTAAGGGCATTGTCGATGGTGAGTACGATCATCTGCCTGAAGCTGCGTTCTATATGGTTGGAACCATTGAAGAAGCGGTTGCCAAGGCTCATAAGATGGCGGAAGCCGCGTAATCGGGAGCAGCATAGTTATGACGGCACAAATCAAACTGGAACTCGTTTCGCCCGACAAGCTGTTTCTAAGCAGAGACGTTACGCTTGTCACTATGCCTGGCGATATTGGGTATTTTGGTGTGCTGGCCGGACATGCTCCTGTCATTGCGTCGTTAAGCTCTGGAGTTGTTGAGATAAATGACAATAACGTATCGGAAGTTTCCGAGCGCATTTTCATCGAAGGCGGCTTTGCCAGAATTACAAATGAGAAATGCATCCTTCTCGCGGAAGGCCCTGTGCCGGTTAAAGATATTGACCGCACTGAGGTAGAGAAGGAAATAAATGCATTGATTGAAGACATCGCCAACCTCTCGGAGAAAGAGGAAGGCAAGCGCTCTGGCATGGAGACTCGTTTGGCTATCGTAAAGGCCAAGCTGGAAGCTGCTATCCACCGGGCATAAGCCTGTATTTCCCACTTTTGGCACGCCAGTTGCAGATATAGCTGTGTAGCGCAGCTATAAGCATATCTTGCTATGGGGGAATAGGGTTTTGGTTACTACTATTGGCAGCATATCTTCGGAAAATACCGTTGCAAATCAGTCTGTTGGCCTGACCAGTCGCGTTGCCTCAGCCATAAAGCAGGCCAGCGTCCAGTCTGGGGTAGATTTTTCCTATCTGATGAACAAAGCCAATCAGGAAAGCAGCTTCAATCCCAACGCCAAGGCCAAATCCAGCTCTGCCACGGGGTTATTCCAGTTCATCGAGCAGACATGGCTGCAAGTCATTAAGGCGTATGGAGGCAAGTACGGCCTGGATCAGGTTGCAAGCCGCATTTCTGTCGATAGCAGCGGAGTTGCCCGCGTAAGCGATCAGGAGTCTCGTTTAGCTATACTCAATCTTCGCAAGGACCCGGAAGTGTCCGCTAAAATGGCGGCGGAGCTTGCTAATGAAAACTGCGAGAAGCTTAAAGGCGCGGTTGGCGGCAAAATAGGCGCCACCGAGCTATACCTGGCCCATTTTCTAGGAGTTAACGGCGCAGCTACCTTCATCAAGGAAATGCGCGCAAATCCGAATGCAGTTGCGGCGGATTATCTACCTACGGCGGCGGCAGCGAACAGCAAAGTATTTTACGACAAAGAGGGCCAGCCGCGCACTTGCGCTCAAATATACAAACAGTTTGCCAAAAAATTTGAAGGCAACGACGCGATCATGACAGGGAACATAGTTATGACGGCTGATGCAGGCGGCGCAACCGGAGCTGCGGCGAATTATAACTTTGCCAGCAATTCTATTGCTCGTTTATCTGGGCTGGCGTCTCCGGGATCAAGCTATACGCCGTCGGTGGCAAACAGCTTCCAAGCCGACGAGACGAGCAGCACATATTTTACAGCGATGCTGATGGCTCAAATGAACCAGGACAGCATGAGCGTTCTTTCTTCTTCCTCTGATAATACATCCTCAGGCATACAACGCAAAAGAGACAGCCTATCCAGCCTGAGCCTTGCGAGTTAATCTCGCATGGCGGTTTCTGCGGCTGCCATCATGCCACGAGCTTTTGCCGCGCATTCGCGATATTCGGATTGAGGGTCGCTGTCGTAGACTATGCCAGCGCCCACCTGCACATGCATGACGCCGTCTTTGATAACCGCAGTTCGAATGGCAATGCAGCTATCCATGCTGCCGTTCGCGCCGAAGTATCCTATGCATCCCGCATATATGCCGCGTTTGTCCGGCTCCAGCTCCGCAATAATCTCCATAGCTCGTATCTTTGGAGCGCCGCTCACGGTTCCTGCTGGAAATCCCGCCATTAAAGCGTCAAGCGTGTCGCATTCATCTTTAAGCTCGCCCTCTACATTCGAGACTATATGCATAACGTGCTTATATTTCTCGATATCGTTTCTGGCAGTTACCTTCACAGTGCCGATCTTTGATACTTTACCAACATCGTTGCGCCCCAGATCGACCAGCATAAGATGCTCGGCCAGTTCTTTAGGGTCAGCCAGCAGTTCTTTTTCAAGCTCTGCATCGCTGCGATTGCTGGCCCCTCCACGGGGGCGAGTTCCTGCAATTGGGCGTATAGTCACTTTACCATCGCGCACGCGCACCAGAATTTCCGGGCTACTCCCTACGATGGAGAAATCCTTCATATTGAAGAAATATAAAAACGGAGATGGATCAAGCCTGCGTATAGCCCGATAAAGATTGAACGGAGGAGGCGTGAACGGCTGACTGAACCGCTGAGACAGCACAAGCTGGAAAGCATCTCCTGCGCGGATATATTCCTTGCCGCGCTCAACCATTCTTACATATCCGGCCTCGTCCATATTGCTGCGTGCGGCTGGGATAGCCTTTGGAGCCTTCACAGGCTGGATCGGCAGAGCTTTATTGAGATCTTCCAGCGCTTTCTCCAGCAAAGCTGTAGCGGCAGCGTACGCAGCCTCGGCAGTAGTGTTTTTATCAAACCAAACCGGAGTAACCAGATTAAACCGGTTCTCGATCTGATCGAATATAGCAAGCAGAGTAGGGCGCAAAAGCACGGAATCCGGGACGCTGTAATTAGCAGGAGCGGATGAGGGGATATTCTCTATCTGTCGAGCCATATCATAGCCAAGATAACCGAACATGCCGGAAGCCATGGGCAGGGGCTGATCGGGAACGTCTATCCTGCACTCAGAAAGCAGAGCGCGAAGGTCCTCTAAAGGAGATAGCGATGAGGCAGTGAACGCATCGAGATCGCGCAGGGCGTTGCGGTTGACCTCAGCCTTACCGTCATTGCATCTCCAGATAACATCCGGGTCTCGACCGATAATCGAATAGCGTCCGCGTATATCTCCGCCTTCTATGGATTCCAGAAGAAAGGCATAAGGATCTCCCTTGCCAAGCTTGAGCATAGCGGATACTGGAGTCTCAAGATCGTTAACCAGCCCGGTACTTACCGTCTGGTTTTTGCCGGAGCGCCAGACGCGAGAGAACTGCTGAAAATCAGGAGTAAGGATCATCCGTTATCCTGATTGCGCAGCATATCCATCATATCCTTATGGATTTTGACGGGAAACACCTTGCGCAGATTTTTCGAGTATTGTTCCAGAATGTCCATGGGCATCTGATCTTCAAAATCATCGATGACTTTCCGTTTTCCTTCATCGGGATTTTTGGGATCGACCTGGATGATATCTGCCAACCTGAGCACATATTGCTTGTCCGGGGTGGATGACGTTAAGACATCTCCTCTTTGCATCCGCACTACCTGTTTAAGAATGGTCTTGGGGATGTTGTTGTCGGTATCTCCCAGGAGAGTTATTGGTTTTGACAATCTTACGTCAACTCCAGGGCGAACCGCGAAGCTGGTCGCGGTTTTGCCGTTGCGCATTTCCTGAGCGATCTTTTCAGCGCTCTCCATGGCTTTCTTTGCCTGTTCATCTGTGCTCCATGCAGCGAGCACCTGCTTCTTCACCAGATCGTAGGGGCGCAACTGGCTTGCAGTCACGTCCTCAGTGCGGACTACGATATAGTCGCTCCCGGTTTCTTTTTTATCCTCGATGACCTGGCTTGTTTCTCCGGCAGCCTGTCCAAATGCTGCGCGAAGGACATCCTTTTCGGCGGGAAGCTCTGTCGTCGGTTTGTTGTCAGGGTCGATACCGTTAGCATCTATTGCAGGGATTTTTATAAGACGCATCTTCAAACTATCCGCAATATCCTCCAGCGATTTTCCGGCAGCCAGAGCGTCGTCAAGCTGATTGACGGCGCGAGTTATGCCATCCACCGCCTGCTCGTTTTGCAATTGAGCGCGAAGCTTATCCTTTACATCCGCAAAGGTAGGTTCAGTCGCGGGATATATCTTTTTGATTCGCAGAACATGCCATCCAAGATCGGTTTTTATAGGATCGGACACCTGCTTATCTTTTAGCTTTAAGCCCGCCTCGTAAAGCTCTGGAACTATAGAGTTTTCTTCTTTGTGATTAAGTGTAATCACGTCCAAGCCCTTGCTTTTGGCAATTTTGATGAAATCGCCGTTATTTTTGACTAATTCGACGATTTCTTTCGCTTTTGCCTCGTCCTGAAGGACTATTTGCTCCAAATCACGCTGTTCCGGCTGCGCGAATTCGGACTTCTTGCTTTCATAGGCGGTTTTAAGATCGTCGTCGGTTACGGAAACATCTTTTGCCATATCGGTAGTCGAGAGTTTAGCGATTGTGATGTTCCTATATTCCGGAGCAGTAAACTTGCTTGCGTTTTTCTCATGGAACTTCTGCAACGTAGCGTCGTCTGGAGCTGCCAGATTAGCGATGCTGGAATTTTCAAGAGTAAGCACTTCAAGAATGCGCTTCTGTCCGCGAGCCATATAAAGATTATCGATCATGGACGCCGGAGCTGTAGTGTTTGCGGTCAGAGCTTTAAATAGTTGTCTTCTTGCTTCTTCGCGCTTTTCATTCTGCATAAACTGCTCTTCGTTTACGCCATTCTGCCGCAGAAACATCTCCCACAGTTGTTTGTTGAAGTTGCCATCCTTGTCGCGGAAATTCGGCAAAGAGGCCAGTTTTCCGAGTATGAACTGGTTGCTCACGGAAATTCCAAGACGCTTTATTTCCTGGTCGAATTCGACCCGTTCGATCAGCATGTTGAGCGCACGATCCATAACGCCCATTTGTCTGGCTTGTTGCGTAGTCAGCTCGGGGCCAAAAGTCCTGCGAGCTTCAAGCATGCTTTTCTGGAACTCCATTTCAATATCCTGAACCGTGACGGATACGGCTCCAGCCTTGGCGACTTCTCTCTGCTGGGGGTTGCCGCGAAAAATATCGCCAATCCCCCAAACGGCGAAACTGACGATCAGCAGGCCCATTAAGGTTTTGAATGTCCAGGACTTGCCCAGATCGCGCATTATTTGCAGCATGGAGTATTCCTTCGATTGTCTGTTTTCGAAATCAACGAGGCATGATAAAAGGCAAGTTACCTATTCGCAACAAGCATATATCTTTTAATGTCGAATCCACGATAACCAAGGTCTTAAATCATGGCAAAACGTCGCAAACTGGTTGTGGGTAACTGGAAAATGAATGGGCGTCTTACCTCTGGTTTGACGCTGGCGAAGGATTTGGCGGATAAAGCGCTGGCGGAAAGACCTCTTTCCTACGATCTTGTGATATGTCCTCCAGCATCGTTGCTATGGCCGGTGGCAGAGACAATTATGGGTTCTCCCGTGCTTTTAGGCGCTCAGGATTGCCACAGAGCTAACCACGGAGCCTATACCGGCGATATAAGCGCGGGAATGCTGGCAGATTTGGGATGTCGCTATGTCATTTTGGGGCACTCAGAGCGTCGCAACGGCCACGGGGAGACGGGGGCCGAGGTGGCTGCAAAGGTCACTGCCGGGCATCTGGCGGGGTTAACCACCATAGTATGTGTCGGAGAGACTCAAGACCAGCGCATGAGCGGCAAAACTGAAGAAGTCATAACCGAGCAAATCACATCCTCGCTTCCGGACAAGTACCAGGTATCGAGTCTTGTCATAGCATATGAGCCTGTGTGGGCCATAGGCAGCGGCGAGCAACCGGAAGTCGGAGTCGTGAGGCAAGTTAACAAACTGATTCGCAAAGTATTGGGTTCTGTAGGTGAGGTGGTGCAGGTTTTGTACGGAGGGTCTGTTGCTCCGCAGAACGCAGAATCTTTATTTGCCGAACCGGAGATTGACGGAGTGCTCGTCGGCGCCGCCAGTCTAAACAGCGACGGCTTCTGGGCCATCGCTGAAAAGGCGCGGTTATACTGACAGCATTATTTCCAAATTCTGCACAGCAGCGCCTGAAGCGCCTTTGCCGAGATTGTCCAGTCGTGCGACGAGCAGAGTTTGCTCAAGATCGTTTGCATAGACATATAGCTCCATGACATTTGTATCGTTTAAAGCATCGGGGGAAAGGCCGCAGTCCGGCGCTTCCGACTGATTGAACGGCATGACTTTGACGCAGGATTGTCCTGCATAGTGATCGGTAAAAGCTGCGTGGAGCTTCTCTGCTGGCAGGGAGTGTACCGGTATTTCAATCAGCATTCCCTGTTTCATGTGCCCTACATATGACGGCATAAACAGCGGAGCCTGTTTTAATCCGGAGTACTTAACGATCTCTGGCAAGTGTTTATGCTTTCCTCCCAATCCGTAGAGCCGGAAAGCAGGTTTTGATGAATCGCTTTCGCAGCGTTCTATAAGAGCGTTTCCTCCGCCCGAGTATCCCGAAATACCGCATATCGAAACCGGATAGTCGGAAGGCATAAGCCCACGGCTTATCAGGGGGTGCAAAAGAGCTATGGCTCCGGTTGCATAGCATCCGGGATTTGACACTCGAGAGGCGCTGCGGATTTTGTCTTTTTGCCCGGTCGCCAGCTCGGGAAAGCCATACACCCATCCAGGAGCTATCCTGTGGGCTGTGCTCGCGTCCAGAACCCGCACATTAGGGTTTTCTATTAACCCTACGGCCTCTATGGCGGCGTCGTCCGGCAGGCACAGTATGGCCAGATCCACGCTGTTAAGGAGTCGTTTTCGTTCTCCCACATCCTTGCGTTTATTAACATTAATTCCGACCAGCTCAATATCGTTACGATCAGACAAATGTTCCCGGATTTTAAGGCCCGTAGTGCCGGACTCGCCGTCTATGAATATGCGTGGTTTGTTCATTAGGCTCTCATTTTTAAAACACGGTCTAGCGTTGTAAGCATAATTGCTCTAATAGGTAATCGCCATATCAAATATGCACCCATCTTATGGATTCGCAGGTGGTCGCAAGGATTAAAAGATTTAATTAAGGGGAATGTCATGGATACCGTTTTACTTGTCGCGCATCTTATATTGGCGGTTGCTTTAATCTCGGTCATTTTGATTCAACGCACTGCTCAGGACGGTGGCGGCCTTATGGGCGGCGGCAGCACTATGGGCGGATTGTTCACTGCGCGTGGATCGGCAAATCTTTTGACGAGAACTACGGCTATTCTTGCGACCCTGTTTATTTGCACAAGTATGACGCTGGGCTTTATCGCAAGCGCAAAGCACAAAACCAGAAGCGTAACGGATCAGATCGCTCCAATAAGCGCTCCTGCTGCGGAAAGCGAAGCGGCAAAGGATAAGCCGGAGACTGCTCCGTCGGTGCCGGTGTCAAAGTAAGGTTGAAGACAGTAAGTTGAACGAGAACCACAACAGAAAGAGTGAGAAGATGACTACGCGCTTTATTTTCGTTACAGGCGGGGTGGTTTCTTCTCTTGGAAAGGGGCTTGCGGCTGCGGCTCTTGGCTCTTTGTTGCAGATCCAGGGATACAAAGTCCGTCTGCGCAAGCTTGATCCGTATCTCAATGTCGATCCCGGAACCATGAGTCCTACGCAACATGGAGAAGTGTACGTCACGGACGATGGAGCTGAAACCGATCTCGATCTTGGGCACTATGAGCGCTTCACCGGAGTCTCCACTCGGCAGACCGACAACATTACGACTGGCAGAATATATTCGAACGTTATCGCCAAAGAGCGCCACGGAGATTATCTGGGCGCTACGGTGCAAGTCATTCCTCATATCACGGATGAGATAAAGGAATTTATCCTTGCCGACATTACCGATGAGGATTTCTGCATATGTGAAATAGGCGGTACCGTCGGCGATATTGAAAGCCTGCCGTTTCTCGAAGCAATTCGCCAGGTAGGGAATGAGCTGGGGAAAGAGCGCAGCTTGTTCATTCATTTGACTCTGTTGCCATACATAAAAACTGCGGGCGAATTAAAAACCAAACCCACGCAGCATTCGGTCAAGGAGCTGCTGAGCGTTGGAATTCAGCCCGACATACTTCTTTGCCGCGTAGATCGTCCTCTGCCCGAGGGGGAGAGACAAAAGATCGCGCTATTCTGCAACACTAAGCATGAGCGCGTGATTGCCGCTCTGGATGTCGATACCATTTACGCTGTTCCGATCAATTATCACGATCAGGGATTTGATGTGCAGGTTTTGAAGTATTTCAATCTGCCGGTCAACAAACAGCCCGATCTTTCTCGTTGGAGAAATATCGTCGCTACGCAGCGTGAACCGGAAGGCGAAGTTACCATTGCGGTTGTCGGCAAATACACCTCGCTTCTCGACAGCTATAAATCGCTTAACGAGGCGTTGTCTCATGGCGGGATCGCGAATAACGTGCGTGTGCGCCTGAAATGGATGGATTCTGAGATATTTGAATCTGAAGACGCCATAAATCAGCTTGAAGACGTTAACGGAATTCTGGTTCCCGGCGGATTTGGAGAACGTGGCACCGAAGGAAAAATCTGCGCGGCTAAATTTGCGCGTGAACGTGGCATACCGTTTTTCGGAATTTGCTTCGGCATGCAGCTTGCAGTGATTGAGGCCGCAAGGCATCTTGGCGGCATCCCCGAGGCTTCGTCGAGCGAATTTGGCCCAAGCAAGCACGCTGTCATAGGTCTTATGACCGAATGGATGAAAGGCAATCAAGTTGAGGTTCGCCGCAAGGACGGCGATCTTGGCGGCACAATGCGTCTGGGCGCATATGCTTGCGACATTGCGAAGGGAAGTCTTGTTCATAAAATATATGGAACGGATAAAATAAAAGAACGGCATCGCCATCGCTATGAAGTGAACATCACCTATCGCAAGCAGTTTGAAAAAGCCGGACTGGTATTTTCTGGAATGTCTCCTGACGGAAATCTGCCTGAGATCGTGGAGCGCAAAGATCATCCGTGGTTTGTCGGAGTGCAGTTTCACCCCGAATTAAAATCCCGCCCATTCGAGCCGCACCCGCTATTCAAATCGTTCATCGAAGCGGCAATCAAGCAGAGCCGATTAGTTTAGGGCATTTTTACTTCAAGTGCTCAAGCCGGGTTATCTTTGTGCCGATGTACTTTGCGTTATGCGGGTTTTCCGCTGTCCATATGGAGATGCGCTCCGCTATTTTAATTCCGGCATCTTCCAGCGCTTTTATCTTTTTCTGATTGTTGGTGAGCAGCCGCAGGCTTGATATGCCAAAGTGTTTAAGTATATCGATTGCCGGAGCATAGTCTCGATCGTCCACCGGAAAGCCGAGATGGATATTCGCTGCCGCTGTATCCATTCCCTGATCCTGAAGAGCATACGCTTTGATCTTGTTAACAAGCCCTATGCCGCGTCCTTCGTGGCCGCGCATATATATCAACATGCCGGAGCCTTCGGCTGCGATTTTCTTCATCGATAGGATAAGTTGATCTCTGCAATCGCAGCGCAGGGAGCCAAGAATATCTCCGGTGGCGCATTCAGAGTGAATTCTGACAATGCAGCCATTATCGGGATTTCCCATAACCATAACCATATACTCCGTGCCCTTTTCGTCGGTGAAAATGTGCAGGATGAAATCCCCAGCGATTGTGGGCAAAGCGGATTGCGACTGATGAGTTGCGGTCATTTTGTTTCACATTCAATTTTGTTTTCTGATGTAATCATGTTTTCAATCCTCCAATTGGCAGGATCGAATGGTATAAATAGATCAGAGTTCAATGCAGTCTTTATTTTGTCCGTGGAGTTTTCCGCAACGCGCTCTATATCGACAAGCATATTCCAGAAACCAGCGTCGAGCGCAGATTGCGACAGAGACGGTCCGGCTTCAACCAAAATCTCTCTGACCCCCAGTTTGAAAAGGTCTTCCTGCGCTGTTTTGATATCGTCATAAACAATAGGATCGAGTCCGCGCTCTTTTGCAGCCTCAAGATAGCTTTGAGGCACGCGCCTCCGCCTATCCAGAATTGCCAGGAATCGCCTTTTGCCGGGATAATCGGAAATCAGGCGCACGGTGAACAGAGGATTATCGGAAAGGATAGTCTCGCTTCCTGTAAGAATGGCGTCCGCTCGCTTGCGTAGCTTATGGGCCAGAAGCAGAGACGATGGAGAAGTAAAAGTTTTCTGTCCGTCTTCCGGGATCATCGATCCGTCCGGGTTGAAGGCTCGCTTGATAGTGATCCACGGAATGCCGGTTTTCATAGAATATGAGAAAGCGTAAATCAGTTGCAGACATAAGGATTCTTCTATCCCACAGGTTACATTAATTCCCTCTGCCTGAAGTCGCTCGAGGCCTCCTCCGACAACGAATGGATTGGGATCGCGAGTCCCCACGGCTATGTTCTTTATGCCGGAACGCAATATAGCTTCTGTGCAGGGAGGGTTATGGCCGTGGTGGTTGCAAGGCTCAAGAGTGACGCAAAGCGTGTGGACCCTGTCTAAAACCCCTTTTTCGCGGCAGATTTCTATAAGAGCGGCCTCGGCATGGGGGGTTTTCTCACGTTTATGGGCCGCTACGGCCAGTATTTGTCCCTCACGGTCCAGGGCAACAGCCCCCACTGGAGGGTTGGGAGAAGTAGCCCCAATCCATCCTCTGGCCTCATCGGCGGCGCGTCGCATAGCGCTGGACAGAACGCGTTTAGAGAGATATTTCATTACCATAAGATATTGTGTTATAGCCTGAATTGCCTAAAAGCAACTCCTCATAAATGGTGTCCTTAATGTCTAAAATAATACAACTTCATGCCCGTGAAATTCTGGATAGCCGTGGCAATCCTACGGTTGAGGTGGACATAGGTCTTGAAAGCGGAGCAAAAGGGCGCGCAGCCGTTCCCTCTGGCGCTTCCACAGGAGCGCACGAAGCAATCGAGCTTAGAGATGGCGACAAGACGCGTTTTGGCGGCAAGGGCGTGCAGCGAGCGGTTGATATCGTAAACGACGAAATTTCAAAAGCCGTTCTTGGCATGGAGGCTTCCGAGCAAATAGCTCTCGATGGAGCGATGATCGAGCTTGATGGAACTCCTAACAAATCCCGTCTTGGGGCAAACTCGATTTTAGGCGTGAGCCTTGCGGCGGCCAGAGCTTCTGCAATCGAAGCAAAGTTACCATTGTACCAATATATCGGAGGCGCTTCTGCGTCTCTGTTGCCGGTTCCGATGATGAACATCATCAATGGCGGAGCGCATGCCGACAACCAGATTGATATACAGGAATTTATGATAATGCCGGTTGGCGCGGAAAGTTGCACCGACGCGATCCGTATGGGTTCCGAAGTATTTCATACTTTAAAAAAGCTCCTGAAAGATGCCGGACATAATACCAGCGTAGGCGATGAGGGGGGATTTGCTCCTAATCTCACGTCTGCGGAAGATGCACTGACGTTTATCATGCGCGCTTGTGAGAAAGCTGGATATGCTGCGGGAGAGGATATTGTTATCGCTCTCGATCCTGCCGCGACGGAATTTTTCCGCGATGGGCATTACCACCTTGCCGGAGAGCGCAAAACCTTTACCTCAGAGCAAATGGTCCACTATTACGAAAATCTCTGCGCAAGCTTTCCCATAGTTTCCATCGAAGACGGCATTGCCGAAGACGATTTCGAGGGATGGGAAGCAATGACCGAAACTCTGGGCGAGAAAATACAAATCGTCGGCGATGACGTGTTCGTGACCAACCCCGTTCGCCTTGCCGATGGTATCGAGCGCGGCATAGCTAACGCTGTGCTGATTAAGGTCAATCAGATAGGGACGCTAAGCGAAACTCTGGAAACCGTTGAGATGGCGCATAAAGCTGGCTATCGCGCCGTTATGTCGCACCGCTCGGGAGAGACCGAGGATTCCTTTATTGCCGATCTTGCGGTGGCTACGAACTGCGGACAAATAAAAACTGGATCGCTTTCCCGCTCGGACAGGCTTGCAAAATATAATCAGCTTATCCGCATAGAGGAAAAGCTGGGAAAAGTTGGACGTTTTGCGGGGACCTCGATATTGGTTCGATAAATTATAGGCAGGAGCATGAGCCGACCGTGGATAAGTAAGCGGACAAAGCACACAATATGGTCGGTGATAGGCGCCTGTATAGTTGGGTATTTTCTGTACCACACGATACAGGGAGACAGAGGTTGGCTCTCGATGCTGCGCCTAAAGCATGAGGTCAGCGCGTCGGAGGAAAAGCTCGAGCGTTTGCAAAAGGAGCGCAAGGAGCTGGCTCATAGGGTGCAACTGCTGAGGCCGGAGAGCATAGACCCCGATCTGCTTGAGGAAAAATCACGAGAACTTTTGAATTATTCGAAACCGAATGAAATAATAATACTAACCCCGGCTCCAGAAGCGGAAGCAAACGGAGAGAAGCAAAAGAATAAATGATTTTAAAGAAAGCGATGGAGGGATTTTATGTCAGCGACCGCCACTACTGCTACGACTGATTTCTCGAAAGATAGAATGCCGGTAAGTCCGCTCGCCAGGAGAGTGGCGGAGAAAGCTGGCATCGATATCAATCTGGTTCCGGGAACAGGCCCTAACGGTCGAATAGTCCTCACCGATGTGGAAAAATATATCGCAAGCTTGAAGCCGAACGAAACAAAATCGGTTCAGGTCGAGCAGACGGAAGAGCCAAAAGCTCCGCCAGTTCAAGCGAAAGAAGAACCGGCTCATGAAGTTATAGATTTGCCCTTGCGGGTGGATGTTGCCGACAGGCAATCGGTTCCTGATTTCCGTTTATCTATAGATTGCGAGATCGATGAGCTTCTTAAGTTATGCAAAAGCATGCAGGACACATATGGAGCGGAAGTTTCCATAAACGATTGCGTGGTCCGTGCGGCGGCGTTGGCAATGAGAAAAGTCCCGCGCATAAATCTTGCTTATGATGGCGATGGGGCGGTGCGCAACTCGCAAAGCGATATTGCTGTGGAGTTTGCATCTAAAGGCGCGATAAAAAGTTTTGTCCTGAAACAAGTTGAAGGCAAAACATTGCCGCAAATAGCTGCTGAGACAAAAGCAAAACTTGATAAAACGGAAAATTCAGATGCGGAGAATTGCGGGTTCGCCATATTAAGCATGAACGCTCGCGGAAGCAGGAGCCTTTCCGCTCCGGTCACTCCACCATATATATGCGTCCTCGCTACAGGAGCAGGAGAACAACGCCCGGTAGCAAAACATGGGCGCTTGGTTGCGGCGACGGTTATGACTTTCAGCCTGTCAATCGACAGCCGTGTTATAAACGCTTTTGCCGGAAACGAATTTATGGCTACTTTAAAATCATTAATAGAACAACCATATAACTTGGTCGTATAATAAGTAATTGGCGGTATAGTATGACGCAACCTACAGATATTATAATAATCGGCGGTGGCCATGCAGGCTGCTCTGCTGCGATCAGAGCCGGTCAGCTTGGAATGAAAGTGACGCTGATCGAGCGCGACCAGATTGGCGGGGCGTGCATGAACTGGGGCTCTATTTCCACGAAGGCTCTTTTAAGGTCTGTGGAAGTGCTTTCTCTTTTAAAGCGCGCAGGAGAATTCGGACTGGTTGCGAAGGGCGCGAATTTTGATTTCAAAAAGCTGGTTGAGCGTTCGCGCAAAGTCGCAACGCAAGCTGCGGCCAACATCAAACATATCGTAAAAGAACACAGAGTCGAGATCGTCGAGGGTCAGGCGAAGTTGCTGGGCAAGGGCAAAGTCGAAGTGAGCAACGGCGGGAAGGTCGTCGCTGAATTATCGGCTCGGCACATAATCATTGCGACAGGCTCTCGCCCGATTGAGCTGCCGGGGATGGAGCCGGACGGTAAAATGATCTGGGGCTATAAGGACGCGACCAGGCCGGAGTTTCTGCCCAAGACTATGTTAATAGTGGGGGCAGGATCAAGCGGCATAGAGTTCGCGAGTTTCTATAAAGCTCTTGGCGTTGACGTGACAGTCGTGGAAATCTCGGACAGAATTCTTCCGAACGAAGACGAGGATATATCGGCCTGCGCCCGCAAAATTTTTGAGAAGCAGGGAATAAAATTCACAACCGGAGCGACGGTAAAAAAATTCGATAAAAACGCGAAGAACGTCACTGTGACAATAGAACAGGGCGTAAGATCGACGTTAAGCACTTTCGATTGCGTGATTATGGCTATAGGCGCGGTTCCTAATACGGAAAATATAGGGATTGAAAATACAAAGGCCAGAATTGAAAGCGGCCACATCCAGATAAGCCAATGGTGCATAACCGATGAAAGCGGAGTCTATGCTATCGGCGATGTAGTGGGGAACACGAAGCTTGCGCACAAGTCCGCTCAGGAAGGCGTAGTGTGCGTGGAGCGCATAGGCGGAGTAATCGGAGTCCACCCTGTAAGCTATGACAATATACCGTCATGCGTTCACAGCATTCCGCAGATAGCCATGGTAGGAATGACCGAAAAAGCCGCTCGATCGGCAGGTTATGGAGTAAGAACGGGAAAGTCTTCTATATCTTCAAGCAACTATGCCGCGGCTATGGGAGAGACGGACGGACTGATAAAAACGGTCTTTGATTCAAAGACGGGATCGCTTTTAGGCGCGCACATGGTGGGCCACAATGTAAGCGAAATGATCCAGGGATACGCAATCGCTCGCTCGCTCGAAACGACAGAGCGCGAGCTGATGCAAACCATGTTTCCATGTTTCACAGTTTCAGAAATGATGCGCGAAGCGGTATTGGACGCTTATAAGAAAATCTAGCCTTTAGATCTTGTCGCCGGGCGTTTTAAGAATGCCGGCAGGTTGCTTCCGAATGCGGCATGCGCAGAATGTTGCTGCTCCGGGTGAGGGCGCGATACTACGGGCGCGGCAACCGGTTTCTTATGAGTTTCCGCGACAATGACAGGCTCAGCTGCGGCGCGATGATGATGTTCACGCGGTTTGCCTTTGTGCGGCGCATGCCTATCTTTATGTGCGTTACGATCGCTGCGACGATGTTGCGATGGGCGATTGGTCGCTTCCGGCAAATCGGGAATAACTTCGCGTGCGATCTGCTTGTTTATCAAAAGCTCAATTGCATCTATCTGTTTCAATTCTTCGGGAGTCGTAAGCGTATACGATGTGCCGATCTTTCCTGCGCGACCTGTGCGGCCAATGCGATGCACATAATCTTCCGCGTTGAACGGAACGTCGAAATTGAACACATGGCTTACATCGGCGATATCAAGCCCTCTGGCCGCGACATCGCTGCAAACCAGGAAGGTTATGTCTCCGCGCTTGAACTGATCCAGCGTCGCCGTGCGCCCGGATTGATCCATATCGCCATGCAATTCACCGGAATTGAACCCGTGTTTTTTCAGCGATTTATTCAAAGTGGCTACGTCGCGCTTGCGATTGCAGAATATGAACGCATTCTGCACGGACTCGCGCTTAAGGATTATGCGCAAAGCCTCGCGCTTCTGCCAGTCGTTGTCGCTGGGCAGCATGATGAGAAACTGATTTATGTTTATCGCCGTGCTTGCCGAAGGAGCCACGGTGATTGATTTAGGATTATTCAGAAAACGGCTCGCCAATTTGCTTATCTCTGGCGGAAGAGTCGCGGAGAAGAACAGAGTTTGACGAATAGGAGGAAGCAATCCTGCGATCCTCTCAACATCGGGAATGAAACCCATATCGAGCATGCGGTCGGCTTCGTCGATCACGAAAATCTTGATGTCGTTTAAAAGAACCTTGCCGCGCTCATAAAGATCGAGCATGCGTCCAGGAGTGGCTATAAGCACATCGACTCCGCGATCGAGATTGCTGATCTGATCGGTCATAGTCTCGCCGCCGATAAGCAGGGCCATGTTCAGCTTATGATACTTGCCGTAAGTGGTAAAATTTTCTGCGACCTGAGCGGCCAGCTCACGAGTAGGCTCCAAAATAAGCGAACGCGGCATGCGAGCTCTTGCCCGGCCATTAGATAGTATCTCTATCATAGGCAGAGTGAATCCTGCCGTCTTGCCAGTGCCTGTTTGGGCGCAGCCGAGAATATCCCGCATTTGCAGGACGTAAGGAATAGCTTGTTCCTGGATTGGAGTGGGGGTGGCATATCCGACGTCCTGAATAGCCTTGAGGATGTCTTCACTTAACCCTAAATCAGCAAAACTTGTCACTTTAGAAGTAAAACTCTGTTTGTTTTTGTGTTTTCACGTGCCATCACGATGCGTCTTCATAGCAGCATTCGCACCATGAAAGCAAATCACAGTTTAAAAAAAACGATATACGCTTATTATTCAGCAATATCCTTGGTCTTTTTCTCCGGGAACGGAGCGAAAGGGAAGGGTTTGTCGTCGGCTGAAAAAGTCAAAAAGCGCGTAACTTGAGCCTGATATGAGGCGAGGCAGTCGCCAAAATCTGACAATCCACCGAAAGTGCTGCCGCTGAACAGTTTTGACAAAAACTGGAACAACGAAGTAGCAAAGGTCAGCATGATGGAGAGATAAAACGCGATACCGAACACAACAAGGTATATAAAGCGCAACCAGGTGTCTTTATCCTTAACGTGTTCTTTAAGTTGGTTATCATCCAGAAGGTTATTCATATTAGAACCTCATAGTGGAGAAGCGTTGGCCGAGGATAGCGTGCATTTGACAATATAGCAAATTGTTGATTTTTCATGAGTTAGCCAGGTGTAATTGTATATAGATTGTGTTCTTACCCAATTATTTCAAGTTGTTTTTTGAAAAATATATTTCCTTTAAAAGCGAGAAATCCTTCCTAAATAAAGCATGGAAGCACCGTTTAAATCCATTAAACAGGGAGGATAAAATGACATTCTTACTGAGAGCGCCCTTTGGGAATACAGGGCTAACCCGTCGCGATGACGACGCTATAACAGCTCTTCATCGTGAGATTAATCGCGCTTTTGACGATATGTGGAGTCCTTTGTCATCGATGGCTCCTGTGCAAGCGTTGAAGCTTGATGTGAAAGAAGATGAAAAATCTTTTCACGTTACGGCAGAACTGCCAGGGATGAGCGAGAAAGAAGTCGAAGTGACCTTTGACGATGGAATGCTTACAATTCGTGGAGAAAAGAAGATCGAGCGCAACGAAAAGAAAGACACATGGCACATAGTAGAAAGATCGTGCGGAAGCTTCATGAGGCAGCTTTCTATGCCATCCAATATAGATAACGAGAAGATCGAGGCCAGATTCGACAAAGGAGTTTTGACGATAACCATGCCGAAGCAGTCTTCAGAGCAGGCAAAAGTGAAGAAAATCGAGGTAAAAGCTGGATAAAATCACATAATGACCATGAAATGGTCATAGACTCGATCACTGCGCCGGATGCTATTTTTTAGGTGTCCGGCGCGGTAATTTTATTACTAAATTATTTCGGATGTGATACCATCTTTCAGTGTTGATAACTCGACAAAAGTTAATTCCAGAGTATGCAAAAAGTTGTCCCGTGGCTAACTACTTATTCCGACTAGAGTCCTGTGCAGAAACTATTGAAAATATAAAATTGTCTGTGGATAACTTTCTTATATGGCTGTGATTATTTATTTTTTGTGACTTGATCGAGATCAAACAGATACACTACATTTTGTGGCTTTATTGTGAACATCTACTATATGTGCTCATTTTTCAGGGTTTTCTCATGCTTGATAACGCTAGCGCTCGGGTATATTCTTTTCCTCATCCAACTGACAGACACGAATCTCAGAGCGTTGCTCCGAGCATAGAGGGGACGGCCATAAATTGTACAGAAACGGTCGCCGAATATCTGTCTAAGACAGATTGGCGAATCAATGCCAACGCAAATGTCGGATACAGTCAGGCCGGGTTGATAAACAACATCGCCGGAAAGGTCATCGCCAACTATTGGTTGGATGAGATCTACAGTCCGCTTGAAGGCATGGCTCATCGTGAAGGCGATTATCATATCCATGATTTGGACAGCCTCTCTGGCTACTGCGCCGGTTGGAGCCTGCGGCAGTTGTTGAGCGAAGGTTTTAACGGCGTTGTCGGTCGCGTATCCAGCCGTCCTCCGCGCCACTTCCGCGAAGCGCTTGGGCAGATGTCCAATTTCCTCGGCATATTGCAATCGGAATGGGCGGGAGCTCAGGCGTTCAGCTCATTCGATACTTATCTGGCTCCGTATGTATTCGTGGACCAGTTGAACGATCGCGAGATTCGTAAAGCTATTCGCCAGTTTGTGTATAATCTGAACGTTCCTGCTCGTTGGGGGCAATCGCCTTTCACGAACATTACGTTCGATATCAATGTTCCTCCCGATCTACAGGTTCAACAGCCTATGGCTCTGGGCGAGCATCTTTTTGCCGATCTGCATGATCGTGAGTTGCTCCGCGTCGCTCAACAACGTCGCTCTGAGATTAAACAACTGACAGACATGACCTATGCCGACTTTGCCCCTGAAATGGAGCAGATCATTCTGGCATATTACGATGTCATGACCGACGGAGACAGCACCGGCCAACCGTTCACGTTCCCAATTCCGACCG